>JAUNTL010000117.1 GCA_030538705.1 Paracoccus sp. (in: a-proteobacteria) | reverse complement strand
CGCCATCAGGGCGGCAATAAATGGATCGGCACCGCCGGCACCTCGCCCTTTGGCGCCTATGGCTATAACCCCGAAGGGGTGCGCATCGGACAGGATGCCAGCCGCCACCGCCGCGCGGTCAAGGTCTGGGACAAGCGCGAATTCCGCGATTTCGACGACCGTGTCGAGCTGGGCACCCGCAACATCAAGGTTGCGCTCAAACGGCTGCGGCAATGGGCACGCCACGGCGCCGATCACGAACTGGACCTGCCCGCCACCATCCGCGCCAGTGCCGATCACGGGTTTATTGACGTCCAGACCCGGCCCGAACGACGGAACGCCGTCAAGGTCTTGCTGTTTCTCGACGTCGGCGGCAGCATGGACGACCATATCCGCATCGTTGACGAATTGTTCAGCGCCGCCCGCGCCGAGTTCCGGCATCTGGAGCATTTCTTCTTTCACAACTGCCTTTATGAAGCGGTGTGGAAGGATTCACGTCGCCGCTGGAGCGAAACCACCCCGACCTGGGACATCCTCAACCGCTTTGGCCGCGATTATAAATGCATCTTTGTCGGCGATGCCTCGATGTCCCCCTATGAGATCGCCGTGCCGGGGGGCGCGAACGAACACTGGAACCCCGAGGCCGGCGAGGTCTGGCTGCGCCGTGCCACCGCGACCTGGCCGGATCATGTCTGGCTGAACCCGGTGCCCCGGGCATATTGGTCCCGGACAAGATCTGTCGGCATGATCGGCACGATCTTCGAGAACCGGATGATGCCGCTGACGCTTGAGGGGCTGGGACAGGCGATGCGCGTGCTGGGCTGATCCGGCGAGAGCCGCAACCTTGCGGCCGGATACCGGCTGACCGCCGGCCCGGGGCAGCATGGGCGCGCCCGGTGACAGATCCCCCGGCGCGCGATCCTTTGGGCGGCCGGCCGGCCTGCCGCTTGACGCCCCCCGCCTGTGACCCCAAGTTCGGATCATGCTCAAGCTGACCCCGATCATCCTCATCCTCGCCTATGCCGTCGCGCTGTGGTTCTTTTCCGTCTGGCGGCTGAAGCGGGAACTGGCCGAGCGCTCGACCGCGCTCGATCATTCTGCGCTCAATCCCCTGCTTGACCGGCTCGGCGCCGCGATGGACCTGCCGCGCATTCAGGCCCGCATCTATGAGATCCCGGCGATCAACGGGCTGGCGACGGTGGACGGGCGGGTCTATGTCACGCGCGGATTCATCGACGGGATGGAACAGGGCCGATTCACCCCGGCCGAGGTCTCGAGCGTCATCGCCCATGAGCTGGGACATGTCGCCCATGGCCATGCCCGCCGGCGCATGATCGACTTTGCCGGCCAGAATGTGATCCGCGGCGTGCTGATCGGCACGGTCGGGCGCTTTGTGCCCTTTATCGGGCCGTGGCTGATCGGGCTGATGACCACCGCCATCGCCGCACGGCTGTCGAGACAGGACGAATACGAGGCCGACCGCTTTGCCACGGCGCTCATGCTGCGCGCCGGTCTGGGCGCCGGGGCACAGATCAGCATGTTCGAAAAACTCGGCCGGCTGGGCGGCGCGCGCGGCCCGGCGGCGACATGGCTGATGTCCCATCCCGCGCCCGATCAGCGCATCACGGCGATTCGTGACAACCTCTCGCGCTGGCAGGGCGGCGCAGGCCCCAAGAACGCCTCCGGCGGGGATATTTAAAGACAGAAGATACCCCGTCTCTTGTCGGTAAATATCCCGGGGGTGAGGTGCGCAGCACCTCAGGGGGCAGCGCCCCCTGGCAGGTGCGCGGCATCAGATGATCGGGCCACCGTCGCTGTCATCACCGCTTTCATCGACCAGCCGCGCGTAATCAGGCAGCACGATCACCCGCTTGCCCTCGGCCTCGATCACGCCCTCGCGGCGCAGGGCCGAAAACTGCCGGCTGACGGTTTCCAGCGTCAGCCCCAGATAATCGGCCATCGCCTCGCGCGTCAGAGGCAGGTCGAGCCGCATCCGCCCGCCCGGCCGCACACGCCGCAGCGCGGCCTCGCGCCGGGCAAGGATCACGATGAAGGAGGCGATTTTTTCGCGCGCCGATTTGCGCCCCAGCAGCAGCAGCCATTCGCGCGCCGCATCCAGCTCGTCCAGCGTCATCTGAAGCAGGCGCGAGGGGATGCGCGGATTATGCGCCATCATCTCTTCGAACGGTTTGCGCCGGAAACAGCACAGCCGCAGATCGCTGACCGCCGTTACCGTATAGCTGGCCCGGTCGCGCCCCGGCCGGCCAAGGAAATCGGACGGCAGCAGCAGCCCGACCATCTGGGTGCGCCCGTCCTCCAGCGTCTGGGTCAGGCTGGCGACGCCACCGACCACCGAGGCCACAAAGTCCATCCGGTCCCCGGCCCAGATCACCGTCTGGCCGGCCTGAAAGCTGCGATAGAATTTGGTCTGTTCCAGACGGGCGAGATCATCCGCCTCGCAATGCGCGCAGACAGCCCGGTAGCGGATCGGGCATTCGCCACAGCTCTGCATGATATCGCGGGCAGGACCGGCATCTGGCATAAGCTTGATTTGGGTCAATGTAGCTTCCTGTTCTTTGTCTACAGCTAGCCGCATGACGCAGGAATCGCAACTCTCGCGGCTGGGACTGTTTGACGCGCGTGTCCCGCGCTATACCTCCTATCCGCCCGCCACCCAGTTCAGCACCGCCATCGGTCCCGATCAGGTCGGGGCATGGCAGCGCGCCATCCCGGCAGGTGCAGCTATCTCATTGTATATGCATGTGCCTTTTTGTCGCCGGCTGTGCTGGTTCTGCGCCTGCCGGACGCAGGGCACACAGTCGGACGATCCCGTGCGGGCCTATGCCAGCGTGCTGCTGGCCGAGCTGGATCTGCTCCGGTCACGCCTTGCGCCGGGTGTCAGATTGTCGCGGCTGCATTGGGGTGGCGGCACGCCGACCCTGATGCCGCCCGATATGATCCGCGCGGTTGCGGGGGCGGTCTTTGATGCCTTCCCGCTGGCCGAGGGGGCCGAATTCTCGGTCGAGATCGACCCGAACGAGATCGACGACGCGCGCATGGATGCTCTGGCCGAGGCCGGTCTGACGCGGGCCTCGATCGGGGTGCAGGATTTCGACCCCGAGATCCAGAAGACGATCGGCCGGGAACAAAGCTTTGATCTGACCGCCCGCGCCGTCGATATGATCCGCGCGCGCGGGGTTGCCAGCGTGAACGCGGATATCCTGTTCGGCCTGCCCCATCAGGACAACCGCCGTATCGCGGAATCGGTTCAGAAGCTGCTGGCGCTGTCGCCCGACCGTGTGGCGCTTTACGGTTATGCCCATGTGCCCTGGGTGGCCAAGCGGCAGGTGATGATCCCCTCGGATGCGCTGCCCTCGCCGCAGGCGCGGCTGGATCTGTTCAACACCGCCCGCGACCTGTTCCTGGCCGATGGCTATGTCGAGATCGGAATCGATCATTTTGCCCGTCCCGGTGACGGGCTGGCCCAGGCGCAGGACGCCGGCCTGCTGCGGCGCAATTTTCAGGGTTATACCGACGATCAGGCCGGGGTTCTGGTGGGCTTTGGCGCGTCGTCGATCTCGCATTATCCGCAGGGTTTCGCGCAGAATGCACCGGCGACGGGCGCCTATACAAAGGCGGTGCGTGACGGCCGGCTGGCGGTCACGCGCGGCCATGCCTTCAGCGCCGAAGACCTTTGGCGCGCCCGCATGATCGAGGCGTTGATGTGCGATTTCCGCATTGATGCCGCCGAGATGACGCGCCGTTTCGGTCTGGATGTGGCGGCGCTGCGTGCGCTTTTTGCCCCGATTGCCGACCGCTTTGGCGAGATGGTGCGGATCGGAACTGATGCCAGCCTGTCGATCCCGCCCGAGGCACGTCCGCTGACGCGGATGATCGCGCGGATGCTTGATGCCTATGACATGGCCGCAACCGGGCATTCAACCGCGATCTGAGGCAGGCCGCAGAACGACATGCGCAACAGCAAAGAGCGGCGCTTCTGCGCCGCTCTTTGCCTTTGGGAAGATGCGTAAAACCCCGTGCCTATTGTCCCAGCGGCACGGGCTGGACGACATCGGGATCAGCGGGCATCAGGCCCGGATCCGCCGAGGCGACGGCGATCATGTTGCGCAGATCCTCATCCTTGGAGAGATCGGCAAAAGCATAGCGCGCGGTCAGGTTCGCCGGCGAAAGCTCCAGACCGCGGACCACCTGCGCGCCGGGCGCGGCCGGGCCATAGGTGCGGCCGTTGACCGCGAAATAGACCGCGCCGGAATTACCCGCGCGCAGAACCGGCGGAGATTCCAGCTTGGGCAGGGCAAAACGCTCGCCCGAATTCATGGTCTTTTCCAGCAAAACCGTGCCATCAGCCGAGGTCACCCGCACCCAGGCCGGACGCACGGCAAGAATTTCCAGCTCGGGCGCGTCGGGGGCGATGGTGCGCACCGCCATCTGATCGGCCGGAAGCTGCGGGCCGTAATCCATCGCCTGCGCCAGCGTGCGCGGGGCCGCAGTGCCCGCAGCCGGCGCGACATTGCCCGGCCGGGCTGCATCCGTGGCACCACCGATTGCGGCCAGTTGCTCGGGCGTGGGCAATTCGGGGTCGATCGAGGCGATCGGCCCGTCGCGCGCGGTCAGCACCGGCACCTCCAGCACCTGCGGACGGTAAACGCGGTCGATCCCCTCAGGCTGGGGCAGGTTCACGGCCAGATCGCCGATTTCATCGGTCATCGGCTGGGTCGTGCCCGCCGCAGGATCAAGCGTGGCAATAATGCCGGGCGGCTGATCACCGGGGGTCAGGTTGACCTTTTGCAGCTCTTGCAGGACCGACCAGCCGCCATATCCCAGCCCGCCGACAAGCGCGATCAGAACCATGACCGACCCGATGGCCCGCGGCTCGACCGAGGACCAGAAGGGTTCAGGCTGCGGAATGAACAATGCGCGCGGATTGGCAAGCGCCTCGGCCGGGTCCGAGGGCCGGCGCTGCGGCTTTGGCCCCGAGGCAGAGGGCGCCATCCCATGCGTCGGCTGAAAGCCCGATTCGACGCAGAATCGCGAGAATACCCAATCCGGTTCCATCTTGAGATAGCGCGCATAAGAGCGCACATAGCCCGAGATAAAGCTGGGCGTATCAAAGGCCGAGATGTCGCAATTCTCGATCGCGGCAATATAGCTGGCGCGAATGCGCAGCTCGCGCTGCACATCCAGCAGCGATTTGCCCAGCGTCGCCCGCTCACCCCGCATCAGATCGCCGAGCGGGATATCAAAGTTATCATCTGTCGACGCAACCGTGGTCACGTCGCTGCGCTGTGGCGAGTGTTTTGCCGGCCGCCCGATCATCACGCCTGTCCTATGGTTCCTGCCCGTCGCAAGTCACGCGAATCGCAACTTTGCATATCTTGATTAAGACAAGGTTATCACAGACGCGAGAGGGGATCACGCGGTTCAGCGGGATCACGCCACCGCAATCGAACGATTCAGTTCACATTGTGACCACAGCGCATCCATTCCGCGCACAAGCGCGTCGATCTGATCAGGCGTATGCACCGGCGAGGGCGTGAATCGCAGCCGCTCTGTCCCGCGCGGGACGGTGGGGAAATTGATCGGCTGGACGTAAACGCCGAACTCGTTCAGCAGCATGTCCGACAGCAGCTTGCAATGGACCGGATTGCCGACATGGACCGGCACGATATGGGTGCCATGATCAATGATCGGCATGCCCAGCCCCTTGAGCCGCATCTTCAGAACGCGGGCGTGGAGTTGCTGGGCATCGCGCAGCTTCTGGCCCTCGGCCGTCTTGAGATGCGCGATCGAGGCCGCGGCCCCTGCCGCCACCGCCGGCGGCAGCGAGGTGGTAAAGATGAACCCCGGTGCGTATGAGCGGATGGCGTCCATCATCTGCGCATCCCCGGCGATATAGCCGCCAAACACGCCGAACGCCTTGCCGAGCGTGCCGTTGAAGATGGTGATGCGGTCCATCAGCCCGTCGCGTTCGGCCACGCCGCCGCCACGCGGCCCATACATGCCAACCGCGTGAACCTCGTCCAGATAGGTCAGGGCGTTGAACTCGTCGGCCAGATCGCAGATCGCGGCGATGGGGCCGAAATCGCCGTCCATCGAATAAATCGATTCGAACGCGATCAGCTTGGGTGCCGCGGGATCATCGGCAGCCAGCAGTTCGCGCAGATGATCCAGATCGTTATGACGGAAAATCCGCTTGGCGCCGTCAAAGCGCTTGATCCCCTCGATCATCGAGGCATGGTTCAGCGCATCGGAATAGATGATCAGCCCGGGAAACAGCTTGCGCAGCGTCGAAAGCGTGGCGTCATTGGCAGTATAGGCGCTGGAAAAGACCAGTGCGGCCTCTTTGCCGTGCAGATCGGCCAGTTCGGTCTCCAGCCGCTTGTGATAAATCGTGGTGCCCGAGATATTGCGCGTCCCGCCCGAGCCGGCACCGGTCGCGTCCAGGGCCTCGTGCATGGCATTCAGCACCACCGGGTGCTGGCCCATGCCAAGGTAATCATTGCCGCACCAGACGGTGATGTCCTGCTCGGTCCCGTCGGGGCGGGTCCAGACCGCATGAGGAAAGGCACCCTTGCGCCGTTCGATATCAATGAAGGTGCGGTAACGGCCTTCTTCGTGAAGTTTACCGATGGCCTGATCGAGGGCGGCTGTGTAATCCATCGCGGGGTCCCTTGCCTTGCTTGCTGGGGGCGATCATGTCAGATCAACCGGACCCGACATTGATAAGGGTCAAACGCCGCAAGATACAGGGTGAATTTCGGAAAAATTTTCCCGGCATCCGTGAAATATCCCAATATAAACACTCAGGTAATCATGACCGAAAGCAAAATCGACCAGGTTCTCGACCAACTCGACGCCGGCCTGCCGGCCGCCCTCGAACGGCTCAAGGCGTTTCTGCGCATCCCCTCGGTCTCGACCGATCCGGCCCATGACGGCGATGTTCTGGCCGCCGCCGAATGGCTGGTGGCGGAACTGAGCGATCTGGGCTTTACGGCCCGCCTCTGCCCGACCGCAGGCCATCCGATGGTCGTCGCCAGCAGCCCGCAAGGCACTGACAGGACGCTGCTTTTCTATGGGCATTACGATGTTCAGCCGGTCGATCCGCTGGCGCTGTGGAACCGTCCGCCCTTTGATCCCGCCATCGAGGAAACGCCCGCCGGCCCGGTCATCCGGGGGCGCGGCGCGTCCGACGACAAGGGCCAGCTGATGACCTTTGTCGAGGCATGCCGGGCGTGGAAGGCGGTTCATGGCGCCCTGCCCGCCGGGCTGACGCTGCTGTTCGAGGGCGAGGAGGAATCCGGCTCTGACTCGCTTACCCCCTTCCTTGAGGCCAACCGTGACGAGTTGTCGCAGTCGCTGGCGCTGATCTGCGACACCGGGCTGTCGGCGGACGGACGGCCCGCGATCTCCAGCCAGTTGCGCGGGCTGGTGGGCGAGGAAATCATCGTCCATGCCGCCGATCAGGATCTGCATTCGGGCAGTTTCGGCGGGCTGGCGGCCAATCCGATCCAGATCCTGTGCAATGCGCTTGCCACGCTGAAGGATAAGGATGGCCGCATCACCCTGCCCGGCTTTTATGAGGGTGTGGAGGAGTTGTCCGACGATCTGCGCCGCGACTGGGAGGCGCTGAATTTCGATGCCGAGGAATTTCTGTCCCGCGTCGGGCTGAAATATCCGGTGGGCGAAAAGGGCCGCACGCCGCTGGAAATGGTCTGGAACCAGCCCACGGCGGAAATCAACGGGATTACAGGCGGTTACACCGGAGACGGTTTCAAGACCGTGCTGCCGGCCGAGGCCCGCGCCAAGGTCAGCTTCCGCCTGACCGGCACCCAGGACCCCGAAAAAATCCGCGCCGCCTTCCGCGCCCATGTCAAAAGTTATATCCCCGCCGATTGCCGGGTGGAGTTTCATGAACATGGCGGCTCTCCGGCGGCGGTGATGGACACATCCGACCCCGCTTTCGAGGCCGCGAAACAGGCGCTTGGCACCGAATGGGGCATGGATGCGGTGTTTATCGGCATGGGCGGCTCGATCCCGGTTGCGGGGGATTTCAAGCGGTTGCTTGGCATGGATACGATGCTGATCGGATTCGCCAAGGATGATGACCGCATCCATTCGCCCAATGAGAAATACGACGTGGACAGCTTTGCCAAAGGCGCGCGCAGCTGGGCACGCATCATCGCCGCGCTGCGGCCGGCAGGCTGAACCGGCAGGGCGCGGCAGGGATCTTGCCGCGCCCGTATCAGAGGATGAACGGATCTCCGGCGCCGTCGCGTGACATCCGGCCATCTGATATCCGGCGACCCTGCCCGCTCATCCTTCACGGCATCCGGTTTTCATCGCGCCCGTTTTTCATGGCATCCAGTGCCGCGCAACATGCCGGATGCCGCAACCGCCCCGGACATCAGGACGCCGCGCCCCGGTCCCGACAGCGACAGCGA
>JAUNTL010000116.1 GCA_030538705.1 Paracoccus sp. (in: a-proteobacteria) | reverse complement strand
GCGTCCTTCTGATGGTCACAGGTAAGTAGACCATCACATGATGGGACTAAACAGCGATTCGCGCCAGCGGATCGAACAGTCCGGGGGACCGTTCGAAGGCGCAGAACGCCCTCGCCGAGACGTTTAACGGGCTTTTCAAGGCCGAAGTTATCCACCGTCGCGGCCGGTGGCGCAGTTTCGAGGCTGTGGAATACGCCGCGCTGGAATGGGTCGACTGGTTCAACAACGTTCGCAGGTTCTCTCGGACTGGTGGCATTCACCTGCTCACCCTGCTTGAGCCCATCGGGAACATCCCGCCAGACGAAGCCGAGGCAAACCTCTACGCCGCTCTGGAACTTGAAGCCATGGCCGCGTAACTAAACCAAATCAGCCTCCGGCAAACCCGGCGCGGTTCACTTTTCATTTAATCCGAGGCATATCCGGCAGCTTTGAGGAAGTTCCAGCATTCTTGTTGGTCGAGTAGTTCACAGATGTCGCCGGGCGCTTCAAAAAAGCATCGAATGTTCCGGCCTCGATTCGCCGGAGATGCGCCTTGAGTTTCGAGAAGGCCAACTCGATGGGATTGAGATCGGGACTGTGCCCCGAACAGCCGACCGAGCCGAATTGCCTTTCGACACATAGGCGAAAATCTGCTCTTGAAGGTGCAAAGGACAGGGTCTGCCCATGATCCTCCTCCAACCAGAAGTGAAACAGACAAAAGCATTCCTGTGAATCCCCATTCGATACAAATCAAACGCAAAGTGCTTTAGCCATCACCGCGCAGTCCCGGCGGTGTTGGGTCGCTGCCCAGCTTGCGCGGTCTTGGGCCGCCGGTGGCCCAGTCCAGCAATTCAGCCGTGTGCAGAACCGGAATGCCGGTGGCAGAGCTGATCTGCATCATGCAGCCGATATTGCCGGCGCTGATGACGTCGGGGCGGGTCGCCTCGATGGTCGCAACCTTGCGTTGCTTCAATTGCCCGGAAATTTCGGGCTGCAACAGGTTATATGTCCCTGCCGAGCCGCAGCACAGATGCGGGTCGCGCGGCTCGATGACCGTGAAGCCGGAGGCTTTCAGCAGATCCCTGGGCGCGCTGCGCACCTGCTGGCCGTGTTGCAGCGAACAGGCCGAGTGATAGGCCACGCGCAGGGGCGTGGCATGGGTTGCGTCCTGCAAGCCGATATCGGCCATCAGTTCGGTGATATCGCGCGCCAGTGCCGCGACGCGGGCCGCGTCCCCGGCCAGCGGGTCGCCCTTGAACATATGGCCGTAATCCTTGACGGTCGTGCCACAGCCCGATGTGTTGATGACCACCGCATCCAGCCCCTCGGCGTCGATTTCCCTGACCAGAGCGCGGATATTGGCGGCGGCCATGGCGTGGCTTTCACCGGTCTTGCCCATGTGATGGGTCAATGCACCGCAGCAGCCGAGGTTTTCGGGGATGACCACCTCGCAGCCATGCCGCCGCAGCAGGCGGATCGTGGCGTCGTTGATGTCGGGGTCAAGGGCACGTTGCGCGCAGCCGATCAGCAGGGCGACGCGCAGGCGACGCCCGGACCGGGGGGCAAAGCTTTGCGGGCGATCGTTGGGATTGGCGGGCGCTATGCGCGCGGGGGCTATCTCCAGCATCGCGCGCAGCCGCGCATCGGGGACCAGCCGCCGGAACGGGCGGGCCAGCCGCGCGGCCAGCAGGGCCAGACGAAAGCGCCCCGGATAGGGCAGCACCCGCGCCAGAAACCAGCGCAGCGCGCGGTCGTCCCATCGCCGCCTGTGATGCTGTTCGATATAGGTGCGTGCGTGATCGACCAGATGCGCGTAATGCACGCCTGACGGACAGGTCGTCATGCAGGACAGGCAGCCAAGGCAGCGGTCGATATGGCGCACCGTGTTCGCATCGGGCTTCTTGCCGTTTTCCAGCATGTCCTTGATCAGATAGATGCGCCCGCGCGGGCTGTCGAGTTCGTCGCCCAGCACCAGATAGGTGGGGCAGGTCGCCGTGCAGAACCCGCAATGGACGCAAGAGCGCAGGATCTCGTTCGAGCGCGCGGTGGCCGCATCGGTCAGTTGTTCGGGGCTGAAACGGGTTTGCATGGCTCAGCGCTCCATCAGGCCGGGGTTCAGGATGCCTGCGGGATCGAAGGTCTTGCGCAGATGCCGCGCCAGTCCGGCCGCACCAGACGAGGCCGGCGCAAGGCGGGCACCGCCGCGCAGGCGGGTTGCGCGGATGCCGCTATCGTTCGGATCGGCTGTCCCGCAATACCAGATCAGGCCGCCGCCCCAGTCCATCGACACCGCGCCGCCCTGGCGGGTCAGCCTGTCCATCACCTGCGGCGCATCGGTCGGCTTGACGAAGATGCGCCAGACCGGCGCGGAAGCCTTGGCGAAATGCCGGATATCGCGCAGATCCTGCCACAGATCACGGCTTTCCGCATCATCAAGCACGCCGGGCCGCAGGTCGGCAAACTGCGCCGCCAGACGGTCGCGGCGATAGGCGAGCTGCGCGGGCAGCCCCTCGATCCGCAGCCATGCCGTGCCGCCCTGCCAGGCCGCGCCCGACACCTCGAAGGGTGTGGCCAGCGCGGCACTGAACAAGGTCACGGCCTGGGCGGGGGGCATCGCGGCAAAGGCCAGCGTTTGCTGCGCTGGCGCACGGGGAAGGGTCTTCAGCACGATCTCGGTCAAGACGCCCAGCGTGCCATATGACCCGGCCATCAGCTTGACCAGATCCATGCCGGTGACGTTCTTCATCACCCGCCCGCCGTTCTTGATGATCCGGCCCTGACCATCGACGAAGCGCACACCCAGCAGATGATCCCGGCAGGCCCCGGCCAGGATACGGCGCGGGCCCGAGACATTGGCCGCGACCACCCCGCCGATTGTCGCAGGGCCATCGCCGCCCAGAAGCGCACAGTGATCGGCGGGCTCGAAAGCCAGCGCCTGCCCCTGGGCGGCAAGCGTGGCCTCGATGTCGCGGACCGGTGTGCCGGCGCGCGCGATCAGCGTCAATTCGCCCGGCTCATAGGTGACGATCCCGGTCAGTTCGCGTGTCGTCAGCGTGGCGGATGGCACCATGCCCCGCGTTCCACCGCCGATGATGCGCACCGGGGTGCCCTGTCCGGCGCAATCGGCGATATGGGCGGCCAGTTCCGCTTCCGTCCGGGGGGCCATCATTGTGCCGCCCCTTCACGATAGGGCGCGCTGAGCGCAAGCGGGAAGACCTTGGCCGGGTTCAGCAGCCAGCGCGGGTCAAGCGCGGTCTTGATCTCCATCTGGATCGCCATATCGGCGGCATCATATTGCGCCCCCATCAGATCGCGCTTTTCGATGCCGACGCCATGTTCGCCGGTCAGGCAGCCGCCCATATCGACACAGAGGCGCAAGATATCGGCCCCGAAGGCCTCGGCCCGTTCCAGATCGCCGGGCCTGTTGGCGTCAAACAGGATCAGCGGGTGCATATTGCCGTCGCCCGCGTGAAAGACATTGGCGACCTCTAGCCCGTAATCACGCGACAGCTCACCGATGCGGCGCAGCGTAAAGGCCAGCCTGGACACCGGCACGGTGCCATCAAGGCAAAGGTAATCGCCCAGACGACCCATCGCGCCAAAGGCGGATTTCCGGCCGCGCCAGATGGCCGCGGATTCGGCCTCGTTCCGGCTGGCGCGCAGTTCGACCGGGTTCAGCCTTTCGGCGATCTCGCGGATGCGGGCGATCTGGTCGGCGATTTCGGCTGCCGAGCCTTCGACCTCGACGATCAGGACGGCGGCACAGGCCGGATAGCCGACCCTGGCGAACCCTTCGACCGCGCGCAGGCAGACGTCATCCATATATTCGATGGCGACCGGCAGAAGCCCCGATTTGATGATCTGCGCCACGCATTCGCCCGCGATCTCGCAACTGTCGAAGCCGATCAGCACGGGGCGCGCGCCTTCGGGGCGCGGCAGGATGCGCAAGGTCGCCTCGGTCACGATGCCCAGCTGCCCTTCCGAGCCGCAGATCAGCCCCAGGATGTCCAGATCATCCCCGCCCAGGCACGGGCCCCCGATGTCGACGATCTCGCCATCGGCCAGCACCATGCGCACACCCATCAGGTTATTCGTGGTGACGCCGTATTTCAGGCAATGCGCACCGCCCGAATTCATGCCGATATTGCCCGCAATCGTGCAGGCCAGTTGCGAGGACGGGTCGGGGGCGTAGAAAAAGCCGGCTTCCTCCAGCAAGGCGCTGACCGACAGGTTCGTCACCCCGGTCTGCACACGGATAAAGCGGTTGTCGGTGTCGATTTCCAGAATCTCGCGCAACCGCGCCGTGCCGATCACAACGCAATCGGCGGTCGGCAGCGCGCCGCCGGCAAGCGAGGTTCCGGCCCCGCGCGGCACGACCGGCACCCCCATGTCATGGCAGATACGCATGGCGGCTGCGACCTCATCCGTGCTGCGCGGCAGCACGACCGCCAGCGGCGGGCAGCGATAGGCCGTCAGCGCATCGCATTCATAGGCGCGGGTTTCCTCGGGGTCGGAAATCACCGCATCAGTGGGCAGAACGGCGGCAAGGGCCGCGACGATCCGGTCCTTGCGGGCGATGATGCGCGCATCCGGTTGCGGCATCGCAATCGTGGACATGGCCGGTTCCCCTTATGGTTCGGAAAACGGGGCGCGGCACGGATGCCGCGCCCGCGAAGGTCAGGGCATCAGCGGATCGCCAAGGCCAAGGACGTAGAAGCCGATGCACAGCAAGGTGCCCGACAGCGCAAGGTAATAGATGGTCGGCAGCGCCGTGATGCGCAATGTCGCGCCTTCGCGTCCCAGCAGCCCCACCGTGGCCGAGGCCGCGACCACATTGTGGATTGCGATCATGTTCCCGGCAGCCGCACCCACGGACTGGCCTGCGACCATCAGCGCCGACGAAACGCCCAGACCCTGCGCGACCGAGAACTGGAACTGGCTCAGCATCAGGTTGCTGACGGTGTTCGACCCGGCCAGAAACGCGCCCAGCGCACCGACCGCAGGGGCAAAGAACGGATAGACCGCGCCAACCTGCGCCGATACCCAGCCCGCGACCAGAATCGGCATGGATTGCAGATCATTGGCATTGACGCCCGAGTTGATCATCACCCGCACCATCGGCACGGTGAAGATCAGCACGAACCCGGCACCGATCAGCGTGCTGCTGCTTTCCTGAACCGCGCTTCTGAACCCGGCAAAGGACATGCGATGCATCAGGACCGTCGCCAGACAGATCAGCACCAGCAGACCGCCCGGCGAATAGAGCAGCGAGAAATCGCCGTTGATGCCCTGTTCGCCCAGGATCGAGGTGACGCCGATATTGGCAGATTTCAGCAGATCGCCAAGGGGCTTCACGGTGCGGCTCAGCACCAGAACCACCGCCAGAATGATATAAGGTGCCCATGCCAGCGCCAGCGGAATGCGCCGCTGCGCCAGATCGTCCAGCTTCATGTCCAGCGTGCCGAACCATTCTTTCGGCCAATCTGCGGCAGGCGGGAAATCCCATGCCTCACGCGGGGTCAGGAACCGCTTCTTCGCGGCGAAAGTCATGATGGCCAGCCCGACCAGACCGCCGATCACCGAAGGGAACTCTGCCCCGAGAAGCACCGCCGCCAGCACATAGGGAACCGTCATGGCAAAGGCCGCCGCCAGGGCGAAGGGCGCGATGGCCAGACCCTCGGTCCAGCTTTTGTTGCGCCCGAAGAAGCGCGTCATCACCATGATCAGCGACAGCGGCAGCAAGGTGCCGCAGATCGCGTGCAGAATGGCGACCTCGGAGGTGATGACATGAAAGAACTCGGCCCAGCTGGAACCCGTCGCAACCAGTTCTTCCGTGATGCTGGTCTGGTCCAGACCCGCCTGCACCCCGACGATCAGCGGCGTGCCGACGGCACCGAAGGAAACCGGCGTGGACTGGATCATCATGCCGAACACGACCGCAGCCATGGCCGGAAAGCCGACGGCGACCATCAGTGGTGCCGCGACGGCGGCCGGAGTGCCGAAGCCGGATGCGCCCTCGATGAACGAGCCGAACAGCCAGGCAATCAGGATCACCTGCACCCGCCTGTCCGGGCTGATGGCGGTAAAGCCGGAACGAATCGTCGCGATCGCGCCCGAATGTTTCAGCGTGTTCAGCAGCAGCAGCGCGCCGAAGATGATCCACAGCAGGCCGATGCTTTGTGACAGCCCCTGAAGCGTGGATGCGATGACGCGGTTGGCACTGACGCCCCAGGCGAACAGCGCGATGACGACCGCCATCAGATATGTCAGCGGCATCACGTATTTTGCAGCCACGCGAAAGCCGATCAACATGACGCCGGCTGTGAAAATCGGCAGAAACGCCAGTAGTGCCAAGCCTCCTTGAGACATCGCCCCTCCCTCCCTTTGATGGTTGTTGCCGCTGCCTTGCGGCGAACGGCAAGAATGCGCGGCTCCTCCTGCCGCGTCGGGGCGACGGTAAAAAAAACTTACCAAACAAGTCAATCGGAAAGGCCGGCGCCCCGCGCGGCAAGCTTGTCAGATCATGCCCCGCCACGCTAAGCTGCCCGAATGAACACCCGGACGACAAATTCAGGAAAGCCTGAAAAGGCGGCTGATGCTGTCGCCGGGCTGATCGAGGATCTGATCCTCGAAGGCTCATTGCGCCATGGCGAGGCGCTTTTGTCCGAACGCGAACTGGCCGCCCGTCTGGGCGTGTCGCGGCCAACCCTGCGCGACGCGCTCAAATCCCTTGCGGCGCGCGGGCTGCTGGACAGCGACAAGGGCAAGGGCGTCAGGGTTGCGCAGATCGGGGCCAGGGCCATTGCCGATCCGCTGGTCGATCTGCTGGCAAAGCGCAGCGAGGTCGCGGACGATTACCTTGAATTTCGCGATATCGTCGAAAGCTCGGCTGCCGCCATGGCCGCGCAGCGCGCGAACGAGCCTGAAATCCGGCGCATTCAGGATTGCGTGACGCGGATCAGGCAAGCGCATGCCAGCAACGATCCCGCAGCCGAGGCCGAAGCCGATGTCGAACTGCATGTCGCGATTTACGAGGCGACGCATAATCTGGTGATCTTGCAGATCATGCAGGCCTTGTCGGGCAATCTCAGAAGCGACGTGCTGGCGAATCGCAACAGGTTGTTCACCATCCCTTATGTGCGTGAATTGCTTTACAATCAGCACCTTGCCATCGCGCAGGCGATCATCGACCGCCGCCCGGACGAGGCGCGCGCAGTGGCTCATGAGCATCTCGGCTATCTTCGCCGCGCCACCCGCGAAATACGAGAGTCCGAGGCCCGCCTGGATATATCCTTGCGCCGGCTGGACGGGGGCGGCCTGACGGCGCGCAAGACCTGAAACCGCTGTTCAGCAGTCCGGCCCTGACCATGAACACCGGATCATCAGGGACGCGCCTTCCGCCGCCGCGCACCTCATAAGCCATGCTGACAGATCACCCGTCATTTTTCGCGGATGGCTGCATGAAGGAAGCCCCCCTTGCCCGACCGTATCTGCATGGCAGGATGAAAGCCGTGCCGCGCGCTGGCAATACCACATGACGGGCATTCTTTGCGATCCGGCCCCCGATGGCACGGAATCCCGTGTCGTGATGGGCACCGCCCGCGGGGCAGGTGGCGTCCCGCGACAGGCGGCTGGCGCAGCGCCGCCCGGCGCGGTTATGCTGCCGATGATCGCGTCGTCAGAATCGGTTTTCGGCTGATGCCCGATCTGCAAGGAGATCACGATGAAGATCCATCGCGCAGGCAGCATGCCCTCGGTTCCCGGCCCGGCAGAGTGGTTCACCGGCAAGGTGCGGGTCGATCCGATGTTCAACCCCGCTTTCCCCGACCGCGTGCAGGGGGCGCATGTCACCTTCGACCCCGGCGCGCGCACGGCATGGCATACACATCCGCTGGGGCAGACGATCATCGTCACCTTCGGGCGCGGTCGGGTTCAGCGCGAAGGCGGCCCGGTGCAGGATATCCACCCCGGCGATGTGGTGTTCTTTGAGCCGGGCGAAAAGCACTGGCACGGCGCGGCCCCCGACACCGGCATGAGCCATATCGCCATCCAGGAGGTCGAGAACGGTCAGGTCGTCACCTGGCTGCACCATGTCAGCGACGCCGAATATCAAACCTGAAAAGGAGACTGCCATGTATGCCACCGTCATGCACGCGCCCGGTGATGTGCGCTTTGAACGGGTCGAAGACCCCAAGATCCTGAAGCCCACCGATGCGATCATCCAGCTTGCCGCGACCTGCATCTGCGGCTCGGACCTGTGGCCCTATCGCGGGGCGCAGGCGCTGGATCAGCCCATGCATATGGGCCATGAATATTGCGGCACCGTGATCGAGGTCGGGGCCGAGGTCAAAACCATCCGCCCCGGCCAGTTCGTCGTGGGCAGCTTCTGTCTGTCGGACAACACCTGCCCGCATTGCCAGTTCGGGTTCCAGTCATCCTGTGTGCAGCGCGAATTCATGCTGGGTGCACAGGCCCCCTTTGCTCGCGTGGCGCTGGCCGATGGCACGCTGGTGGCGACCGAACACACGCCCGACGCTGACATGATCCCGCATATGCTGGCCGTGTCGGATGTGCTGGGGACGGGCTGGTATG
>JAUNTL010000115.1 GCA_030538705.1 Paracoccus sp. (in: a-proteobacteria) | reverse complement strand
ATATCTCGATGGCGCGGATGCGCGAACTCCAGCCCGAGATGGAGGCGATCAAGGAACGCACCGGCGATGACCGCCAGAAATACCAGCAAGAGGTCATGGCCCTTTACAAGACGCAAAAGGTCAACCCTGCGGCAGGCTGTCTGCCGATCCTGATCCAGATCCCGATCTTCTTTGCGCTCTACAAGGTGATCTTTGTCACGCTGGAGCTGCGTCAGGCCCCGTGGATCGGCTGGATACGCGACCTCTCTGCGCCTGACCCCTCGTCCATCCTCAACTTCTTCGGGATACTGCCCTGGGATGCGCCGGCACGTGACAGCATGATCGGGATCATCTCGCTGTCGATCATGGCGATCATTCTGGGCATCTCGATGTGGTTGCAGCAGAAACTGAACCCGGCCCCCACCGATCCGACGCAAAAGATGATCTTCGCCTGGATGCCTTGGGTGTTCATGTTCATGCTTGGCGGTTTCGCCTCGGGTCTGGTGCTTTACTGGATCGCCAACAACGTGATCACGATTGCCCAGCAATATACGATCATGTCGATGCATGGCCATCCGCCCAACCTGTTCGGAAACATCCGCGACAGCGTGAAGCGCAAGGCGAAATAGGGGCCGTCCGGGATGAAGGCAACACTGGCCCGGATCCACCGCTTTCCCATCAAATCGGTGGGGGGGGAGCAGCTGGAACATGTAACCCTGAGCGCCGGGCAGATCCTGCCCGGCGACCGCGCATTCGCCGTCGCCCATGCCGATTCAGCCCGCCATCTGGAACCGGATGGCACGCTGGCGAAATGGCTGCCGAAATCGGCCTTTCTGCGCGGGGCGGCCTCGGCGGATTTGCAGGCCATCACCGGCGGTTGGCGCGACGGGCGCCTGTGTCTGAGCCACCCCGGCCGTCCCGATCTGGTGACCGAACCCGAAAGTGATGACGGTGCGGCGCTCATGGCATGGCTGGATGCGCTCTGGCCCGGTGATCGTGCCCGTCCCCTGCGGCTGGTGCGGGCGCCGGTGCCGCTGACCGATGTCCGCGAACCCTGGGTGTCGCTGCTGTCGCTGTCATCGCTGAGCGCGCTGGAAAAGGCTCTCGGGCGCGGCCTCGGCACCGGGCGCTGGCGCGGCAATCTGTGGGTCGAGGGCTGGGCGCCTTGGGCCGAGCGGGACATGGCGGGCACCCGCCTGCGCATCGGCGAGGCGGAACTGGTGGTGCGCACGCGGATCACCCGCTGCGCGGCGACCAATGCCGATACCACCACGGGCCGGGCAGATTGCGACATGCCGGCCGAGTTGCGCGCGCTCCTGGGGGATGCCGATTTCGGCGTCTATGCCGAAATCACCGCCGGCGGACAGATCGCCACCGGCGACCGGATCGAGATCCTGTCATGAAAGTCAGCTTTCCCGTCGCCCCCGAACCCGAACCCGGTCCGGCCGAAAAGGCCCGGCTGCTGTTCGCCGGGCCGGTCGATTTCGTCAAGGGTGTGGTCTCGATGGACGGGCTGCCCCCGGCAGACCGCCCCGAGGTCTGTTTCGCCGGCCGCTCGAACGTCGGAAAATCCAGCCTGATCAATGCGCTGACCGGGCGCAAGGGCATTGCGCGGGCCTCGAACACGCCCGGCCGCACGCAGGAGATCAACTATTTCGCGCTTGGAGATCACGGCTATCTGGTCGATCTGCCCGGCTATGGTTTTGCCAGGGCACCTGTTGCCGTGGTCGCGAAATGGCAGGCGCTGCTGAAATCCTATCTGGCCGGGCGCCCGACCCTGCGCCGCGCCTTCTGCCTGATCGACGCGCGCCATGGCGTGAAGGATGTCGATCACGAGATCATGACCCTGCTGGACCGTTCGGCGGTGCCGTTTCAGGTCGTGCTGACCAAGGCCGACAAGCTGGGACCGAACGCGCTCAAGCCGGTGATCGCGCAGGTCGAAGAGGCGCTGCAAAAACATCCCGCCGCCTATCCCGAGCTTGTCGTGACCTCGTCCGAGAAGGGTCAGGGTATCGCAGTCCTGCGCGCGATCATCGCCGGTCTGGACTGAACCGAAGGCGCCACCGCCATACCCGCGCCGGCCACGGATGCGGCGCGCGCCCCGGCAAGCCACGCCGGAGCGCCGCCAACCGCGCCCTGCCCGGCCTGCGGTCAGGCCCTGCGCCGCCTCCCCGGTCACACGGCCGCATCCGCCGTCCCCGGCGCGGCCCCTCTGGACGGGATGCGGCACAGCGCCTAACCTGCGCGCCGATATCCCCAGGACCGAGCCATGAGACAGCAGGACATGACCCGAGATTTTGCTTCCGCCGCAGCTACGCTTTCCGAGGCCCTGCCCTATATGCAGCGCTATTCCGGTGCGGTGGTCGTGGTGAAATTCGGCGGCAATGCCATGGGCGACGATGCCGAGATGGCGAAATTCGCATCCGATATCGTGCTGATGAAACAGGTCGGCATCCATCCCGTCGTCGTCCATGGCGGCGGCCCGATGATCAACGATATGCTCGGCCGGCTGAACATCGAAAGCCATTTCGTGCGCGGCAAGCGCGTCACCACCAAGGAAACGGTGCAGGTGGTCGAGATGGTCCTGTCGGGGCTGGTGAACAAGCGTATCGTTCAGGCGATCAATGATGCGGGCGGCCGCGCCATCGGCATCTCGGGCAAGGATGACGACCTGATGGTCTGCGAGGCCGACGATCCCGAACTGGGTTATGTCGGCCGCCCGATCGAGATGAATGTCCAGATCATCCGCGATCTTTACAATGCCGGGCTGATCCCGGTCATCGCCCCGGTCGCGACGGGGATGGAGGATAACGAGACCTTCAACGTCAATGGCGATACGGCCGCGGGCGCGATTGCGGGTGCTTTGCGTGCCGACCGGCTTTTGCTGCTGACCGATGTGTCGGGGGTCAAGGATGCCTCGGGCAAGGTGGTGACGGCCATGCATCCCGATCAGGTCCGCACGATGATCGCGGATGGCACGATTGCGGGTGGCATGATCCCCAAGACGGAAACGGCGCTCAAGGCACTTGATGAGGGGGTGCGCGCGGTGGTCATCCTTGACGGCCGGGTGCCCAATGCCTGCCTGCTGGAGCTGTTTACAGAACATGGCGCGGGCAGCCTGATCCGCTCGACCGAGCCGAGGGTCAAACCGCGTGGCCTGCGTCAGGGCGACAGCGGTCTTTAGCACGGGCAACGGCCTGCCGCCGCGCCGTCTCTTTCTGTGGTCCGGTGGTGCTTGCGGCACGGCGTCACCCTGCCTCATGTCGGTCGCGGCGATGGGTGGGGTTGCTGTCCGGCCACGCATCCCTTTGAATGACCCCGGTAAAGCAGACTCTTGCGCGCCCGGTTAAACCTGTGGCAGGCTCGAAATCGTTCAAGGCATATGAGGCCTCTATGACCCTTTCCGGACATCGCCGTCTGATTCTGACCCGCCACGCCAAATCAGCCTGGGACGATCCGACGCTGGAGGATTTCGACCGGCCGTTGAACGCGCGCGGGCGGCGTTCGGCGCGCGAGCTGGGGGATTTCATGGCCTCGCGCGGGTATGAGCCGGAAGAGGTGATCTGTTCGCCCGCACGGCGCACCCGCGAAACATGGGAATATGTCGTCGGCGCCCCGCTGGAGGTCCGGCCGATTCTGCGCTTTGAAGAGGGGCTGTTTCACGCCCGGCCCGAGGCGATGCTGAATCTGCTGAAAACCGCGACCCAGCCGACCGTGATGATGATCGGCCATAATCCCGGCATCGCAGATTTCGCGGCCAGCCTGCCGGCCCATCCGCCGCTCGACCCGGATTTCCGGCGCTATCCGACGGCGGCGACGCTGGTCGTCGATTTTCAGATCGACGACTGGGCAGATCTGCGCCCCGGCGAGGGCAGCCTGCGCGATTTCGTGCGTCTCGACGGAAGATAAAAACCCGCGGATGACGGGGAAAACAGGGGGGAATCATGGGCTATCTGAACGCGCATCCTGATGCGAAGGGCTTTTTCGGGCCATATGGCGGGGCCGACCTGCCGCCGGTGCTGGTCGATCAGTTCGCCGCGATCGAAAAGGCATATCTGCGGCTGTCGCGCTCGGCCGGGTTCATTTCGGAACTGCGCCACATCCGCAAGCATTTTCAGGGCCGCCCGACCCCGATCAGCTATCTGGGCAATCTGTCCGCCGATTGCGGCGGCGCGCAGATCTATGCCAAGCGCGAGGATCTGAACCATACCGGCGCCCATAAGCTGAACCATTGTATGGCCGAGGCCCTGCTGGCGCGTCATATGGGCAAGACCAAGGTGATGGCCGAAACCGGGGCCGGCCAGCACGGCGTGGCACTGGCGACGGCGGCGGCCTATTTCGGGCTGGAATGCGAGATCCATATGGGCGAGATCGACATCGCCAAAGAGGCCCCGAACGTCACCCGGATGAAGCTTTTGGGCGCGACGGTCGTGCCCGTGGGCTTTGGCGGGCGCTCGTTGAAAGAGGCGGTGGACAGCTGTTTTCAGTCCTATGTGTCGCAGGCCGAGACCGCCCTTTTCGCCATTGGCAGCGTCGTCGGCCCCCACCCCTTCCCGATGATGGTGCGCGATTTCCAGCATGTCGTCGGCATCGAATCGCGCGAGCAATTCCTTGAAATGACGGGCCGCCTGCCCGATATGGTCGCGGCCTGCGTGGGTGGCGGCTCGAACGCGATGGGCATGTTCGCGGGCTTTATCGAGGATGAGGACGTGACCCTTTACGGGGTCGAACCGCTTGGCACCTCGTCCAATCTGGGCGATCACGCGGCGACGATCACCTTTGGCGAGGATGGCGATATCCACGGCTTTCGCACGATGGTGCTGAAGGATGCGGATGGTAATCCCGCGCCGGTTCACACGGTCGCCTCGGGGCTGGATTATCCGGGCGTGGGGCCGGAGCATGCCTTTCTGCACCGGACCGGGCGCGCCAATTACGTCGCCGCCGATGACCGCGAGGCACTGGATGCTTTTTACCGCCTGTCGCGGCGCGAGGGCATCATCCCCGCCCTTGAAAGCGCCCATGCCCTGGCCTTCGCCCTGCGCGAGGCCCCCGCGCATCCCGGCAAAACCATCCTGATCAACCTGTCAGGCCGGGGCGACAAGGATATCGACTATGTGACGGAAACCTACGGCTTTGGTGAGGCGCCCTGACCCGCACGCTTTCTCGGCCAAGGGGGCACGGCCATTCCGGCAGCGCCCCCAAAGCCCGAAAATCGCGGGCTTTTTCTTTTCCCCGACACTCATACCCCGGACTGCCCGCCCAACAGGCCGCCCGCATTGACCCGTTCTTCTGCCAAGCGCAGATAACATGCCACTGATCCCCGATATCGACGCGGCATGCCGTTCCGTCACCGGCTGGCCCGGCGCTTTGGCCGCACCCGAGATCAGGCTGCCCTTCATGGTGCCCCCTGCCATCACCCTATTGAACCGCCATCCGGGCCGCCTCTGGCAGCAGACCCCGCCCGCGGATATCTTCCGGCCCTTGCGGCACCGTATCGGTCCTGTGGGAAAATCAGGCCGTCCGGGGCTGCGGCTACCGGCCCTAAACGGGCGCGCAACTGTGGGTCCGGGGTGACTGGCCCGACGATCAGGCCGGCACAGAGGAATGGCGGGCCGTGCCCTGTCAGGTCGATATCGCCCTCATCTTCGCGCTGCTCGGCAATACGGTCTGGGCCACGCCTGACTGCATGATGGATGAGGATGACGACAAACCCGCCGGGGCCGACCGCCTGTTACGGGGTTTTGCGCCCTTTGCCGGCTTTCATGGGTTTTGGACCGATGCCGGCATGACCCTGATCCGCATGCAGGGGACGGGCCGGGGCATTACCGCCCGCAAACAAGACTGACCCGCGCGCAGATACGGACGCCGGATCAGGCGCCGGAATAAAGCCCCTCATAGATCGGGCCGAGCGTGTCGAGTTCGAAGAGCGACGAGACCGAGGTGCCGTTCCAGATATTGATGATTGCCTGCGCAAACATCGGCGCGGTCGGCACGATGCGGATATTTTCCGCCCCGCGCACGCTTTCGGGCTGATTGATCGAATCGGTGATAACCAGTGATTTCATCACCGATTTCGCGACCCGCTCGACCGCCGGACCAGACAGCACGCCATGGGTGATATAGGCGTGAACCTCGGTCGCGCCATGATCGGACAGCAACTGCGCAGCCTTGCACAGCGTCCCGGCAGTGTCGCAAATGTCATCGACAATGATGCAGGTCTTTCCCGCAACATCACCGATGACCGTCATTTCCGCAATTTCCCCGGCCTTTTCGCGGCGCTTGTCGACGATGGCCATGGGCGCGCTGATCCGCTGGGCGATCTCACGGGCACGGGCAACACCGCCAACATCGGGCGAGACGACCATGACATCATCCAGCCGGCCACGGAAATGATGGCGGATATCCAGGGCAAAGACCGGCGCGGCATAAAGGTTATCGACCGGGATGTCGAAAAACCCCTGAATCTGCGCCGCATGAAGATCCAGCGTCAGCACCCGGTCCACCCCGGCCGTGGTCAGCATATTGGCAACCAGCTTTGCGCTGATGGGCGTGCGCGCCTTGGCGCGGCGGTCCTGACGGGCATAGCCGAAATAGGGGATGACGGCGGTGATTCTGGATGCCGACGAACGCTTGAGCGCGTCGGTCATGATCAGCAGCTCCATCAGGTTGTCATTGGCCGGGTTCGACGTGGACTGAATGATATACATGTCCTCGCCACGGACATTGTCGAAAACCTCGACAAAGATCTCCTGATCATTAAAGCGCTCGACCCGCGCATCCACCAGTCCGACATTCATCCCCCGGTGCATCGACATCCGCCGGGCAATGGACTGCGCCAGCGGCTTGTTGGCATTGCCGGAAATCAGCTTGGGTTCGGTCATCGCAGGCATGGGTCGGTCCTTCGGGCACGGGATTCGGGCGATTGCAGCCCGATTATCACCGCGTTAGCCTGCCCGCAAACCTCAACCGCCGCCGGAGGGCGAAATGGCAACAATCGACTATTACTTCGGCACGATCAGCCCATGGGCCTATCTGGCCGGCAACCGGCTGGAACAGCTGGCACATGAGTTCCGCGCGGCGATCAACTATCGCCCGCTGGACCTGATGCAGCTTTTCCCGCGCACCGGCGGTCTGCCTCTGGCGGAGCGCCACGAAAGCCGCAAGGATTACCGCCTTCAGGAACTGCCACGATGGGCCGCCTATCTGCGCATGCCCATCAACCTGCATCCGGCGCATTTCCCGGTGAACATGGCGCCGTCCTCTTATGCGATCATCGCGGCGCAAGCGGCGGGCGGCGGCGATACCGGCGCGCTCGTGCAGGGGTTTTTACGCGCCGTCTGGGCCGAGGATCGGGACATCTCTGACGATGGCGTCATCCGCGACGTGCTGTCACAGGCGGGGTTCGACCCGGCACTGGCCGACAAGGGGCTGTTCATCGGGGCCGAGCAATATGCCCGCAATCTTGAGGATGCGGTGGCCGCGGGTGTCTTTGGCGCGCCCTTTTATATCCTGCGCGAGACCGGACAGAAGTTCTGGGGACAGGACCGGCTGAGCTTTCTGGCCGATCATCTGGCGACCGTCTGATGGAGCTGCATCACCGTCATTTCCCCGGTGATCCGGGGCGGCCTGCGCTTGGCCTGCATTGCATGATGGGCAGCGGCGGGTTGTTCGAGCCGATGGCACCCTGTCTGGATGGTCTCGTCGATCTGCGCGCATTCGATATCCCCGGCCATGGGCGCAGCCCGGACTGGCCCGGCGCCGGGCCGGACGGGGCGGATCTGCACACATTCGTCACCCGCCATGCCGCCGCCATGATCGACCGCCCGCTGGACCTGATCGGGCACAGCTTTGGCGCGACGGTCGCCCTGCGCATCGCCGTCGGCGCACCCGAGGCCATCCGCTCGCTGACCCTGATCGAGCCGGTCCTGTTCGCCGCCGCAAGCCCCGAGGCACGCCGCGCCGAACAGGACCGGCTGGCCCCTTTTGCCGAAGCCGGTGACTGGGCGGGAATGGTTGCGCGTTTTCTGGGCGACTGGGGTGCCCCCGGCGAGACGCCCATGCAGGGACCGCGCGCCGAGCGGCGTCAGCGCCAGATGCGCATGGTGATGCAGACCAATACCGCGCTGATGGAGGACCGCGCCCGCATATTGCGCCCCGGCGGGCTGGAGGGTATCGACGCGCCGGTCATGCTGATTTCCGGCGCCAATTCGCCCCCGATCATTCACGAGATCGCCGATGCACTTGCCGCGCGCCTGCCCGATGTTGCCCGCGCCAGCGTCCCGGATGCCGGCCATATGCTGCCGCTGACCCATACACGGGAAACCGCCGGTCTGCTGCGTGTCAATCTTGAACGCGCCTGAGCGGAACCGGGACCGGCGCCCGGATGCTGGCCCGCGGCAAGCAACGGGTCTGCTGTTTCGATCCCTTGGGCGTCTATAGCAAGGCCCTGTCCGCGCCCGCCGAGGCCAGCCAGCCATAGACCCCACCGGTAAACCCCACAATTGCGCCCCGCAAAGGAACCGGGTGTGATCTTGCCATGCCGGGATATCGCGCCGCCGGAACCTCGCTGAGGGCAGGCCGGCAAAACCGGCCGCCACGCCAC
>JAUNTL010000009.1 GCA_030538705.1 Paracoccus sp. (in: a-proteobacteria) | reverse complement strand
TGCTGGCGCTGCTGCTGGCGCCCTATCTGCGCAAGTTCGGCAAGTTCACCGTGCCCGAGTTCATCGGCGACCGCTTCTACAGCCAGACCGCGCGGATCATCGGTGTGATCTGTCTGCTGGTCGTCTCGATCACCTATGTGATCGGGCAGATGACCGGCGTCGGCGTGACCTTCTCGCGCTATCTTGAGGTGTCGAACTCGACCGGTCTGTGGATCGGGGCGGCACTGGTGTTCTGCTATGCCGTGCTTGGCGGGATGAAGGGCATCACCTATACGCAGGTCGCGCAATATATCGTGCTGATCATCGCCTATACGATCCCGGCTGTGTTCATCTCGATGCAACTGACCGGCAATCCGCTGCCGCAGCTTGGCCTGTTCGGCACCCATACCGAATCCGGTATGCCGCTGCTGCAAAAGCTGGATGATATCGTGACCGACCTGGGCTTCCGGTCCTATACCGGGCATTATATGTCCACGCTGGATATGTTCCTGTTCACCATGGCGCTGATGATCGGCACCGCCGGTCTGCCCCATGTCATCATCCGCTTCTTCACCGTGCCGAAGGTCTCGGACGCGCGGTCCTCGGCGGGTTGGGCGCTTGTGTTCATCGCAGCACTTTACACCGTCGCCCCGGCGGTTGGCGCGATGGCGCGGATGAACCTCACCACGACCATGTGGCCGGAATCAAGCACGACCGCCACCGCTTATGAAGGTGAGGCCGTCTCGCTTGAGGCGATCGAGACCGCGCCGGAACTGCAATGGATGCGGAACTGGCAGGTGACGGGTCTGCTCAACTGGGAGGACAAGAACGGCGATGGTCTGATCCAGTATTACAGCGACCGCGCGGGCGCGACCGATGGTCAGGGCCGTCCGATGGAAGAAATCGCCGCCGAGCAAGGCTGGGCCGGGAATGAGCTTGTGACCGTGAACAACGACATCATGGTTCTGGCCAACCCCGAAATCGCCAACCTTCCGGGCTGGGTCGTCGCCATCGTGGCGGCGGGTGGTCTGGCGGCGGCTTTGTCCACCGCGGCGGGCCTGTTGCTGGCGATCTCGGGCGCGGTGTCGCATGACCTCATCAAAGGGTCCATCGCGCCGCATATCTCGGAACGCGAGGAACTGATGTGGGCGCGTGTCTCGATGGCGGCCTCGATCCTCGTGGCGACGATCCTCGGGCTGAACCCGCCGGGCTTTGCGGCGCAGACCGTGGCGCTTGCCTTTGGTCTGGCGGCATCGTCGATCTTCCCGGTGCTGATGATGGGGATCTTCTCCAAGCGTGTGAACAGCCACGGCGCCATCTGGGGCATGCTGGCAGGTATGATTGCGACCACGGTCTATATCTTTACCTACAAGGGCTGGTTCTTCATCGCCGGCACCAACATGCTTGCCGATACGCCGGATAACTGGCTGTTCGGGATCTCGCCGGCCTCGTTCGGGACGGTGGGTGCGCTGATCAACTTTGGTGTGGCCTATCTGGTGTCGAGCATGACCAAAGAGCCGCCGGCCGAGGTTGTCGAGCTGGTCGAATCGATCCGTATCCCGCGCGGTGCGGGGACGGCCGTCGATCACTGAAACCTGTCGCGCCCCCGGATTACGGTCCGGGGGCGCGATCCCGTTTTGCCCATCGAGCGGAGCATTCATGGACGCGATCGCGCCATTTCTGGCGACCCTTCACCCTTATGACGCGCTGGCGCCGGCCGAACTGACTCAGGTGGCCGCGCAGTTTCAGCCCAGCGACCGGGCCGAGGGAGAGCGGATCTATGAGCGCGGCGCGCTGCTGCCGGGGCTTTATCTGAATTTTTCGGCCGAGGTCACGATCTCGGATGCCAATGGCGCCCCGGTCTCGGTTCTCGGGCGCGGCAATTCATTTGGCGAGCGCGGGCTTTTGGGTGACGGGCGCGCGGCGACAACCGCGACCGTGACCGGGGCGGGCAGGGTGCTGTTGCTGCCCGCAGAAGAGTTCCGCAGGCTCCTGGACGAAAGCCCGGCATTTGCCCGCTTTTTCCGGCGCGGACGCGCCCAGCCCGGCCGCGCAAACGCCGATATCGCGACGCTGAAGGTCGCCGATCTTCTTGGCCGTGATCCGATGGCGACCGGTCCCGGAACCACCATTGCCGAGGCCGCGCGGATGATGCGCGATGCCGGGATCTCGTCGCTGGGGGTGACGGACGGGGCCGGCAAGCTGCTGGGGATTGTCACCGTGCGCGACATCTCGAACCGCGTCGTCGCCGAGGGCCGCGACCCGGCCGCCCCGGTCAGCGTGATCATGACCACTGATCCGGTGGCGCTGCCGCCTGACGCGCTTGGCTCGGATGTGCTGAACGTCATGCTGGAGCGCGGTGTCGGCCATCTGCCGGTGGTGGATGGCGGCCGTTTTGCCGGGATGATTACCCAGACCGATCTGACGCGGATACAGGCGGTTTCGGCGCCGCTTCTGGTGCGCGACATTCAGGCTGCGGCGACAGCGGCCGAGATGGCGGTGATCACCGCGCGCATCCCTGATCTGCTGGTCAACCTGATGGCGGCCAATCACCGTCATGAGGTCGTGACCCGGCTGATCACCGATATTGCCGATACCGTCACCCGCCGCCTGCTGGTTCTGGCCGAAGAGACACTCGGCCCGGCGCCTGCGCCCTGGCTCTGGGCGGCCTGCGGCAGTCAGGGGCGGCAGGATCAGACCGGAACTTCGGATCAGGACAATATCCTGATCCTCTCCGATGAGACGCCGGCCGATGATCCTTATTTCGCGCGCTTTGCCCGCTTTGTCAGCGATGGCCTGAACGCGACGGGTTATGTCTATTGTCCGGGCGACATGATGGCGACCAACCCGCGCTGGCGCCAGCCGCGCCGGGTCTGGCGCGATTATTTCCGTGGCTGGATCGAAAAACCTTCGCCCGAGGCGCAGATGCTGGCCTCGGTCATGTTTGATCTGCGTGCCATCGGCGGTGACGCCACGCTGCTGTCGGGTCTGCGTTCCGAGACGCTGGAGATGGCGTCCAGAAACTCGATCTTTACCGCGCATATGATTGCCAACTCGTTAAAGCATCAGCCGCCGCTGGGGTTGCTGCGCGGCTTTGCGACGATCCGCTCGGGCGAGCATCGCAACCGGATCGACATGAAGATGAACGGGGTCGTGCCGGTGGCCGATCTGGCGCGGGTCTATGCGCTGCGTGGCCGGCTGGCTGCGGTCGGCACGCGCCCCCGGCTCGAGGCCGCCGAGGAGGCGGGCGTCATCTCGGGCAGCGGTGCGCGTGATCTGATCGCCGCCTATGACCTGATCCAGACGCTGCGGCTGGAAAATCAGGCCCGCCAGATCCGCGCGGGCCGGCGGCCGGATAATTTCCTCGCGCCTTCGGACCTGCCGGATTTCGAGCGCAGCCATCTGCGCGATGCCTTTGTCGTCGTGCGCACGATGCAATCGGCGGCCGGTCAGGGCAAGGGGGTGCTGTCATGAGCCAGCTCAGCGGGATCGGCGGCGATCTGTTCGGCACTTTCGCGGTCGCCATCGGGGCGGCTGCGGTGCTGTATGCGCTGATGCATGCCATGCGCAGCATGGGCCGGCCGCTGCCTCGCTGGGTTCTGCCGGCCGGTATCGCGGCAGCGATCATCGGCTTTACGACATGGAATGAATATTCCTGGGCCGAGCGGGTGCGCGGCCAGTTGCCCGAACGCGTCGTCATCCTGGCCGAGGGCAAGGGCCGCTCGGCGCTGCGTCCATGGACCTATCTGGTCGCGCCGGTTTCGCGGCTGGCCGTGATCGACCCGCAGGCGATCCGCCCCGGACCCGAGGGCGAGCAGGTCGTGGCTGTCGTTCTGGTCGAGCGCTGGCGGCGCAGCGTCACGATCGAGCAGGGGGTCGATTGCACGGCCGGGCGCATCCGCGCGCCGGACGGCGGCGCCTGGCAGGTGGCACCGCCGGGCGATACAATTCTGGCTGCGGTCTGCAAGGGGGGATGAGATGGCGCGGGTGATGGTGATCGAGGACGAGGACAACATCGCCATCGCGCTGGATTATCTGCTGACGCGCGACGGCCATGATCACCAGCGGCTGAACACCGGCGCCGGCGCCCTTGACGCGCTGCACCGGATGCGGCCCGATCTGGTGTTGCTTGACGTGATGCTGCCCGGTGCCTCGGGCTATCAGATCGTGCAGGAGATGCGGGCCGATCCCGGTCTGGCCGATATTCCCGTCGTGATGATGACCGCGCGCGGCTCGGTCGCGGAACGGCGCAAGGGGCTGGCGCTTGGCGCGGACGGGTTCATCGCCAAGCCGTTTGACATGGCCGAATTGCGCGCCGAGATGGCCCGCGTGCTGGGGCAGGGCTGATGCTGACCCGGCTGTCGCTGCGGCTGCGGGTGCTGCTGATCTTTGCCGGGCTGCTGGGTGCTGTTGCGGCGGTGGCGGTGGCCGCGCTGTTCGTGGCCTATCGCAAGATGATGAGCGCGCCGGATCTCGGTGATGTCGCGCAGCTATTTGCGGCGGACGGGCTGATTCTGGCCGGGCTGATCGTGATCATGGGTGCTGCCGGTCTGGTGACGCTGGTCTGGTATCTGTTCGACACCAATGTCGCGCGCCCGATCGAGACGCTGGCCGGCGGATTACTGACCGGCGCCACCCCCGGCCCTGACGAGGGGCGTTACCTTGCCGATCTGGCGCCCGCCGCCCGCGCCGCCGCCGAGGCCCGCGCCCGCGCCAGTGCCGAGCTGGAGGCCGCGCTGAGCGCCCATGCCGAGGCGCAGGCGCGCGAGAAATCCATGCTGGAAAAGATCCTCTCGGATATCGGGGCCGGCGCGGTGCTGACCGATCAGGGCGGGCATGTGCTGTTTTATAATGCCGCCGCCGCCCAGATGCTGCCGGGCTTGGGGCTTGACCGCGAGCTGGCGCGCTTTTTGCGCCCGGGCGGGCTGACGGCGGCGGCGGCACGGATCGACGCAGGCGCCGATGGCACCGATGTCGCGCTGATCGGGATCGACGGCACAAGGCTGAGCGGGCGGATGCGGCGTCTGATGGATGAAGAGGGCGGCACCATCCTGATCCTGCGCCCCGCCCGGCGCGAGCCGGTGCCGCCGCGTGCCGCACTCGAATCCCTGCGCCGCCATGCGGCAGCGCTTGTCCCGCTGCTGGGAGAGCTGAACACCCCGCTGCCCGAAGCGCTCAGCGCGATGATCCGCGAGGAATCGCATGGTCTGGGTGCGGCATTGCGCGCGCTTGAGGGGGTGCTGACCCCGCCCGCCCCGCGTCAGCGCCGCGTCGCGGCCGAAGAGCTGGCGCGTGGTCTGGGCCTGCCTCTGGGCGAGATCGCGCCGGTGACACTGGCCGCCGACGGCTGGCAGATCGGCGGGCTGGTCGCTGTTTTGGGTCAGAACCTGACCGAGACCGGCCGCGCCCCCACCGCGACGATCACCCGGACCCCGGCAGGTGCGGTGATCCATCTGCACTGGCAGGGGCGGGCGCTGCCGCTTGATCTGCTGGACCGCTGGCTGGACGCCGCACCCGATCCCGATCATCCCGAACTCAGCGGTGACGATATTCTGGCCGCACATGGCACCGGCATCTGGCCCGAGACCGATGCCGGCGGCGGCCAGCAGCTTGTGCTGCCGCTGGCTGTCTCGCCCATCGCGCGCGAGGCGCGGCCCTCGGTCACTTATGACTTTGCCCTTGCCGGACGCGGCGCCGCGGATCAGCGGCCGCTTGCGGCGCTGACCTGCGTGGTCTTTGATACCGAAACCACGGGGCTTTCGCTGTCGGACCGCATCGTGCAGATCGCCGGGCTGCGCATCGCCGGCGGCCGCCTGACGGGCGAGCGTTTCGAGACGCTGGTCAATCCCGGCCGCGTGATCCCGCCCGGATCGACCGCGATACACGGGATTACCGATGATATGGTCGCCGGTTCCCCTGACATGAGCGCGGCCCTGCGCGGTTTTCATCATTTTTGCGAGGGCGCCGTGCTGATCGCGCATAATGCGCCCTTTGACATGGGGCTGTTGCGTGCGGCCGAGGGCGAGACCGGGCAGCATTTCCCCAACCGCGTCATGGATACGGTGCTTTTGTCCGCGATGATCTGGGGGCAGGCCGCGACCCACAGTCTGGATGCGATCTGCGAGCGGCTGGAGATCACCATCCCCGAGGGGCTGCGCCATACCGCCATGGGCGACGCCGAGGCGACGGCGCAGGCCTATCTGCGGATGCTGCCCGCCCTGGCGGCCAAGGGTATCACCCGGTTCGAGCATGTGCTGGGTCAGGCGCAGAAATTCCGCCGGCTGCTGAGCGATGCCAATATCGCGGCGGCGCAGGGCGCCGGGCGTATAGATGAAAATACGCCTCTGTCTGACAGGCCCGCACCGACAGGCGGTTGAAAACCCGGCGCGGCTTTTCCAAGATGGCGCGACCGCCGGCCCTGACGGCCGCAAGGAGTTTGACCCGTGCCCGCCATTCCCCCCGATCGCGCCACCATGGCCAGGATGACCACCCGGCAGCAGGAAGGCCACTTGCGGATCGACCTCAACAGTGATCTGGGCGAGGGTTATGGCGCCTGGCGGATGGGGGATGATACGGCCATGCTCGATATCGTCAGCTCGGCGAATATTGCCTGTGGTTTTCATGCCGGCGATCCGCTGACGCTGTTGACGACGGTGCGCGCGGCCGCCGCGCGCGGGGTCGCGGTCGGGGCGCATGTGTCCTATCCCGACCTTGTCGGTTTCGGCCGCCGCGCGATGGAGCCGGGGACCGAGGCGCTGATCGCCGATGTGATTTACCAGATCGGCGCGATCTCGGGTGTATGCGCGGCGGCCGGGGTGCGGCTTTGCCATGTCAAGCCGCATGGCGCGCTTTACAATACCATCGCCCGTGATGCGCGTCAGGCCGGCGCTGTGATCGCGGCGATCCGCGCGGTTGATGCGCGGCTGGTGCTGGTCGGGCTGGCCGGATCTCCCCTGCTGGCGCAGGCCCGCGACGCGGGGCTGGCCGTCATCGCCGAGGCGTTTGCTGATCGTGGTTATTGCCCCGACGGCAGCCTGATGCCACGCGGCGCGGCCGGTGCGGTGCTGCATGATCCCGCGATCATCGCCGCGCGGATGGTGCGGCTGGTCACCACGGGCGAGATCGAGGCCAGCGACGGGTCCACCCTGCATCTGGCGGCCGACAGCATATGCGTGCATGGCGACAACCCGGCTGCGGTCGCGATTGCCCGGCATCTGCATGGCGCGCTGACTGCGGCCGGGATCGCAATCACCGCGCCGGCCGGGGCTGCACTGTGAGCGGGCGCGTCCGGCCGGAGCGGCCGAGATGAAGCTGCGCTTTCTGCCCGTCACGCCCAACGCGCTGCTCATCGAGGCCGGGGATCTTGATCAGACGCTTGCGCTTTATGATGCGCTTGTCGCCCGGCCGGTGCCGGGGGTCGGCGCGATCATCCCGGCGGCGCGCACAATCCTGATCCGCACCGTGCCGGGGGTTGCTGCGGACGGCCGCCTCGCGGCCCGGATCATGGCGCGCCGTCCGGCGCCCGGCGCGGCCCCCGCCGCACCGGCAGGGGGGGTGATTGAATTGCCGCTTAGCTATGACGGCGAGGATCTGGACGCGGTGGCCGCCCGGCTCGGGCTGGACCGGGCCGGGGTGATCGCGGCCCATCAGGCGGTGATCTGGCAGGTCGCCTTTTGCGGCTTTTCCCCGGGTTTTGCCTATATGATCTGTGATGATCCGCGCTTTGATCTGCCGCGCCGCGCGGTGCCGCGGCGTCAGATACCGCCCGGCTCGGTCGCGCTTGCGGGGCGGTTTTGCGGCATCTATCCGCAGGCGACGCCGGGCGGCTGGCAACTGATCGGCCGGACCGAGGCCCCGCTTTGGGATCTGTCGCGCGATCCGCCCGCGCTTTTGCGTCCGGGGATGGGCTGCCGCTTTGTCGCGCGCGGGGGCAAGGTCTATCGGGCGGGGCCGGTTCCCGGCCCGGCTGGCGATCACGCGGCCGCTGCGGCGGGAACGCCTGCGCCCCTGTCACCTTGCCCGCCCGCGCAACGCGATCCGCAGGGCGCGGGCGGGTTGCAGATCCTTTCCACGGCTTTCGCGGTCCTGATCCAGGATGAGGGCCGGCCCGGTCAGACCGGGCAGGGGATATCCGGGGGCGGCGCGCTGGATATCGGGGCGTTGTGGCGGGCGAACCGGGCGGTCGGCAACCCCTCTGATGCGCCGGCGCTGGAAATCACCCTTGGTCCGCTGCGTCTGCGCGCCCTCGGCCCGCTTGTTCTCGCCCAGAGCGGGGCGGGCCGCGCGCGTCTGGCCGGGCGCGAGCTGGCGGTGGGCGCGGGTTTTGCCATGGATGCCGGGGATGAGCTGGAAATCCCCGCCCCGGCCGCCGGGATGCGCAGCTATCTGGCGCTGCGGGGCGGGTTCGAGGTCGCGCGGGTGCTTGGCTCGGCCTCGCGCGATACGCTGGCGGCGATCGGTCCGGCCCCGCTTGAGGCCGGCGCGGTGCTTTTGCCGGCGCATCACCGGGCGGGGGCGGTTGGCGTGCCGGTGGCCGAGCCTGCGTTGCCGGCGCCCGGCGATCTGGTCCGGCTAAAGGTCACCCTCGGCCCCCGCACCGGGTGTTTTTCCGCCGCGGAGGTCGAGGATTTTCTGACGCAGGAATGGATGGTTACGGCTGATATCTCACGTGTTGGCATGCGTCTTGAGGGGCCGCGGCCGCTGTTGCGTGCCGATGGCGCTGAACTGGCCTCTGAGGGGGTCGAGACGGGGGCGGTGCAGATCCCCCATTCCGGCCAGCCGGTCCTGTTTCTGGCCGATCACCCGCTGACCGGCGGTTATCCCGTGATCGCGGTGCTGCATCCCGATGCGCGCGATCTGGCCGCGCAGATCCCGCCCGGGGCGCGCATCCGCTTTGTCGCAAGCGCGCCTTTCGCGCCGATCCACCCGCAGGAGAATGTATGAACATCTTTGCCGCCGCTCCGCTCCGTCCGCTCCGTCGCCTGCTGATCGCCAATCGCGGCGAGATCGCGCTGCGCATCATCCGCGCCTGCCGCGACGAGGGGATGACCGCCATTGCCGTTTATGCCGATTGTGACCGTGATGCGCCTTTCGTGGAGATGGCCGATGAGGCTTATGCGCTTGGCGGTGACAGCCCGGCCGCGACATATCTGAACGCCGCCCGGATCATTGATCTGGCGCTTGCGGCGGGGGCGGATGCGGTTCATCCCGGCTATGGCTTTCTGTCCGAGCGCGCAGAGTTCGCGCAAGCGGTCGCAGAGGCCGGCCTCATGTGGATCGGGCCGCCGGCCGAAGTCATCGCGGCGCTTGGCGACAAGACCGAGGCGCGCCGTATCGCGCAGGCTGTCGGCGCGCCGCTGGTCGCCGGCAGCCCCGGCCCGCTGGCCTCGGCCGAAGAGGCCGTCGATTTCGCGCGCCGTCATGGTCTGCCGGTCGCGATCAAGGCCGCTTTCGGCGGCGGCGGGCGCGGTCTCAGGGTTGCCCGGCGTCTGGATGAGGTGGCCGAGCTTTTCGCCGCCGCCACGCGCGAGGCCGAGGCCGCATTCGGGCGCGGCGAATGTTTTGTCGAAAGCTATCTCGACCGGCCCCGTCATATCGAGGCGCAGGTGCTGGCCGACGGGCATGGCACGGTCAAGGTCATCGGCACCCGCGACTGCTCGCTTCAGCGCCGCAACCAGAAGCTGGTCGAAGAGGCGCCGGCCCCGTTCATTTCGGATGAGCTGCGCGGCCGCATCCACGCATCGGCCCGCGCGATCTGTGCCCATGCCGGTTACATCGGGGCCGGGACGGTGGAATATCTGCTGTCCGGCGATGGCAGGCTGTCCTTTCTTGAGGTCAATACCCGCCTTCAGGTCGAACATCCCGTGACCGAAGAGACGACAGGCATCGACCTTGTGCGCGCGATGATCCGTATTGCGCAGGGCGCGCGCCTCGCTGATGAGAGCCTGCCCGAGACGCGCGGCCATGCGATCGAGTTCCGCATCAATGCCGAAGACCCGGCGCGGGGGTTTTTGCCGACGCCCGGCCCGGTCACGGTCTTTGACACGCCATCGGGTCCGGGGGTGCGGATCGACAGCGGGGTGGCGGCGGGATCGGTGGTGCCGGCACAGTTCGATTCACTGATGGCCAAGCTGATCGTGACCGGTGCGAACCGGGCCGAGGCCCTGTCACGGGCGGCGCGCGCGCTGCGTGAATTCCGTATCGGGGGCGTGGCCTCGGTCCTGCCATTCGCGCGGCTGGTGCTTGATCACCCGGATTTTTATGCCGATGGCGGTGATTTCCGCATCCATACCCGCTGGATCGAGGATGATCTGCCGGGCGCGGCCGCGGGTGCGCTTGTCCCCCATCCGCGTGTCGAACCGGCCGAATCCGGGCCGGTCCTGCGTCTGGCGGTGGAAATCGACGGGCGCCGGCATGTTCTGGGCCTGCCGGCGGGGCTGCTGGCGGCGCTGCCGGCGACGGGGGCGGGGCCGGGACATGTCACCGCAGCGACACCCGGTCAGGCGGATGCCTCTGGCGACGATCCCGCCGTTGTGGCGGCGCCGATGGCCGGGGTGCTGAGCCGGTGGCTGGCGGCCGATGGCGATGAGGTCGGGGAGGGGCAGGCCATCGCCGTGATCGAGGCGATGAAGACCGAGACCCCCATTACCGCCCATCGCAGCGGCCCGCTGACCCGCATTGCCGCCGAGGGCGGAATGCTGGGTTTCGGTGCGGCGCTGGCGCGGATCGGCTGATCCGGCTCAGCCCTGCGGATCGCCGGCGCGCGCGGTGGTCCGCAACATCCGCTGAAGCGGCTCGTAATGTTCGATCACCGAGCGGCGATAGGCGGCGGTATCGCCGGCCTCGGCCGCGGCGAGGATATCGCCATGCGCCTTGGCGGTCTGGCGCAGGTCGGCCGGCAGGGCCAGCCCCAGACGCGGCAGAACGGCACTGTGAATGTCCCAGAATGCCGCGACCATCTGCCCGGCCAGCTGGTTGTCGATCGGGGCCAGCAGTTCGGTATGAAACTGGCGGTCCGCCTGAAGAAAGGTCTGCCCGGCCCCGGCGCTGGCGACCATCTCGGCGACAAGCGCGGCCAGCGAGCTGCTGGATTGGCCGCGATGGGCGGCAATGACCTTGTCCGCCAGCGCCAGATCCAGTGCCGCGCGCAGCTCGACCACCTCGCGCAGCACCGCCAGATCGTCACCCGTCGACAGAACGCCCCGGAAAACCAGTGTTTCGACAAGGGAATCGAGGCTCATCTGCCCGACGACGGTCCCCGAGCCGTGGCGGACCTCGACGATATCGAGCGTGGCCAATGTGCGGATCGCCTCGCGCAGCGATGATCGCGAAACGCCGAGTTCCTGACACAGCTCCGGCTCGGGCGGGATCGCATCCCCCGGCCGCAGCCCGCGCGACAGGATCAGCCGCTTGATCCGCTCGGCCGTGGTGTCGCGCCGCATCCGCGAGGGCGTGGTGCTGGCTGCGTTCTTCATCCGGCTTCTCCTGCGGTTTTATCGGTGCGGCATTGTTTTGAAACCCCCGCGCGAATGCAAGGGCCGGGGGCGCGGGCATGGACAAACCGCTTGCAAGATGCGGCCTGTCCATCTAAGAGTCATCAGACGTCAGATGTCAACTGACAGGGAGAGGATATGAAACAGATCAGTTTCGGCGTTTCGCGCCGCGCGCTTTGCCTTGGTCTTGCGGCCGGTGCATTTGCCACAATGTCTTGGATCGGCACCGGGGGCAGCGTCAGCGCCCAGAATGCCACCGACCCCGATGCCACGATTCAGGCCGCCATCGCCTATGGCCTGTCGGGCACGTTCGATCCGCTGAATGCTTCGGGCGCGGTGACGCTGGCGGTGAACTGGCATGTGTTCGAGGGGCTTGTCGATCTCGACCCCGTCACGCGCGAGCCTTATGCCGCCCTTGCCGCCGAGATGCCGGTCAGCGAGGATGGCACCACCTATACGATCCGGCTGCGTGATGGCGCGGTTTTCCATGATGGCAGCGCGGTCACGGCCGAGGATGTCGTCTATAGCTTTGAGCGCGTGCTGGACCCGGAATCGAAATCCCTGTTCCGTTCCTTTGTGTCATTCGTCGATACGGTCGAGGCGGTCGATGAAAACACCGTCCGCATCACGACGAAATTCCCCTTCAGCCTGTTTAACGAGCGTCTCGGCTCGGTCAAGATCGTGCCCAAGGCAATGGTCGAGGCCCAGGGCGAGGAGTTCGGGAAAAACCCGGTCGGCTCTGGCCCCTATCAGCTGATCTCGGCGGTGCCTGAGGCTCAGATCGTGTTCGCGCGTAATGACGCCTATAGCGGGCCGCGCCCGGCGCTTGCCAAGGAAATGGTCTGGGATCTGATCTCGGATCCGACGGCGCGGGTCAATGCGCTGTCCTCGGGGACGGTCATGGCGATCGAGGACGTGCCCTATATCGACGCTGATGCCGTGGCCGCGACCGCAGATCTGGAAAAGGCACAATCCTTCGGCCTGCTGTTTGCGATGTTCAACACCGAGGCCGAGCCGTTCGACGATCTGCGCGTGCGTCAGGCGTTCTTCTATGCGCTCGATATGGACAAGATCATCGGCACCGGCATGCTGGACAATGCCGCAGCCGCGACCTCGTTCCTGCCCGAGACGCATCCGAACTATCACCGCGCCGCGACCGTCTATACCCATGATCCTGACAAGGCGCGCGCATTGCTGGCCGAGGCGGGCGAGGAAAACCCGGTGATCACGCTGATGTCGACGGACCACGGCTGGGTGCGCGATGTTGCCCCGATCATTCAGGAATCGCTTGATGCGGTCGGTTTCCGGACGACGCTGGATATCGGCCAGTCGGGGGGCCAGTATGGCAAGGTCGATGCCGGCGAAATGCAGGTCATGATCGCGCCGGGCGACCCTTCGGTATTCGGCAATGATCCCGATATCCTGATGCAGTGGTGGTATGGTGACAATATCTGGCCGACGACCCGTTACCGCTGGGCCGGCAGCGAGGGTTACAAGACCCTGACCGCCACCCTGAATGAGGCGCTGCAACTGCAAGGCGATGCCCAACAGGCCAAATGGAACGAGGCTTTCGACCTTTTGTCGCATGAGGTGCCGCTCTATCCGCTGTTCCATCGCCAGTTGCCGACCGCCTGGAATGCCGAAGAGCTGGAAGGCTTTGCCCCCGTGCCGACGACCGGGCTGTCCTTTCTCGGCGTCGGCGTGCGCCAGTAAGCAACCGCCGGCCCGGACGGGGGCCGGTCCAAAACAGGCCCTGATCCCGCGTAAACCGGGGTCAGGGCGGGGCGTCGCGCGCGTGGCGCAGCCCATGCCAACGGAGACCGCCGGATATGTTCAAAGTGCTGAATCTGATCGGCCGGCGTCTGGTGCAGTTGCCGGTGATGATCCTGGGCATCACATTCCTTGTTTTCTTCGTGATGTCCTTTTCCAAGATCGACCCGGCGATTACCGCGCTTGGCGAAGGGGCATCGCTTGAGGCGCGGGCGGCCTATCGTCTGGCCCACGGGCTGGATGAGCCGTTGCTGACGCGCTATGTCAGTTTTCTGGGCGGGCTGTTGCAGGGCGATCTCGGCACCTATTCCGCGCGCCAGCTATCCGTGATGGATGAGATTGCGCGGGCCTTTCCGATCACCTTGCAGCTGACCTTTCTGGGGCTGATCATCGCGGTTGTGGCCGCGCTTGTGCTGGGGGTGATGGCGGCGATCTGGCGTGATCGCTGGCCCGATCAGGTGATCCGCATCGTCTCGATCGCCTCGCTGTCGACGCCGTCTTTCTGGCTGGCGGTGCTGCTGATCCAGTTGTTCGGCCTGCGTGTCGGGCTGTTTCCGATGCTGCCCACCTCGGGCCGGCTGCCGGCGATGAGTGAGGATTTCGCCGGATGGCTGGCGCGGATGGCGCTTCCGGCATTTGCGCTGGCGGTGCCGGTGATCGGGCAGCTGTCGCGGGTCGTGCGAACGGCCGTTGTCGAAGAGCTGGACCGCGATTACGTCCGCACCGCACTCGGGGCGGGTATCCCGCGCCGCATCGTTGTCGGGCGCAATGTGCTGCGCAATGCGCTGATTACCCCGATTACCGTTCTTGGCCTGCGCATCGGCTATCTGATGGGGGGCGCGGTCATCATCGAGATTATCTTCAATATCAACGGGATGGGTATGCTGATCCTGAACGGTGTGACGAATAACGAGCCAAATCTCGTGCAGGGTGTGACGCTGACGGTCGCGCTTGCCTTTGTCGTCATCAATATCATCGTTGACCTGCTTTATGTTCTGGTCAACCCGCGTATCAGGACGGTGTGACGTGATCCGCAGCGCGCTGACCCGCCGCCTCAGCATCCCCGGTCTCAGCCTGTCGGGGCTGCGGCAATTGCCTTTCGGCTCAAAGCTTGCGCTTGGATTTTTGCTGGCGGTCAGCCTGATTGCCATCTTTGCACCGCTGATCGCGACCCATGACCCGCTGACCACCGGCCTGACGCGCGGGCCGGCCGGCCCCGATGCGGCCCATTGGTTCGGCACCGACCGTCAGGGGCGTGATATCTTTTCGCGGCTGGTCTACGGGGCGCGCTATTCGCTGATCATCGGGCTGGCGGCGACCGGTGTCGCGCTGGCGGCGGCGGCGGTGCTGGGTGCGATTGCGGCGACCGCGCATAAATGGGTGGCCGAGGTTCTGATGCGCCTGCTCGATATGGTGATGTCTTTTCCCGGCATTGCTCTGGCGGTCGTTTTTGTCACCGTCTTTGGTCAGTCCCTGCCGGTGCTGGTGCTGACCATCGCCTTTCTTTACACGCCCCAGCTGACCCGCGTCATCCGCGCCAATATCATCGACCAGTATGGCGAGGATTACGTTGCCGCGGTGCGCGTCATGGGCGCCTCGACCCCGCGCATCCTGTGGCGCCATGTGGCGCGCAACTGCATGGCGCCGATCCTTGTTTTCGCGACCGTGCTGGTGGCCGATGCCATCGTGTTCGAGGCATCACTGTCTTTTATTCAGGCCGGGGTGCCGGACCCGGAACCCTCATGGGGCAATGTCATCGCGGCGGGGCGGCAACTGGTCATGGCGGGTGCGTGGTGGCCGACCTTCTTTGCGGGTATGCTGATCACCCTGACCGTGCTGGCGCTGAACATTCTGGCCGAGGGGATGACCGATGCCATGGCCGCCCCGCGCGCCCGCGCCGCCATTGATCCCGCGCGCGTGCAGGCCGAGATCGAGGCCGCGCCCGCCGCGCCTGCCGCCGCCATGGCCCAATCGCTCGACACCCGTCTGGCCGAGCTGCGCCGCGTCGAGCGCATGCGCCGCGACCGGCTGATCTATGAGGGGGAGGCCGCGCCGCTGCTGGAGGTGCGCGACCTCTCGATCGGTTTTCCCCGCCACGGCGCGGTCAATGTCGTCGATCATATTTCCTTTGATGTCCGCCCCGGCGAGACGATGGCGCTTGTGGGCGAATCCGGCTGTGGCAAGTCGATCACCGCGCTGGCGATCATGGGGCTGCTTGATGCGCGCGCACGCATTTCGGGTCAGATCCTGTTTCAGGGCCGTGACCTGCTGAAGATGTCGGCACGCGAACGGGGTGCCCTGCGCGGGCGCGGCATCGCGATGATCTATCAGGATGCGCTGTCCTCGCTCAATCCGGCGATGCTGATCCGGGCGCAGATGGCGCAGCTGACCTCGCGCGGGGGCACGCGGGGCGCGGCCGAGTTGCTGGAGCTGGTCGGGCTTGATCCGGCGCGGACGCTGAACTCTTATCCGCATGAGCTGTCGGGCGGGCAGCGTCAGCGCGTGCTGATCGCCATGGCGCTGACCCGCGATCCAAAGCTGGTGATCGCCGATGAGCCGACCACGGCGCTTGACGTAACGGTCCAGAAACAGGTGATCGAGCTGCTTAACCGGCTGCGGCAGGAACTGGGCTTTGCCATGCTGTTTGTCAGCCATGATCTTGCGCTTGTCGCGGAAATCTCGCACCGGATCTCGGTCATGTATGCCGGTCAGATGGTCGAGCAGGGCCGGACCTCGGAAATCCTGACCCAGCCGGTTCACGAATATACGCGCGGCCTGCTGGGCGCGGTCCTGTCGATCGAGGCCGGGGCAGAGCGGCTGCATCAGGTCCGCGGCACCGTCCCCAGCCCGCGCGAATTTCCGCCCGGTGACCGCTTTGCCCCGCGATCATCAGATCCGGCGCGCATGACCGGGGTGACAGCGGTCATGCGCCGCATCGAAGGCACGGATCATCTTTATGCCGCGCATCCCGATGATGCGCCCGTCCCGCCCCTTATGCCAGAGGACCACGCATGACCGAGACCTCCCGGCCGGTGATCGAGCTGCGCGATATCAGCGTCGATTTTCATGCCCGCAACTCGACCCTGTGGCGCCCGCAGGCGGTGCGCGCGGTTGATGGCGTATCGCTGGCCGTCCGGCGCGGGCATACGCTGGGTATTGTGGGCGAATCCGGTTCGGGCAAATCGACCGCCGCCAAGGTGATGATCGGGCTGGTCCAGCCAAGCGGGGGCGAGGTCCGCTTTGCCGGGCAGACCGTGCGCCATTTCGATGCCGCCACCCGGCGGCGGCTGGGCCGTGTCGTGTCGGTCGTGTTTCAGGATCCGGCGACAGCGCTGAACGCGCGGATGCGCGTGGCAGATGCGCTTGCCGATCCGCTGGAGGTCCATGGCATCGGCAATGCCGCCTCGCGGCGCGCGCGGGTCTCGGATCTGATCGCCCGTGTCGGTCTGCCGCAATCGGTGCTGGATGCCATTCCCGCGCAGCTTTCGGGCGGGCAGCGCCAGCGTGTCGCCATCGCCCGCGCACTGGCGCTGGAGCCGCAGGTGATCGTTGCGGATGAACCGACCTCGGCGCTTGATGTTTCGGTGCGCGCGCAGATCCTGAACCTGTTGCAGGATCTCAAGCGCGAGCTTGACCTCGGCATGGTCTTTATCTCGCATGATATCCAGACCGTCCGCCATGTCTCGGACGACATCATCGTCATGCGCGGCGGCAAGATTGTCGAGGCCGGCCCGGGCGCGCAGATATTCGCGCGCCCCGCCCATGACTATACGCGCAGCCTGCTGGGCGCGGCGCCCAGTCTTTTGCATATCTGACACCTCCAACCGACAACCGGAACATCATGACTGACAAGAGTTTTCACGGAATCATCCCGCCAATCGTGACGCCGCTGAACCCCGATGGCGGCGTCAATCACGACGATCTCGCCCGCCATGTCGATCACCTGATCGCGGCCGGGGTGGACGGGGTGTTCCCGCTTGGCTCGACCGGTGAGGTCGCTTATCTGAGCGATGCCCAACGGCTGGCCGTGGTTGAAACGGTGGCCCGCACGGCGGGCGGCCGGGTGCCGGTGATCGCCGGGGCGATTGAGCTGACCGCGGCCCGCGTGGCCGAGGCCGGGCGCGCCCTGATTGCGGCGGGTGCCGATGCGATTGTGGCGACCGCGCCGGTCTATGCGATCAATGACGAGACCGAAATCGCCGATCACTTCCGCCGCATCCGCGAAGGCGTCGGCGCACCGCTTTTCGCCTATGACGTGCCGGTGCGCGTCCATCGCAAGCTGCCGGCGTGGCTGCTGGTCGATCTGGGCCGCGAGGGGGTGATCACCGGGGTCAAGGATTCCTCGGGCGATGATGTCGGCTTTCGCCGGCTGGTCGCGATGAACAAGGCCGCCGGCCGCCCGCTCAGGCTGTTCACGGGCCATGAGGTGGTCGTCGATGCCATGGCGATGATCGGTGCCGATGGCGCGGTTCCGGGTCTCGCCAATGTTGATGCTGCGGCCTATGTGCGGCTGTGGCAGGCGGCGCAGGCCGGTGATATGGCCGGCGCGATAGAGGCGCAGGAATACCTTAACCGGCTGTTCGAGATCGTCTTTGTCGCGACCGGCCGTTCGGGGGATGCCGCGGGTGTCGGCGCCTTCAAGGCGGCGATGGCGGCGCTCGGGCTGATCAGCGGGGCGAGCATGGCCTTTCCGGTCCGGGCGCTTGACGGCGCGGTGGTCGAGAAAATCCGCGCCATCCTGCACGAGGCCGGCCTGCTGAAATAAGGTTGCGGCCGGGGGGCGGGGGAGGCCCGGGGTCTGTGATGCGCGGGGTCAGCGGACCTCGCGCATCTCGCCATTCGGATGAACGTGGAAATAATATTCCAGCAGCTCCAGCCGCGCCGCGGCGGCGTGATCCAGAACCACGGTCGCATGGCGGTGCATTTGCAGAACCGAGGCCGGGCAGGCGGCCGAAAGCGGCCCCTCGACCATGCGTGCGACCGCCTCGGCCTTGGCCGCGCCGGTCGCCAGCAACAGGCAGTGCCGGGCATCCATGATCGTGCCTACGCCCATGGTGATGGCGAAACGCGGCGTGTCGCCATCGGGGAAATACTGTGCATTGGCCGCGCGCGTGTCCTGCGTCAGCGTCTTTATCCTCGTGCGCGAGGTCAGGCTGGAGGTCGGCTCATTGAAACCGATATGGCCGTTCTGCCCGATACCCAGAAGTTGCAGATCAAGGCCACCCGCCGCCGTGATCGCGGCATCATAGCGTTCGGCCTCGGCCGCCGGGTCGGGGGCATTGCCGCGCGGCAGATGGGTGCGGGCGGGGTCGATGTCGATATGGCTGAACAGATGGTCGCGCATATAGCTGTGATAGCTGCGCGGATCGTCGGGCGGCAGGCCGACATATTCATCCAGATTGAATGTGGTGGTGGCCGCGAATGACAGCCCTGCGGCATGGGTAGCGCGCAGTTTTTCATAAAGCGGCAGCATCGTGCCGCCGGTGGCAAGCCCGATGACCGAGGCCGGTGCGCGGCGCAACTGCGCGGCGATCAGCCCGGCCGCGCGGTCCACCGCCCCGGCCGGGGTGTCCAGGATCAGAACCTTCATGCGCCCTCCATGGCGAAAAGCAGCGCGCCGGTCAGCCCGCTGTCATGCCCCAGCCCGGCCGGGACCAGTTCGGGCCGGAACAATGCCGGCTCGGCGTCAAGATATGTGTGAACACGCCCGAGATAGCCGGGCGCCAGGCCGATACTGCCGCCGATCGCCACGCGGTCCAGCCCGAGGATGCTCGTCAGATCCGCGATCAGCGCCGCGATGGCTGCCGCAGAGCGGTCGATGACCGCCTCATGGGTTTTGCCGGCCTCGAATACCGCGCGGGCATCCTTCATGCCGGCGGCTGCGGCGATGGCGCGGCCGCCGGCCACGCTTTCAACCGTGCCCATCCGGCCGCTGTCGCAGCGCCGCTCTGCCAGACGTGAGGAGGCAAAGCCGACATGCCCGGCCAGCCCGCTGGCGCTGTCGATCAGACGCCCGCCGAGGATCAGCCCGCCGCCCACCCCGGTCGAGACGGTCAGATAGACGAAATTGCCCGCCCCGCGCCCGGCGCCAAGGCGCGATTCCGCTAATGCCGCGGCCGCCGCGTCGTTGATGGCACGCGCCCGCGCCCCGAAACGCGCATTCAGCGCCGGGCCAAGGGGGGCCGCGCTGATCGCGCGAAGCGTGCCGGTGTTGACCGCATGCCATCCCCCGTCGCGGTCAACCCGGCCGGCGACCGCGACACCAAGCGGCGCGTCGCGCAGATAGCCGAGATCGCCCAGCATCAGGGCCAGGGCATCAAGCTGCGCCTGCCATCCCGCTGCGGGGTCGGTCGGCTGTTGCAGACGTGCGGTGACCTGCCCGCTCTCGATCCGCGCCACCGCCAGCTTTGTGCCGCCCAGATCCACGGCATGGCCCGACAGGATCATGGCCGCGCACCCCGGATCGCCTCGGCGAACCAACCCGTGACATGTTCCAGCCGGGTCAATGCGCTGCCGACTGTGACGGCATCGGCGCCCTCACGCAGCGCGCGCGCGGCAAGGCCGGGGGTGTTGAACCGCCCCTCGGCCATGATGAAACCGGGATCACGCCGGCGCAATGCCGCGATCAGATCGAAGTCGGGACCGTCATGCAGGCCCTCGGTCCCGGCGGTATAGCCCGAAAGCGTCGTCCCGATGATCGCGGCGCCGCCGGCGCGGGCGCGGTGCCCGTCATCAAGGGTCGCGCAATCGGCCATGGCGATGCGGCCGGCGGCAAGGATCGCGGCCAGCACCTGATCGGGCGGGGTCGGGCGCGGGCGTTCGGTCGCGTCATAGGCAATGATATCGGCGCCGGCCGCGATCAGTGCCCGCGCATCTTCGATCATGGCGGTGATGCGCACCGGGCTGTCGGGCAGGTCGCGCTTGATCAGCCCGATGATCGGCACCTCGACCCGCGCCCGTGCCGCGCGCAGGTTCGCGATCCCCTCGATCCTCACCCCGGCCGCACCGCCGCGCACCACAGCGGCCGCCATGGCCGCGACGATCCCCGGGTGGTCCATCGGGCCGTCGTCAACCGGCTGGCACGAGGCGATCAGCCCGCCGCGCAGGCGGTCCAGCACGGTATCGGCATCAGGGCGGGCACGGGTGGGCATGGTGCGGTCCTTTGGGCGGGATCATTCGGGGGCGGGACCGGCCAGCAGCCGGTCGCGGAAGGATCGGTCGAGATGGCGCTCCATCACCTCGGCGCTGGCGAGCTGATCGCCGGCGGTGATGGCGTCGAATATGGCGCGGTGTTCGTCATGGGCCTGACGATCCTGCGCGGTGGGGTCGCCGCTGCGCGGGCGTGTGGCCAGAAACCGGCTGACGAAAAGGTCGTGCAGCGTCAGGATCACCGGATTGCCGATAACCGCGACAAGGGCGCGGTGAAATCCGATATCGGTGCGGGCGAAGTCATCGCTGCCGATGGCCTGACCATTGCGGCGCAGGGCCTGTTGCAAAAGCGCGATCTGGGTATTGTCGCTGCGCCTTGCGGCCTCGCGCGCGGCGCCGGTCTCGATGAACAGGCGCATCTGTTCGAGATGGGCGCCGATCTCTGCATCATCGAGGATATCGCGCAACCGCTCGCCGGCCGAGGCAAGGACGCTGGCCATGTCGGGCTGAACGACACGTGGCCGTCGCCCGGCGCCGGTGCTGAGAAAGCCGCGCATCTGCATTCTGGACAAGGCCTCGCGCACGGTGGGCCGCGAGGCGTCGAAACGTTCACCAAGAGCGCGCTCGCTGGGCAGGGCAGCACCCGGCGCCAGCCGGCCGGCGCGGATATCGGCGATCAGCGCCTCATAAATGGGGTCGCTGGCGCACGGATGTTCAGCGCCGGGGATGGATTCGATTTCGCTGACCATAGTGGCAATCTGGTATGACCAAACCGGGGTGAAGTCAATCGCCGGACAGCCCGGCACATGGTCTTGCGACAGTCGCAAGCCGGTCGGTTGTGTCGTGGCGGTCCTCGCTGGCGGGCGGATGTTCACTGAACGCGCCGGCCCGGTTTTGACGCGCCCGGAACGGCCGGTGCATGCGCCGGATCGCGCACAGGGGTGTGCCGGCGCGGCTGCGCGCAGGGGGTTGCGGCCTCGGCCCCTATGGCCGGGCAGAGAGGGAGGGAGGACCGCGCCCGTGCGGGGGCCATGTCGCGCTGTGCCGCCTCCTTTTGCCAAGAGGCGAGGACCACGCCCGTGCGGGGGGCCATGAGTGCATGCGCCGGATCGCACACAGGGGCGTGCCGCTGCGTGCAGGGGATTGCGGCCCCGGCCCCGATGGCCGGGCAGAGAGGGATGCGCGGCCCGCGCCCGTGCGGGCCATGAGCGGATGCGCGGCCCGCGCCCCTGCGGGCCATGAGCGGATGTGCCACCCGCGGCGCGTGACGCGCGGTGCCTATTCGAGCCCGTCGGCTTGCAACCGACCCGTCGCCGGCGTGCGGCGCTTAACCCTCGGGGATGACGGCCGTGACCTCGATCTCGACCTTGGCGCGGTCCTCGACCAGAGCGACGACCTGAACCAGTGCCATAGCCGGGTAATGCCGGCCGATATGGGCCTTGTAGGACTGGCCGATGTCGCGCAGTGCCGCAAGATATTCCTGCTTGTCAGTGACATACCAGGTCATGCGCACGATATGTTCGGGCCTGGCCCCGCCCTCGGCCAGAACCTCGACGATCGAGCGCAGGGCCTGATCGACCTGGGCGGCGAAATCGTCGGTCTCGAATTCGTAATCGTTGTTCCAGCCGATAATCCCGCCGGTCACAACCAGCCGCCCCGAGGCGGCCATGCCGTTGGAATAGCCGCTGGGACGTTTCCAATGTGCGGGGTTAAGAAACTGGTGGGTCATGTCGTCTCCAGCATGTCAGCAAGTTTTTCGCGAATGGTATCGGGCCATGGTCCGGGACGTCCGGCGGGCGTCAGCCAGACCAGAACATGGGTCGTGATCAGCCGCGTCACGCCGCCGCCCTCGGCCCGCATCTCGAATGTGGCGGAACTGCCGCCAAGGCGGCGCAGGCGCAGGGTCCAGCCGATCATCTCGCCCAGCCGCGACGGCGCCCTGAAATCGGTCTCGATCCGCGCGGTGGGCGATCCGGCGCCCTCGGCCATCATCCGCTCAAACGGATAGCCGACCGCGTCGCGGAAGAAATTCTCGATCACCGAATTGGCCATTTCGTAATAACGCGGGAAAAAGACGATGCCCGCCGGGTCGCAGTGGTTGAACTCGATCCGGATCTCGCGGCGATAGCTCATGCCAGCACACTCCGGGCGATGATGATCTTTTGCACGTCGCTCGCGCCTTCATAGATGCGCAGCGCCCGGATCTCGCGGTAAAGCCGCTCGACGGTGGCGCCCGAACGCACGCCTTCGCCGCCAAACAGCTGCACGGCCGAGTCGATCACCTTTTGCGCGGTTTCGGTCGCGAACAGCTTGGCCATCGCGGCCTCGCGGGTGATGCGGGCGGCGCCCATATCCTTGGCCCAGGCGGCGCGATAGATCAGCAGCGCGGATGCATCAATGCCAAGCGCCATATCCGCGATATGGCCCTGCACCAGTTGCAGATCGGCCAGCGGCTGGCCCTGAATGCGGCGCGCACGCGCGCGCGCGCACGCCTCGTCAAGCGCACGGCGCGCGAAACCAAGGGCCGCCGCCCCGACGGTCGGGCGAAAGACATCCAGAACCGACATCGCCAGCTTGAACCCCTCGCCGGGATTGCCGATCAGCGCCTCGCCCGGCAGGCGCAGGTTTTCCAGCCGCAAGGTTGCCAGCGGGTGGGGGGCGATGGTTTCCAGCCGCTCGGCGATATGCAGGCCGGGGGTATCGGCGGGCATGAGGAATGCCGACAGACCGCGCGCGCCGGGCGCCTCGCCGGTGCGGGCAAAGATGACATGGATATCCGCGATTCCGCCGTTGGAGATCCAGGTCTTTTCGCCGTTCAGCACCCAGTCGTCGCCGTCGCGCTGTGCGGTGGTCGCGGTGGCGGCGACATCCGAACCTGATCCCGGCTCGGTCAGGGCAAAGGCCGCAATCGCCTGTCCGCTGCGCGTCTTGTCCAGCCACCGGCGATGAGCCGGGCTGCCAAAGAGGCTGACCGCGCCCATGCCCAGACCCTGCATCGCAAAGGCAAAATCCGCCAGCCCGTCATGGCGCGCCAGCGTCTCGCGGATCAGGCACAGGCTGCGCACGTCCAGCCGCTCGCCGCTGTCGGCGCCCGAATGTTTCAGCCAGCCGGCGCGGCCCAGATCGCGCACCAGACCCTTGCAGGCGGCATCCGTGTCGCTGTGATCGGCCGGCAGGTTGGCCGCCGCCCATTGATCAAGCGCATCGGCCAGTTCACGGTGATGTTCGTCAAAGAACGGCCAGTCGAGAAAACTGTGATCGGCCATGTCAGTTCCCCTCGAATACCGGTTTCTCGCGGGCCACAAAGGCGTGATAGGCGCGGGCGAAATCCTGCGTCTGCATACAGATCGCCTGTGCCTGTGCCTCGGCCTCGATCGCCTGTTCCAGCCCCATGTTCCATTCCTGGTTCAGCTGGGTCTTGGTGATACCATGGGCAAAGACCGGCCCGGCGGCAAGGCGGCCGGCCAGGCGCGCGGCCTCGGCCTCCAGCGCCTCGGCGGGGTGGATCGCATTCCAGAAACCCCAGGCTGCCCCCTCATCCGCCGACATCACGCGGCCGGTATACAGCAGTTCGGCCGCGCGGCCCTGTCCGATGATGCGCGGCAGCATGGCGCAGGCCCCCATATCGCAGCCGGCAAGGCCCACGCGGGTAAACAGAAAGGCGCATCTGGCATCCGGTGTCGCAAGCCGCAGATCCGAGGCCATGGCGATGATCGCGCCGGCACCGACGCAGATGCCGTCAACCGCCGCGATGATCGGCTTGCCGCATCCGATCATCGCCTTGACCAGATCGCCGGTCATGCGGGTGAATGCCAGAAGCCCCTTCATATCCATATCGACCAGCGGCCCGATGATGTCATGGACATCCCCGCCCGAGCAGAAATTCCCGCCATTCGAGGCAAAAACCACGATATCGACATCGCTTGCATAGGGCAGGGCGCGGAATGTGTCGCGCAGCTCGGCATAGCTGTCAAAGGTCAGCGGGTTCTTGCGCTCGGGCCGGTCAAGGCGGATCGTGGCGACGCGGTCGGTGACCTGCCAAAGAAAATGCTTCGGGCGCAGCCCGGCGAGTTCGGTCATGTCGTTGCTCCGATGCGCTTGAAAATCCGGGTCAGCAGTTCGATCTCGTCGCTGTCGAGTGCGGCGAAGATGCGGTCGATTTCGGCGCTGTGTTCGCGGGCCATCTCGTCAAACCGCAGGCGCCCTGCGGGCGTCAGGGTGACATAGGTGGTGCGCCGGTCGGTGGCCGAGGGGCTGCGGCTTGCCAGCCCGTCCTTTTCCAGCCGGTCGACGACAGCGGTCGTATTGCCGTTCGAGACCAGCAGCATGCGCGACAGCTCGGTCATGGTGATGCCGCTCTCGCGGCGATAGAGCGCGGCCAGAACGTCAAAGCGCGGCAGGGTGGCATCATGGTTGAGGCGCAGGAACTCGCGCAGTTGCGCCTCGGTGCGCCGCGTGACCCCCAGCAGGCGGACCCACATGCGCAGGCGTGCCTTGGACATCGCCTCTTTCGCCTTTGTGTCGGGCGTGGGCGGGCTGGCGGGACCGGCGGTCATATCTCGCCCCCGGCGATGGCGATGGGCTGGCCGTTGATGCCCTCGGACCCCGGCGCGCACAGCCACAGCGCCGCCGCCGTCACCTCATCAGGGCGGATCAGGCGTTTTTGCGGGCTGAACGCCTCCAGCGCGGCGCGGGCATCACCGGCGGAACGTCCGGTCTTTTCGCTGATGTTGCGGATCGTCGCGGCGGTCATTTCGGTGTCGAGAAAGCCGGGGCACAGCGCGTTGACCGTGACCGGCTGTGCCGCCACCTCCAGCGCGAGCGAACGCACCAGACCGATCACCCCGTGTTTTGCCGCGGCATAAGGGGCGGTGCGCGCATAGCCCTTCAGCCCGGCGGTCGAGGCCACGGCGATCAGCCGGCCCCAGCCCGTCATCTGACGCAGCCCCTCGCGAAAGGTCAGAAAGGTGCCTGTCAGATTGACCGAAGCCATGCGCTGCCAATCCTCAAGCGAGGTTTTGACAAATGGCGCCGAGGTCGACTGCCCGGCATTGGCGATGACGATGTCGACCGGCCCGGCCTGACGGAACAGGTCGCTGACCGATGCCTCGTCGGTGATGTCACAGGCTATCGCGCGGATGGCGTGATGGCGGGCGGCGACCTCGGCCAGCGGTTCGGGCCGGCGCCCGCAGATGACGACCCCGGCCCCGGCCTCGGCAAAGCCGCGCGCCAGATCGGCGCCGGTGCCCGAGCCGCCGCCGGTGACCAGCACCCGCCTGCCATGCATGGCGCCCATGGTCATACCCGGATCGCCTCGGCGGCTTTTTCGCGCAGGCGGCGGGCCTGATCGCGGCCGTTCCAATAGGGTTCAGGCCAGTGGCTGGCGTCATCGCCCAGCAGGGTCGCGGCGTGAAGCGTCCAATAGGGATCAGCCAGATGCGGACGGGCCAGACAGACCAGATCGGCGCGCCCGGCCAGCAGGATCGAATTGACGTGATCGGGTTCGGTGATATTGCCCACAGCCATCGTCGCCAGCCCGGTCTCGTTGCGGATACGGTCCGAGAACGGGGTCTGGAACATGCGCCCGTAAACCGGGCGTGCCTCGGTCGTGGTCTGACCGGCCGAGACGTCGATGATATCGGCGCCCGCATCCGCGAACATGCGCGCGATCTCGACGGCCTCTTCGGGGGTCACGCCGGCCTCGCCGACCCAGTCATTGGCGGAAATACGCACCGAGACCGGTTTTTGCGCCGGCCATGCCGCGCGCATGGCGGTGAATACCTCCAGCGGATAGCGCATGCGGTTTTCCAGCGACCCGCCATAGTCATCCGTCCGCAGGTTCGAGACCGGCGAGATGAACGAGGAAATCAGATAGCCATGGGCGGCATGCAGCTCGATCATGTCAAAGCCGGCGCGCGCGGCGGCGCTTGTGGCGGCGGTGAACTGGTCGCGCACCATATCCATATCGGCGCGCGTCATCTCGCGCGGGATCTGGTTCTCGTCCGACCAGGCGATGGCCGAGGCCGAGATCAGTTCCCAGTTTCCGCTTTCCAGCGGCTGGTCGATCCCCTCCCAGCCGATCCGGGTCGAGCCTTTGCGCCCGGAATGACCGATCTGCATGCAGATCCTGGCGTCGGTCTCGGCATGGACGAAATCTGTCAGCCGCTTCCAAGCGGCCTCCTGTTCGGGCGTATAGATGCCCGGACAGCCCGGCGTGATGCGCCCTTCGGGGGAGACGCAGGTCATTTCCGTATAGACCAGCCCGGCACCGCCCTTGGCGCGTTCGGCGTAATGGGCGAAATGCCAGTCGCCGGGCAGGCCGTCCACGGCCTTGTATTGCGCCATGGGCGAGACGACGACGCGGTTTTTCAATGTCATGTCGCGCAGCTGATAGGGCGCGAACATCGGCGCGCGGCCCGGCTGGCCGCCGGCCTGCCGCTGGAACCAGTCCTCGGTCCCGCGCAGCCAGTTCGCGTCGCGCAGGCGCAGGTTCTCATGGCTGATGCGCTGACTGCGGGTCAGCAGCGAATAGGCGAACTGCTCTGGCGGCAGGTCAAGATAGCGCTCGACCTCCTCGAACCATTCAAGCGAGTTGCGCGCCGCCGATTGCAGGCGCAGCACCTCAAGGCGGCGCTCGTCCTGATAGCGCTGAAAGGCGGTTGCGATATCGGGTTCGGAATGCAGATATTCGGCCAGGGCGATGGCGCTGTCCAATGCCAGCCGCGTGCCCGAGCCGATCGAGAAATGCGCCGTCGCCGCCGCATCGCCCATCAGCACGACATTTTCATGATACCATGTCTCGCAGATGACGCGCGGAAAGTTGATCCACACCGCCGAGCCGCGCAGATGTGCGGCGTTCGACATCAGGTCGTGCCCGCCCAGATGGCGCTCGAATATACGGCGGCAGGTCTCGACGTTTTCTTCCTTGGTCATCTTGTCAAAGCCGAGCCTGTCCCATGTCTCGGGCAGGGTCTCGACGATGAAGGTCGCGGTGTTGTCGTCGAACTGATAGACATGCGCCCAGATCCACCCCGCTTCGGTCCTCTCGAAGATAAAGGTAAAGGCGTCGTCGAATTTCTGATGCGTGCCCAGCCAGATGAACTTGGCCTTGCGCGGGTCGATATCGGGGCGAAAGACATCCTCATAGGTCTTGCGCACCAGGCTGTTGATCCCGTCGCAGCCGATGACGATATCATAATCGCCGCGCAGGGCCTCGACATCATCGAAACTGGTCTCGAATTGCAGGTCGACGCCAAGTTCGCGCGCGCGCGCCTGAAGGACCACAAGCAGCTGTTTGCGCCCGATGCCGGCGAAACCATGCCCGCCCGATACCGTGCGCACCCCGTCATGGATCACCGCGATATCGTCCCAATAGGCAAAGCTGTCACGGATCGTCCGGGTCGAGACCGGATCATTCTGCGCCATCCGCCCCAATGCGTCATCAGACAGGACCACGCCCCATCCGAATGTGTCATTCGGCTTGTTGCGTTCCAGAACGGTGATCTGATGACCGGGATCGCGCAGCTTCATCGAGATCGCGAAATAGAGACCGGCGGGACCGCCGCCAAGGCAGAGGATCTTCATTCGTGGCCTTCCTGCTGTCATATGCGGCACGGGCGCGGCCGCCTGATGGGAAAAGCATTACATCTGGTCCGATATATTTCAATCATAAAATAATTGAGTTTGAAATTATCCGGCGCCGACCTGTGCGGCATCGCCGGTATCGACAAAGCGCTGCGCCGAAATCCAGTCACGAAAGGCGATAAGCGGCCGCGATTCGGCCTTGTCCTCGGGCCATGCCAGCCAATAGGCGCCGGGGCCGGGCTGCGCGCGGCGCAGCACCGCACAGAGCCGGCCCTCGGCGATCTCGATCCGGGCCAGATAGTCGGGCAGCAGCGCCACACCCAGCCCGGCGATGGCCGCCTGCACCATCATCGCGAACTGATCCATCAGCATGCCCGCCCGTGGCGCCGGACCGGGGTGGCCATTGGCGGCGAACCAGGCTGCCCATTCACTCGGCCGCGATTCCAGCTGCAACAGGGTCAGCCCGATCAGATCCTGCGTCCCGCGGACAGGGTGGCGGTCCAGAAAATCCGGCGCGGCGCAGGCGGTCAGACGTTCGTCAAACAGCTTCAGCCGCCCCATGTTCGGCCAGTCGGGCTGACCATAAAGGATGACGGCATCAAAGCTTTCGGCCAATGTGTCAAAACGTTCGAACCGGGTCGAAAGATTGACGGTAATGCCCGGATTTTCTGACAGAAATTGCGGCAGACGCGGGGCCAGCCAGCGTGTGCCAAAGGTCGGCAGCACGGCAAGGGACAGGCTGCCGCCATCGGGGTTGGCGGTCACCGCCATGCTGGCGCGCTGGATAATGTCAAGCGCGCGCCCCAGTTCACGCTGATAGGCAAGCGCCGCATCGGTCGGGATCAGGCGCTTTTTCTGGCGTGAGAACAACTCCTGTCCGAGCCGCTCTTCCAATGTGCGGATCAGGCGGCTGACGGTTGACTGTGTCAGGCTGAGTTCGCGCGCCGCGTCCGAGACGGTGCGGTTGCGCATCACCGCTTCAAAGGCCAGAAGAAGGCTCATCGAGGGAAGGAAACGGCGCGGGCGCATGTAATATTCACAAAATGCATGATCTCATGGAGGATATCCGCTTCCCTGCGCATGAACAAAGCCTTTATACATGTTTTGAGTTTGAAACGAACGGGGGAATACCATGTCTTCGACGTCGCATAAGGGGCAGTCCTTTTCCTGGTCCGACCCTTTCTTGCTGGATGAGCAGCTGACCGAGGAAGAGCGGATGATCCGCGATGCCGCGGCCGCATTCGCCGCCGACCGGCTGGCCCCGCGGGTCCAGAACGCCTATCTCAATGAAGAAACCGATCCGGCGATATTTGCCGAGATGGGGCAGGCGGGTCTTTTGGGCGTGACCGTGCCCGAAGAGTTCGGCGGCGTCGGCGCCTCTTATGTGTCCTATGGCCTTGTTGCGCGCGAGGTTGAACGCATCGACAGCGGTTATCGCAGCATGATGTCGGTGCAGTCCTCGCTGGTGATGTTTCCGATCTATGCCTATGGCAGCGACGCACAGCGGCGCAAATATCTGCCCAAACTGGCCTCGGGCGAGTGGATCGGCTGCTTTGGCCTGACCGAGCCGGATGCCGGTTCGGACCCCGGCGGGATGAAAACGCGGGCGCGCAAGACGGATAGCGGCTATGTGCTGAATGGGTCCAAGATGTGGATCTCGAACGCGCCGATTGCGGATGTCTTTGTCGTCTGGGCCAAGTCGGATGCCCATGGTGGCAAGGTCCGCGGCTTTGTTCTGGAAAAGGGAATGAAGGGTCTGTCGGCCCCCAAGATCGACGGCAAGCTGAGCCTGCGCGCCTCGATCACCGGCGAGATCGTGATGGAGGATGTCGAGATCCCCGAAGACGCGATCCTGCCCGAAATCGAGGGGATGGGCGGGCCGTTCGGCTGTCTGAACCGCGCGCGTTACGGGATTTCCTGGGGGGCGCTTGGCGCGGCCGAGGATTGCTGGTTCCGTGCCCGTCAATACGGTCTGGACCGCCATCAGTTCAACCGCCCGCTGGCCGCGACGCAGCTTTACCAGAAAAAGCTGGCCGATATGCAGACCGAGATCGCGCTTGGCCTGCAAGGCAGCCTGCGCGTCGGCCGCCTGTTCGATGAGGGCCGCTTTGCGCCTGAAATGATCTCGATCGTCAAGCGCAACAACTGCGGCAAGGCGCTGGAGATCGCGCGGATGGCGCGCGATATGCATGGCGGCAACGGCATCCAGATCGAGTTTCATGTCATGCGCCATGCGCAAAATCTGGAAACCGTGAACACATATGAGGGCACGCATGACGTCCATGCGCTGATCCTCGGGCGGGCGCAGACCGGATTGCAGGCGTTTTTCTGATCGCCGGCCGGCGGTTTTTGGCGGCCTGTCCCGGGGCCGCTGACGGATAGACTCGCCATCACGCGGGGGCGCAAGGCAGGGAATTTCCCGCCTTGCCCCTTTTTGATGGTCTGGTCGCGACATGGCCCTTTGCCTGGCCGCGGGATGCGGTGCCGCCGGGCGCGCCTTGTATCTTGCCCGCCCTTTTGGCGGCCGGGGCAACAGCGCTCGTTACGGGGTCACAGCCATAACAGCACGCCCGGCACCCAGATCAGCACAAGGATCAGGATCAGCGAACAGGCGATATAGGGCAGGCAGGCGCGCACGATCTCGCCGATGGTGGTGCCCCTGGGTGCGACACCCATCATCACGAACAGCAGCAGCCCGAAGGGCGGCGTCGCCAGGCTGAGTTCCAGCGCCAGCAGCATGATGACGCCGAACTGGATCGGGTCGATCCCCTGCATCAGCACCAGCGGCATGAAAACCGGCAGGGTCAGCATCATGATCGACAGCTGGTCCATGAACATGCCCAGAATGATCAGCACCAGAAGGACCGCCAGCAGCATCCCGTGCGGCCCGAGGTTCAGCCCCGCCATCCAGCCGACCAGCCCGGCCGAGGCACCCGAAAAGGCCAGCAATTGCGAGAATGTCGACGAGGCGAGGATGATGACCAGCATCATCACCGAAACCGATAATGTCCCCCATAGCGCGCGCATCAGCGCCTCGCGGTTCAGCCTGCCATAGACAAGCGCGAGGATCACCACCGCCAGCACGCCAAAGGCCGCCGATTCCGTCGGGCTGGCGATGCCAAGGATGATCAGCCCGATGACCGCAAAGATCACCAGCCCCATGGGCAGCACATCGCGGATCAGCGCGCGCAGCTTTTCGCGCGTCGGAACCCTGATGACCGAGGGCGGCGGCGCGGCCTCGGGGTCGATCCAGACATGCAGCCGGATGATGATGAGATACATCACCGCCAGCACCAGCCCCGGCACGACGCCCGCCAGCAAAAGCGCGCCGACATTGATCTTGGCCAGTGACCCCAGCAGCACGGCCAGCGACGAGGGCGGGATGATCATCGCAATGCCGCCGGTGGCAACGATCGGCCCCATGATCAGGCTCTTGCGATAGCCGCGCCGGATCATGTCCGGCATCAGGGTCGAGCCGAGCATCGCGGTATTGGCGATCGAACTGCCCGAGAGCGTGGCAAACAGGGTGCCCCCGATGACCGTCAGATAGGCCAGCCGCGCCCGGATCGCGCCCAGCAGCTTGTCCAGCGCGTCAAAGACCCGTACCGCCATTCCCGTATGGAACAAAAGCTCGCCCATCAGGATGAACATCGTGACCGGAACAAGCGCGAAAGAGGTGATCGAGGTGGTTGCATTGGCGATCAGCTGGTCGATCCCGGCCAGCCCGCCCATGAACACCACCGCCCCGATCAGGTTGATCGCGAAAAAGGCGATCACGACCGGCGTGCCAAGCGCCATCAGCGCGACCACACCGCCCCCCAGCATCAGCGCTGCCATCTGCCAGCTCATTGCGCGCGCTCCTCAGCTTGCTGCGGCGCCAGCGGGCGTGATTTCGCCGCGCAGGACCAGACGGATGCATTCGGTCGCCATCAGCAGGAAACCAGCCGCAAGAATTGCATAGGACACCCAGTCCGGCACCGCGATCGAGCGGATATCCATTCCGCCCTGCATCCATTTCTGATGTGCGACCACAGCGGCGCGCCAGCCAAGGATGCCCAGCGTGATGATCGAGACCGCCAGTGCCACCAGCCCCGCCCCGCGCCGCCCGCCCGCGGGCAGCATGTCGACCAGCGAGGTGACGGTGATATGGCCGCGCCGCCGGACCAGCCAGGGCGCGCCCATCATTGTCGAAAACAGCAGGGCATATTCGATCAGCGTGCTTGAGGCGCGGATCGAGCCGATGCCCGCATAGCGCATCGAGACATCGCCCAGGATCAGCGCCGCCATCGCCACGATTGACATCAGCGCCAGACCCGCCAGCCCGAATATCAGCAGGTCATAGGTTTTTGTCACGATGCGCATCATGGCTCAGCGGTCGTAGAAGGCGGCGCGCAGCCGGTCGTAATAGGCCGAACCCGATGCCTCGAGCGCCCGCCACGAGGTGTCATAAGCGGCATCGAGGAATTTCTCGCGCGCCTCGCCTTCCAGCGTGACGGTCGTGATGCCTTTTTGCTCAAGCGCGGCGGCGGTTTCCCCAGCCTGCGTGCCAAAGGCTTCGGCAGACATCTGTTCCCAGTCCGCCGCGGTCTGTGTCAGCAGCTCCTGCGCCTCGGGCGACAGGTTTTCCCATGATTTCGGGTTCATCACGATGGTCAGGTCACCCTGAAAAAATCCGGGGTCGATGCGGTATTTCAGAAAGTTGTCCCATGACAGATCCTGCACCCCGATCAGCGGAAAGCCCAGCCCGTCAAAGGTATTGCGCTCCAGCCCGGTATAGACGTCGGGGACCGGAACCGAGATCGGCACCGCGCCGAGGGATTCAAAAAACGCATTATAGATCGGCAGGGAACGCAGCTGCATGCCCGACAGATCGACGCCGCCATCCCCGGTCCGCTTTGGCTCGCCGATGGTATAGATATAAAAGCGGATATCACTGTCAGGCCGGCCCAGCAGATAGACGCCCAGCTTGTCCAGCATCGCCTCGCGCATGATCTCAAGCCCGCCATTGCTGCGGGTTTCCACGGGATCGACGGTCCCGCCGACAAAGGCATAGGCCTCGGGCAGGGTGCCGATGGCATAGGTGATCGGGCCGTATTGCATATCGACGATGCCACGGTTCACGGCGTCGATCTGCTGGCCGGGCGGGAACATTTCCGGCCCGCCGAGGATCTGGATCTGCACGACACCGGCGCCGCGTTCATTGAGCAGTTCGGTAAACCCCTTGAAGCTCTCGGCAAAGGCGAGGTTCTGGGGGAATGCCACGATCGCCCGCAGCGTCGTCTCGGCCATGGCCGGCGTGGCGACAAAAAGGGCCAGTCCGGCGCCGGCCAGCCCGTTCAGAAAGTTGCGCGGATAGTCCATGAGTTTTCTCCTGTTGGTCGTTGCTGATGTCCGGCGGCTTATTTTTCCGGCGCCGCCGTGACGGGTTCGTTCCACAGCCCGGCCTCTCTGACGGCATTCAGAAAGGCGCCGAGCCGGTCGCGGCGATAGGCATCAAGATCGCGCCCGGCATGGTCAAAGAACCCCTTGCCGCTGCGCAGGCCGATCTCGCCACGCTGCATCTTGTCATTGACGATGGCCGGGGCGGAAAAGCGGTCCTCGCCCGTCGCCTCGGCCATGTAGCGGCTGGCATGATAAAGGATGTCCCCGCCGCCCCAGTCGATGAACTCCAGCAGCCCCAGCACGCCGAAGCGCAGGCCAAAGCCGTATTTCACGGCGCGGTCGACATCCTCGGGGGTTGCCACGCCTTCCTGCACCAGCCGGGCGGCCTCATTCATCGCGAGTGCCTGAATGCGCGGCACGATATAGCCGGGCGATGCCTTGCAGCGCACCGGCACCTTGCCAAGGTCGGACAGGATCTGTTCCAGCCGCGCGATCACGGCCGGATCCGTGTCATCATTCGGGCTGATCTCGACCAGTGGCACCAGAAAGGCGGGGTTCAGCCAATGGGCGTTCAGCGCGCGGCCGGGCTGCGTGGTCATCAACGCCAGCTCGGTTGCCAGAATGGTCGAGGTGGTCGAGGCAAGGATCGCGTCATCGCCGGCATGGGCGTCGCTCAGGGCAAAGGCGGCCTCTTTGGCGGCGCGCGTTTCGGGCACTGCCTCAAAGATCAGTTCGGCCCCGGCAAAGGCTTTGGCCGCATCCGCCGCCGGCAGGACCGAGATGCGCGACATGATCAGCCCGACAAGCGCGGGATCAAAGCCACCCAGCCCGGCGACCATGGTCAGGCTGTCGCGGATCTCGGAGATTGCCGCATCACGGAGGCGGTCGAAATCGCCCCGATCGCGGGGCTTCATGTCCAGCAGCCGGACCTCATGGCCGCCATGGGCCATGGCATGGGCAATGCCTCTGCCCATGCGCCCCGCGCCCAGGCAGGTGACCGGGCGTTTCATGCCCGGATGTCCCGGCCGGCGGGGTTGCCGTCTTGCAGCAGCGCCGTCATCTCGTCGCGGCTCAGCCCGGCCAGCCCCATCGCCTCCAGCGTGCGGGGGCCATCGCGCAGATCCTTGCCGGTCACCGCCGAGGCCAGCGACAAAAGCCCGCGCGCCACCGGCACATCGACCCCGGCCCAATCCGCGACCGAGACCAGCAATGCCAGACCATGGGCGATATCCTCGGTCATGTAACGGTGATCGGTGAGGTCGAGCTTTTCATGCCAGTCGCCGCTGTCGACCAGCTTGTCATGGGCGAGGTTGCCATACATCCAGTTGCTGGTCTCATAATGATCACGCAGCGGGAAATGTGGCGCGCCGTAGCCCAGAGCCTCGCGCAGCGCCATCCGCTCGCCATCGAGCGCGTCATGAACGCGGCGGATGGCCGGCTGGGTGCCCTCGTTATGGATATCCCAGCGGTCGAAATGCTCGATCGGGCCGGCATTCATCAAGATCAGCGGCGGGTGGATGATCGGCCCGGCATTCATCAGCGCCCCCGAAAGCGCATCGCCCGCAGGCTCGATCACGCCGGGGAATGCGGTCGCGATCACCGCCAGCGCCTGTTCGGCCTTGCGCGCCGGAAACACCCCGGTCGGCAGGCGCGAGGCGCGGGTCGACACCCGCACCCCGTCCGCGCCCTGTTTGCGCGCCAGCCAGGGCAGGGTGCCGGTTTCGGCGATTGCGATATCGCTGCGGCTGCCTTGCGCGCGGATGATCTGCATCATGCGGACCGAGCCGAGCGTGCCGGGCGGCAGAAAGATCACCTGCCCGTCGCGCAGATGGGGGGCGAGGGCGCGGGCGATGTCCTCCTGCGCGGTTGCCGGTGTCGGAATGATGATCAGCCCGGCCCCGTCAAGCGCCGCCGCCAGATCGTCGGTTGCGCGAATCGCGACCTCGCGGCTGCCTGTGTGGTCGGTCAGGGTGATGACATCCCCGGTCCCGCCGCCGCGCCGCCACCAGCGCGTATCATGGCCCGCCTCGACCATATCTGCCGCCGCTGCGAAACTGCCGTTGCCGCCGCCGATGACCGTGATCTTCATCTTCTCCTCCTCCCCCCGGATGGCAGGAACCGCCGGGCTCACGCGTTTCTTTTGAGTTTGTAAATATGCATTTGCAAATAGTAGCGCGGGCAAAGGCCGTCCTGTCAAGCGGCAAGATGCGATCAGATCGGCGTGCCGCCGATACTGGCCCCGCCGCAGACATAAAGCGTCTGGCCGGTGATGAATCCGGCCTCGGGTTCGGCAAAGAACATGAAGGCGCGGGTGATATCGGCCGGCGTTCCCAGACGCCCGACGGGCAGCCGCGCGGCCAGATCGGTCTCGGCCGGGCTGCCCTTGGGGATGATCCCCCAGAAGTTATCCGTCAGCACCGGGCCGGGGGCCACGACATTGACGGTGATGCCATGGGGCGCCAGTTCCAGCGCCCAGGTCCGCGCCATGCCGATGATCCCGGCCTTGCTGGCGGCATAGGCCGTGCGGGTTTTCGCGCCAAGTGCCGCGCGTGATCCGTTAAACAGCACCCGCCCGAATCCGCCTGCCTTCATGGCCGGCAGGAAGGCCTGCAAGAGTTGCAGCGGCGCCCCCAGATGCAGCTGGGTCAGCAGCTGCATATCGGCGGGCGCGGCCTCTTCGATCAGGTTGGGCAGAATAATGCCGGCATTATTGATCAGATGGGTGACGCGGTGGCGCGCCGCGATATCGGCGGCGGCGGCGGCAACGGCCCGCGGATCGGTCAGATCCGCCTCGACCTCTTCGATCCCGCCGGCGCCAGAGCGGTGCCGCGCGACCGAGATCACATGCCAGCCCCGCGCGGCCATCGCGCCGGCCAGATCGGCGCCGATCCCCTTGTTGCCCCCGGTGATGACGGCGGTATAGCTCATGCTGCGGTCCCTTTGCGCTCGACCAGTGCCAGCACCCGCAACGGGCTGCCCGATCCGTTTTCGATCTTCAGCGGCGCGGCACAGATCATCGCGCCGGTCGGCGGCAAAAGGTCGAGATTGCACATGCATTGCAGCCCGTAACGCCCGGCGCCGTGCAATGTCGCATGGGCGGGATAGGGCGGATCAAGATGGCCGGCCTGTCCGGCATCGGTGCCCACGGTTTCGGTGCCAAAGCCGCGGATGCCGCGCGCGTGGACCAGCAGTTGCATTGCCGCCGCAGAGGGACCGGGTGAATGCGGCCCGTCCTCGCGCAGATTGAGATAGGCGGCGCCGCGCCGCTTTGACCAGTCGGTGCGCAGAAACACCCAGGCATCGGCCGGGATCCGGCCATGGACCGCTTCCCATGCCTCGATATCGGCAACGCTCAGCAGGGCATCCTCGTTTTCGGCCGACCGGGCGGTGAAATCAATGACCACGACCGGCCCGATAAAGGCCGAGACCGGGATTGAATCGGTTGCGCCATTGGGCAGATCCTTGCCGGTGATCCAGTGGCTGGGTGCGTCGAAATGGGTGCCGGTATGTTCGTTCATGGTGATCTCGTTCCACCGCCATGCCGGGCCGCGATGGTCATAGGCGCTGACCTCGACCTTGCGGAACGGCGCGCATTGACCCAGTTCCGGCGGCAGAACCATGACCGGAAAATCGGCGCTCAGCGTATGGGTCAGGTCGATCACCTCGATCCGCCCCGAGGCGAGGGCATCGGCAAATGCAGCGAGGGTCATGGGGTTGTGCCTCCGTTCGCTTCGCGGATGGCAAGCGCGGGATTTTCGCGCCAGCGGACGTAAAGATCGCGCGCGACCTCGCCGGCCGTGGCCTCTTCAACGCTGTCGGTCAGCGCCCTGACCACGGCCTGCGCCAATGCCCGGGGCGCCAGCTTGGGCGGGGGCAGTTCCTGATGCCATTCATCATCGAGCGGCCCGGCATAGAGATTGACCACCCGCACGCCCGATCCGCGCATTTCGGCCCGCAGACCATGCGACAGCGCCAGCGCCGCCGCGCCGGCGGCCGATGTCATCGCATGATCGCCCTGCGGGACAAGCGCCCCGACCGGCAGGATATTCAGCCAGGCGACCGCACTGTTGACCCCGTCTTCGCCACGCGCGCGCATGACCTGACCAAAGCTGTGGGCCAGACGGACCAGCCCGAGGACCGTCGTTTCCAGCTCTTGCCGCGCGGTGATGGTGTCAGCGCGCCCCAGCACGCCGCCGGGACGGGTATGGCGGGCGTTGTTGATGAGGATATCGACCCTGGCCCCGATATCCCCGGCCAGATCGCGCAGGCTGTCGGCATCCGTCACATCCAGCGGCACAAGGCTGCAATGCTCCAGCGCGGCCAGCCCGTCGCGGCCGGCAAAGGGGCGCCAGCCCTCGGCCAGACCGATAAAGACATGGGCCGCCCCCGCCTCCAGCAGGGCACGCGCCAATGCGGGCACCTCGGGCGCGCGGCCATCCGTGATCAGGATGCGGCGATGGCGGGGATCGGTCGACAGCTCGCGCAGGCTGGGGTCGTCGCGCATATGGGGCAGCTCCTTGATCGGCAGGGCCAGCAGAATTGCCTGTCCCGCGGCGTCGATCCGCGCTGACAGACGGACCTGATCGCCGCGCCCGGTCTCGCCATGCAGGCGGCAGATGACCGAAGGCCCGGCATTCATCGCCACCGTGCCGATACGGATCGGCAGATGGTCACGGAAATGCGTGTCGGGCGTGGCGCGGATGGTAGTCTCGGCGATGATGCGGCCGGCGGGATCGGTGTCGCGCCAGTGCAAATCCGCCGAGAGACAGGCCCGGCACAGCTCTCGCGGGGGATACTGGACCGTGCCGCAATCGCCGCAATGCTGGAACGCCAGACGTCCCTCGGCCGCAGCTATCGCCATGGCGAGCGATGCGCGCGAGCGCACCCCCGGCGGTGCGACCGGCACCCGCGTCCGCTTGAGCGGGTTCTTGCGTTTCGGCGGCGCCAGCGGTTGCGTCATGTCCCGTTCCCCGCGATCACCGCGGCAGCCGAGCAGATGCCGCGATCGTAATTGACCATCCCGAACCCCGAGATCAGCGCGCGCCCGGCGCCCCGGACCTGTGTCGGCCCGGCCCGGCCGGTGACCTGGCGGATCGCCTCGGTCAGGCCCAGAAAACCGCCCGCCGCCCCGGCCTGACCGGCCGACAGTTGCCCGCCCGAGACATTATGCGCGAAATCGCCCCCGATGGTCATGTCGCGCCCGGCCATAAAGGCCGCGCCCTCGCCCTTGGGGCAAAAGCCCAGATCCTCGATCTGCATGGCGCAGATGACCGGGTAATCGTCATAGGTCTGGACCAGATCGACATCCGCCGGGCCGATGCCGGCCTGTGCCCACAGGGCCGCCCCGTTCTCGGCCCAGCCGCCACGATATTGCGCGGGATCCTCGGGAAAGGCGTTGTGGCGTTCGACAGCAGAGAGGATGCGGGCAAAGGGCAGGCCCAGGGCGCGCGCGCGGTCCTCGGTCATGACCAGAAAGGCCTCGGCCCCGGCGCAGGGCATGACACAGTCAAACAGGCCCAGCGGGTCCGAGATCATCCGCGCGCCCAGATAATCCTCCAGCGTCAGCGGGCTGCGCATCAATGCCCGCGGGTTATGCGCGGCATTGGCGCGCTGCGCGACGGCGATGGCGCCGAACTGTTCGCGCGTGGCGCCGTATTTCTGCATGTAATGATCGGTCAGCAGGGCAAAGACCGCGTTCGGCCCGCCGGCCCCGTAGGGATAGCTTGCATCCATCGCAAAGCGGCTGAAGCTTTGCAGCAGGCGGCGGAAACTGTCGATGTCATTGGCGTCGCCGGCGGTGCAGGCGACAATATCGGCATCGCCCGCCGCCACCGCCCGCGCCGCCCGGCGCATGGCGGTGACACCGCAGGCCCCGCCGACCGTGACCGTATCGAGATAGTTCAGCACCAGCCCCAGATGATCGGCCAGCCCCGGCGCGGTATCGGGAAACAACGTGAACGAGGAAACCGTCAGCCCGTCGATATCACGCGCGCCCAGCCCGGCCGCCGCCAGCGCGCCGCGCAGCGCCTGTCCGATCCAGTATTGTGCCGGCCGGGGCGAAAAGCGCTGATAGGGCACGCTGAAGGGCGCGGTGAGGACGATGCCGTCATAGGGGGCGGGGCGGGTCATGCCTGCCTCTTTTTCAGGGCGCGCAGATCATGGGTGCCGGGCTGGCCGGCAAGGGCCGCGGCGCGGGATTTCAGCTCGGCCCGTTGCAGCTTGGCCGTCGCGGTCAGCGGCAGGGCGTCGCTGAACGCGATATAGCCGGGGATCTTGTAATAGGCCATCTGGCCGAGCGCCCAGTCAGCAATCGCCCGCGCCGCTGCCGCATCCGCCGCGCCGCGCGCGATGATCAGCGCGAATACCTCATCCCCGCGCAGATCATCGGGCACGGCGGCCACGCCGACACCGGCAACCGCAGGATGGCGGGCGAGGATGGATTCGACCTCGACCGCCGCGATATTCTCGCCCGAGCGGCGGATGACGTTCTTTTTGCGGTCGATGAAATGGATCTGCCCGTCGGTCGCGCGCCGCACGATATCCCCGGTATGAAACCAGCCCCCGTCCCAGACCTCGGCGGTGGCGGCGGGATCGCCCAGATATTCGCGAAAGAACCCCAGATGCGGATCGTCACCCGCCGCGCGAACCAGCAGCTCGCCCTGATCGGCCCCGGCGCCGTCATCATCGCTCAGCCGTATTTCCATCGCCGCACCCGGGCGGCCGAGCGCGCTTTGCCCGACCCGGCGCGGGGTCTGGCTGGCCGCGATCACCGCGCCGGCGCCGGTTTCGGTCATCGCCCATGCCTCGACCAGCGGAAAGCCGAAACGGGTTTCAAAGGCGGCATGAAGCTTGGGATCGACCCCGGCGCCAAAACCAAAGCGGACCGCATGGGCGCGGTCCTGTGGCCCCTCGGGCAGGTTCATCAGGATCGAGGGGATCACGCCCAGATAATGCAGGCAGGTCGCATTGCTGGCCGCCACATCCTGCCACCAGCTTTTGGGATGGAACCGGTCGAGCGCGATCAGGCAGCCGCCGGTCGCGATCATGGCCATGAAGGAATAGGCCATGGCATTCATGTGAAAGACCGGCAGCGGCGTCAGCATCCGCTCGCCATCCATATGCAGCGCGCAGATCCCGCCCTCGGTGGCATACCATGCCCCGGCGCGCAGGAAATATTCATTCGTCAGCACGCAGCCCTTTGGCCTGCCGGTGCTGCCCGAGGTAAACAGCACCGCCGCCTCATGGGCGCGGCCGGGCGGATCGTCAAAGGCGGGGGCCGCCGTGATCGCGGGGATGGGATCATCGGGCGCGATCACCGGCAGGCCGGGCAGGGCGGCGGCCAGATCGTCGTGGCGCGCCGCGATCGCGACGACCAGAACCGGACGGGTCAGCGCCGCCATATGTTCCAGCTCGGCCGCGCGCAGATCGGGGTTGACCGGCACGACCGAGATCCCCAGCCCGTTCGCTGCCAGCCACCACAAAAAGAAATCCGGCCGGTTCTCAAGCAGCAGCATCAGCCGCATGCCCTTGCCCGCGCCGGCCGCACGCAGCCGCGCGGCAATCTGCCCGACCAGGGCGGCGGCCCGCCCATAGGTGATTGCGCCGGGCGGTATGTCGTAAACTGCGGCTGTGCCCGGCATCACGGCCAGAAAGTCGCGCCCGGGCCATTGCGTGGCGGCCAGCCTGAATGCCCCGGCCACGCTGTCGGCCTGCATCGGTGTCATGGCAGCAACTGGATATTGCCGAAGGCGGCGTCGCAGTTGAGGATATCGACCCGCTTGCCCGCGATCATGATGCGGCCGTCAACCCGGCGCAGGTCATGGCGCACGGTCAGCGCCAGCAGCATCTGCTCGTCCAGCCGGGTCTCGACATAATGCATCTGCGTGACCAGCTTGGCCGCATCCTCGCCGGTCTCTTCGATGCGGGGACGGTTGAGGACGTGGTGACAGCGGCTTTTGGGTTTCTGGCTGAAGGTGCGCGCACCGTGCAGCCGCTCGACCCGCAGACGCAGCATGAAGTTATCCTCATAAAGCAGGGATGTCTCATTGACCGGATCTTGCTGGTTCCAGTTGAGCGGCATCCAATAGACCGCGTCCGGCAGCCACAGGTCGATCCATTCGTGGAACCGGCCCTGATCCAGCATCCATGCCTCGTCATAGATGAAATCAACGAAATCCGCCGCGCTCATGGCGCACCTCCGATCATGAAGCGTTTCCACGCATCGAACTGATTGCGCATCTGCCGCTCTGTCGTGCCGTTCAGAACCGCCTCGTGGGTGAAATCCTCATCCTCTTCGAACAGGCGCTGGATATTGACCCATTCCAGCCCGTTGGCGGCCAGCCCCTCCTGCGCGCGTTCATACATTTCCAGATCGTCATGGCCGACCATCGAGGTCGGCGCATTGATCATGCGGTTATACATGGCCGTGCGCGCGGTCAGTTCAGGCGGCGCGCCGTCAAGCGCAAAGATCCAGCTTTCGACCAGCGTCTTGTCGGGGCCAAGCGGAATGAAATTGCGCAGCTGCTGGATCGGTCCCTTGATCATGATATTGGGAAAATAGACCGTGTTATGGCGGTTCTCGCCCAGAATCTGCTGCGCGCGCTCTTCGCCATAAGCCTCGGTCATGGCATCATAGTAACCCGGAATCGCCGAGTAATCCGAATGGATCGAGTGATGGACCCCGGTATGGCCGTGGCCATTGGGCCATGTGCGGATGCCCATGTTTTCAAAGAATTCATAGGGCGACATGAAGGGCGCGATGATCTCCATCGCGGGCGGGGTGGGCATGCCTTCGGGCTTGTCCATCGATTCCCAGATTTTCACCGCCGTGCCGGCACTGGATTCGTGGGCGACCATCGGGTGGCAGGTATCGGTCTGGTTCTCGACCAGCATTTTCCAGTTGCATTTATGCATATAGCGCAGGGGCGCGCCGGCGACCGTCAGCCGCCCTTTGGGCGAGCGGTCGACCATATTGTCGAGGCTCGACAGCGAGGCGCCAAAGAATTCGTCAAACCCGATGCCCTCATCCGCCAGCCGCGCAAAGATAAAGCCGCGATAGTTATGCCAGGCGCCGACCGGCGCCATGCCGCGCCCGGCTTCGGTCTGTTCCAGACCGGTGTTCTCGTAACCCTTTTTCAGCGGAATCGCGAGCAGGCAGCCATCGGTCTTGAACGACCATGCATGATAGGGGCAGCGAAAGAACTTGCCGGTATTGCCGGCCTTGTCGATGACGATCTTGGTGCCCTTGTGGGGGCAGCGGTTATACAGAACCTTGATCTCGCCGTCCGAATGGCGGACCTGCAACAAGGGCTGATCGCCGATCTGCGCGGTGATGTAATCGCCGGGTTTGGGGGTCTGGCTTTCGTGGCCGACATAGACCCAGCAATTCGGAAACAGGTGGCGCATCTCCAGCGCGAATATCTCGGGGCTGGTATAGACGTCGCGATGAACCTGCCGGGGGCGGATCACGCGGTCGACGGTTTCACGAAGCGTCTGCTGGTCGTCACAGGTCATGGTTTCCTCGCAGATTTGGGGCCTGGCCTGGCCTGTCAGAGGTCGAGTTTAAGCCGCGCGGATTTCGCCCGGCTGACGCAGATCTGCATGACCTTGCCGGCCGCGCGCTCGGCATCGGACAGCACGACATCGCGGTGATCGGGGATGCCGTCCAGAACGTCGGTCTGGCAGATCCCGCAATCGCCGCGCTGGCAGTCATAAACGAGATCAATCCCGCCCTCTTCCAGCACCTCGATGATGCTGCGGCCGGGCGGGATCTGAAATACCTGTCCGGTCGCGGCGATCTCGACCTCGAAAGGGGCGTCGCCGGCTTGCGGGGCAGGGGTGTCGAACAGTTCCATATGCAGATGATCCAAGGGCAGGCCGGCGGCCTCGGTGGCGCGGCGCACCGCCTCGATCATCGGGCGCGGGCCGCAGACATAGATCTGCGTTCCCGCCGCGGCCGCCGCGACGATCTGTGCCACCGGCAGCGGCGCGCCGGCCTCGTCATCGCGGTGCAGATGGATGCGCGCGCCATGCTTTTCGGTCAGCCAGCCGGCATAGGCGCCGGCAGCCGCATCGCGCGCGGCGTAATGCATCCGCCAGTCGCGCCCACCCTGCGCTAGGGCGGTCGCCATCGAGAGCAGCGGCGTCACCCCGATCCCCCCGGCCAGCAGGATCACCGGCGCATCGCCGCCATCAAGGGCAAAGTCGTTGCGCGGCCCATGCGCGGTGATCTGATCGCCCGCCGCCAGCCCATGCATGTGTTTTGAACCGCCCGCCCCGGCATCGTCGCGCCGGATGGCCAGCACATAGGCCGCAGGCGCCGCGCATGAACCGTCAAGGTCGATCAGCGAATAGGCATTGCTTGCGCCTGTCGGCAGCTCGACCCGCAGATGCGCGCCGGCGCCATAGGCCGGAAGCGCGCCACCATCCGCCGGGACAAGCGTGAGTTCACGTATATCGGTGCCGGGATCCGAGATCCGGGTGACGACCAGCCTGAGTGCCGGCGCATCTGCGGGTGGTTGCATGGCGATATCAGTTCCCTGTCGTGCTGGCGGTGGGTCTGCGCTTGCTGGCGGCGGTTTCTTATCCCTGTCGGCAAAGTATGAAATGTCATATTTAGCCCTGTCAACTTCAAATTTAAAAAGATGCAGTTTCATATTTTTATTGATCGGCGATGCGGTTGGTGTTTCGCTTTGTGAAAAAGAATCACATCGCAACCCAACCCTCAGGGAGCCAACCGGATGAAACTCTTCTCGACCCTGGCGCTTTCGACCGCCATCGCCCTTACCGCCCTTCCCGCGCTGTCGCAGGAGGTGACCCTGCGCGTCTCGAACTGGCTGCCGGTCTCGCATCCGGTGGTCAGGGACATCATGCTGCCCTGGGCCGAACAGGTCGCCGAGGCGACCGAGGGGCGTGTCGCGGTGCAACTGCTTGACGCGCCGCTGGGGCCGCCGCCGGCGCATTACGATCTGGTCGCCTCGGGCGCGGCCGATGTCGCGTTTTCCGCCCATGGCTATACGCCCGGCCGCTTTGTGCTGACCGAAATGCAGGAACTGCCCTTTCTCACCCCCAGCTCAGAGGCCAACTCCGTCGCCTTCTGGCGCATCTGGCAAGAGCATCTTGCCGCGCAGAACGAACATGCGGGCGTCAAGGTTCTGGCGCTGTTCGGTCATGGGCCGGGCCATCTGTTCACCACCTCGCGCGAGGTCAGCCCGGTCTCGGGGCTTGCCGGCGCCAAGATCCGCGTCGCCAGCGAGGTGACGGACAAGCTGGTGCAGGGGCTTGGCATGGTCTCGGTGCAGGCGCCGTCATCCGAAAGCTATGAGCTGCTGCATAACGGTGTCGCGGACGGGATCGTCTTTCCCGATGAATCGGTGCCCTTCTTCAACCTTGACGACACGGTCAAGCACGCGCTGACGGTCGAGGGCGGGATGTATAACGTCTCGTTCTTCATGATCATGAATCAGGCCAAGTTTGACAGCCTGTCCGAGGCCGACCGCGCCGCGATTGACAGCGTTTCGGGCGAGGCTCTGGTCCGCATGGCCGGCAAGGCATGGGATGCTGCCGATGCCGGGGGCCGCGAGGTGCTGGAGGGCAAGGTCAGCTTTACCGCCGCCGAGGGCGATGACCTGGCGGCAGTGCAGGCCGCGGCCGATGGCATTTATGCCTCTGTGCGCGAAAAATACGCCGGCAAGGGCGTGGATTTCGACACCATCCTCGACGCCTTCCGTGCCGAGATCGAAAAGGCCGGATCCGGCCAATGACGATCGAGCGCCTGCGCGCATGCGCGCGTCTCGTCACGGCACTGGTGCTGGGCCTGCTTTTGCTGGCCCTCACCGCCGTGACGGTCGTCGATGTCGTCGGCCGCTATCTGTTCGCAAGCCCGCTGTCGGGCGGCAAGGAACTGACCGAGCTTCTGGTCATGGGCGTGGTCTTTGCCGGCCTGCCGGCCATCACGCTGGATGATGGCCATGTCACCGCCGATCTGTTCACCCAGAGTTTCGGCCGGGATTTGCTGGCATTGCAGCTGTTTCTGGCCCGCGCGCTGTCGGGGATCGCGCTGCTGATCGGCGGCTGGCAGCTGTGGCTTTATGGCGCGCGCATCGCCGGTTACGGGCAGGTGACGCTGTTTCTCAAGATCCCGCAGGGGCCGGTGGCATGGGCGGCCTCGGTGATCTGCATCGTCTCGGGCGTGGTGGTTCTGGTCATGGCGCTGGCACGCGTGCCGCGCGGCAACTGATCCGGGCCGGACGGCCCGTCATTTCACCCCGATCTTACACAGTCAGGAGCAGGCATGGACTGGCCGATTGGAATGTTGATCCTTTTCGCGTTGCTGTTTTTCGGCATCCCGATCGGCTTTTCGCTGGTCCTTGTCGGCCTTGTCGGGGTGGCCAGCATCGTCGGCATATCGCCCGCGCTGGCGATGCTCGGGCAGATCTTTTTCGATACCGCGCAGACCTATTCGCTGTCGGTGGTGCCGCTGTTTCTGCTGATGGGGAATTTCATCGTCCAGTCCGGTGTCGCGGACGAGATCTATGACGCCGCCCATGCCTGGCTGCGTCACCGCAAGGGCGGGCTGGCCATGGCCACGATTGTCGCCTGCGGGGGCTTTGGCTCGGTCTGCGGGTCGTCTCTGGCGACAGCGGCGACGATGGGCAAGATCGCGCTGCCGGCCATGCGCCGGCACGGCTATTCCGATACGCTGGCCACTGGCAGCATCGCCGCCGGCGGCACGCTGGGGATCATCATCCCGCCTTCGGTCATTCTGGTGATCTATGGCATCCTGACGCGGCAGGATATCGGCAAGCTGTTTCTGGCGGGTATCCTGCCCGGACTGGTCGGGGTGATCGGTTACATGCTGGCGGTGCGGCTGTCGCTGTGGTGGCGGCCGGAACAGATCTCGACCCTGCCGCGGCTGCCGTTGCGCGACCGTATCCGCGCGCTTGGCGGGGTCTTTCCGGCGCTGTTGCTGTTCGTCTTTGTTCTGGGTGGCATCTATATGGGCGTGTTCACCGTGACCGAGGCCGCGGGGATGGGGGCGGCGGGCGCGCTCTTGCTGACCGTGCTGCGCGGCAAGCTGACATTGCGCGCCACATTCGCCACGCTGTTCGAGACGGGCAAGACCACGGCGGCGATGTTCTTTATCCTGATGGGCGCGCTTTATTTCATGAACTATGTCAATCTTTCGGGCCTGTCGGCGGATATCCGCACCGGGGTGACATCGCTGAACCTGTCGCCGCTGGCGCTGATCTTGCTGCTTTCGGTGCTGCTGCTGATCCTTGGCGCGCTTCTGGAAAGCCTGTCGATGATGATGCTGGTGGTGCCGGTGCTGTTCCCGATCGTTTCGGCGGCCGGGTTTGATCCGATCTGGTTCGGCATCTTTATCGTCATCGCGATTGAGCTGAGCTATATCACCCCGCCGATGGGGATGAATGTCTTTGTGCTGCGCGTTGTTGCCCGTGACGTGCCCGTCGGACAGATCTTTCGCGGTGTCGGTCCCTTTGTCATCATGGACATCCTGCGCCTGCTGCTCTTGATATTCGTGCCGGCGCTGGCATTGGTGATCCCGAATTCGATGTAAGGGAGGCCGAGATGACAGATCTGGCTGATGTCGCGCAGGATGCGCCGTTTCTGGACGATTACCTGCAATTTCTGCTGGCAACCTCCAGCGGGCTGGCGAGCCATCCGTTTCATCAGCAGGTCATGGCCGCGGGCATCGCCGTTGCGGAATGGCGGGTCATGGCCTGTTTGTCGGATAATGACGGCCAGATGGTGACCGAACTGGCCCGGCTGGCGCAGATGGAACAGTCGCGCCTGACCCGCGTGATCGAGCGGATGGAGCGGCGCGGCTTTGTCACCCGGCGCCGTGCGGGCGGTGACCGGCGCAAGGTTCATGTCTGGCTGGCCCCCGAAGGCGCGGCCATCGCCGCGGGTCTGATCGCGCGCGCCCGCGCGCAGGAGGCCGCCTTTCTGGCCGAGCATCTGACCCCGTCCGAGGGGCAGCGTCTCAAGGCGCTGTTGTCCAAGCTGATCCGCAGCGCCAGCCGCGATATCACCGCCGCCATCCGCCGCGGCTGGTGGCGGCGGATGGTGGCGGGGGCGGCGCAATAATATACTTGCAAATGCATATTTATGGCGTAACGTGATGCGTGAGCGCGCCCGCCACAAGGGGCGCCGCAACAGGAGGGAATAATGTCTGCAAGCGATCATCTGGCGGCGCTGGCGCGGCTCATTGTCTCGGGCGGGGTCGAGGTCGTCGATCTCAGCGGGACGCTCGGCCCGGCGACGCCCTTGCTCAAGCTGCCGCCGGAGCTTGCCGTTGATACGCCGCCGGTCCGCATTCACAAGATCAGCCAATATGACGAGAACGGCCCGTTCTGGGCGTGGAACTGGCTGGAACTGGGCGAGCATTCCGGCACCCATTTCGATGCCCCGCATCACTGGATCACCGGCCGCGATTATGCGGATGGCGCCACCGACACGCTGGATGTGCAGCGCCTGATAGGGCCGCTGAACGTGCTGGATTTCAGCGCCGAAGTGGCCGAAAACCCCGATTTCCTGCTGACCGGGGATCATATCCGCGCATGGGAGGCCGCCCATGGCGAGATCGGTCCCGGCGAATGGGTCGTGCTGCGCAGCGACTGGGACCGCCGCGCCGATGACGAGGCGCGCTTTCTCAATGCCGATGAAACCGGTCCCCACAGCCCCGGCCCGACGCCAGAGGCGATGCGCTATCTGATCGCAAAGGGCATCACCGGCTGGGGCAGCCAGTGTATCGGCACGGATGCCGGACAGGCCGGCGGCATGGACCCGCCATTCCCGGCCCATAACCTGCTGCATGCAAGTAACATGTTCGGACTGGCCTCGCTTGCCAATCTTGATCGTTTGCCGCCGAAAGGGGCGATCCTGATTGCCGCGCCGCTCAAGATCGAGGGCGGCACCGGGTCTCCGATCCGGGCGCTGGCGCTCGTCGCGCGGGGCTGAGGGGTGGGGCGGTCCGGGGCCTGCGCGCGCGATGCGCGCTGTGGTCGCGGGCCTGCCGGCTTGGCATTCGCGGGAGGCTGGCCCATAGGGGGCGCAGTTCCGGCCAAGCAAGAGTGATGCCCATGACCGATACCCCGATCCAGGACAGCGCCGCGCCCCAAAGACTGGGCGAGATCGGGCTGACCAGTTTCCCGCCCTATCTGATGAATCGCATCATGGGGCGCTATAACGCCTCGCTGCGCGAGGAACTGGCGGGGGCCGGTCTGACCACGCCCAAGATGCGGGTTCTCGCGGTGCTGTCGGTGATCGAAGGCCCGCTGATCCGCGAGTTGGCGATCTATGCCGTGGTCGAGCAATCGACCTTGTCACGCGCGCTTGATCAACTGGTCGCGGATGGTCTGGTCCGGCGCGAGCGTGACCCCAGTGACAGCCGCGCGATGCGCTGTCATCTGACCACTGCGGGGCGCGCGGCATTCCATGATCTCTGGCCCCATATGGCGGCCAGCGAGGCACGTATGTTCCGGGGTATCCCGGCCGAGGAAAAGCAGGCTTTTGTCGCCACGCTGCAAAAGATCCTGCGCAATATTCGCAAGCACGAGATCTGACCGCCCGCCGCCTGGCCGGTCCTGATCTCATGCGCCAGCGCAAAGGAGAAGGCTGTGGCGGAACGATCATTCAAGGCCGAAATCGAGGATCTGCGGCTGGGCGCCGGCGAGACCTTTACCGGCGAGGGCATTCTGGCGATCACAAAGGCGCTTTTGGAAAATGGCGTCGGCTATGTCGGCGGCTATCAGGGCGCGCCGATCAGCCATCTGATGGATGTGCTGGCGGATGCCGAGGATCTGCTGACCGAACTGGGCGTGCGCTTCGAGGCCAATGCGAACGAGGCGGCGGCGGCGGCCATGCTGGCGGCCTCGGTTCATTATCCGATCCGCGGCGCGGTGACCTTCAAGGGATCGGTCGGCGTCAATGTCGCCTCGGACGCGCTGGCGAACCTTGCGTCATCGGGCGTCAACGGGGGCGCGCTGATCATCGTCGGCGAGGATTACGGCGAAGGCTCGTCCATCATGCAGGAGCGCAGCCATGCCTTCGCGATGAAATCGCAGTTCTGGCTGCTCGATCCGCGCCCCAACCTGCCCTCGATCGTGGGCGCGGTCGGCGATGGTTTCGCGCTGTCCGAGGCGTCGAACACGCCGGTCATGCTGATGGTGCGCATTCGCGCCTGCCATGTCACCGGCAGCTTCCCCACCCGCGACAACCGCCGCCCCGATCTGTCGGTGCGCGATGCATTGTCCAATCCGCAATCCGATTTTGCCCGCGTCGTTCTGCCGCCGATGAGCTTTCGCCACGAGATCGACAAGATCGAGAAGCGCCGCCCCGCCGCCGAGGCATTCATCCGCGCCAAGGGCCTGAACGAGGTGTTCGGCCCCGCCGAGGCGCCCGTCGGTCTGGTCTTGCAAGGCGGGATGTATAACAGCACCATCCGCGCGCTTCAGCGGCTGGGGCTGGCCGATCTGCACGGCAATTCGCAGATCCCGCTTTATGTGCTGAATGTCACCTATCCCCTGTTGCCCGATGAGTTCGCCGATTTCTGCAAGGGCAAGGATCAGGTGCTGGTGATCGAAGAGGGCCAGCCCGAGTTCATCGAACAGCAGCTTGCGGCATATCTTTACCGCGCCGGTTCCGGGCTGCGGCTGCGCGGCAAGGACATCTTTCCGATGGCGGGCGAATATACCGGGCAGGTCATGCTGGATGCGATCGGGCAGTTCCTGCGCGAGGCCGCGCCCGATATGTTGCCCGCACAGGTTCTTGCCCCGAACGCGGAAGGCGCCGCCATCCCCGATCTGTCGCGCACCGTGCCGATCCGACCGCCGGGGTTCTGCACCGGCTGCCCCGAGCGCCCGATCTTTGCTGCGCTGAAACTGGCGCAGCGCGAGACCGGAAAATTGCAGATCTCGGCAGATATCGGCTGTCACCTGTTTGCCGCGCTGCCGCCGTTTGAAATCGGCGGCGCGACGATGGGTTACGGTCTTGGCCCGGCGGCCAATGCCGCTTTTGACGGTGGCGGCGAAAGGCGCCCGGTGGCCATTATCGGTGACGGCGGGTTCTGGCATAACGGGCTGTCCTCCAGCTTTGGCAATATGGCCTTTAACAAATCCGACGGCGTGGCGGTGATCGTCGATAACTATTACTCGGCCGCGACGGGGGGGCAGGATGTCATGTCCTCGCGCGCCGAGAACCGCACGAAATCGACGCAGAACCCGATCAGCAGGGCGCTGAAGGGCATCGGCATCAAATGGGTGCGCCAGATTGACCGCACCTATGACGTCGCCCGGATGCGCGACACCTTTCTTGAGGCGCTGACAACGGATGCGCCCGGCCCGCGTGTCATCGTTGCCTCGTCGGAATGCATGCTCAACAAACAGCGCCGCGAAAAGCCCCTGCGCGCGCAGGCGATCCGCGATGGCCGCCGCGTCGAGGCGCCGCGCTTTGGTGTCGATGAGGATGTCTGCACCGGCGATCATGCCTGTATCCGGCTGTCGGGCTGCCCCTCGCTGGGGCTGAAGCGGCTGGACGATCCCCTGCGCGACGATCCCGTGGCGGCGATCGACACCAGTTGCGTCGGCTGTGGCAATTGCGGCGAGGTCGCGGATGCCGCGATTCTGTGCCCGTCATTCTACCGCGCCGATGTCATCCATAACCCCACCCGGTCCGAGCGCCGGCTGGCCGGAATGCGCGCCCGGCTTATCGCCTGGCTCCAGTCCCGCCGTGCCGCCCGCCGTCTGTCATTCGAGGTCCGGCCATGACGCTGCATCAGCCATTCTCGCCCGCGCCGGCCGACCCCGGGCTGGACCGGATCATCAAGGTCGCGATCCTCGCCGTCGGCGGGCAGGGTGGTGGCGTGCTGACCAGCTGGATCGAGGATCTGGCCCGGCGCGGCGGCTATGTCGCGCAGGCGACCAGCGTGGCGGGTGTCGCACAGCGCACCGGGGCGACGGTCTATTATATCGAGATGGCACCCGACAGCGGCACCGCGCCGGTCTTTGCGCTGGCGCCTTCGGCCGGCGATGTCGATGTGATGATCGCGGCCGAGATGATGGAGGCCGGGCGCTCGATCCAGCGCGGCTTTGTCACGCCTGACCGCACCGTGCTGATCGCCTCGACGCATCGCGCGCTGGCGGTGTCCGAAAAGATGGTGCCGGGCGACGGGATCGCATCCTCGGACGAGGTCATGGCCGCGGCCGAGATCGCCGCGCGCCAGCTTGTCGCCGCCGATTTCGACCGGCTGGCCATCGCCAAAGGCTCGGTCATCTCGGCCTCGCTTTTCGGGGCGCTGGCGGGGTCGGGGGCGTTGCCCTTCCCGCGCGCGGCGTTCGAGGATGCGATCCGCGCCGGCGGCAAGGGGGTCGAGGCCAGCCTGCGTGCCTTTGGCGCGGGCTTTGATGCGGCATCTGCCCCCTCTGTGCCGGCTGCGCCCGATAATGACGCCCCGGCGCGGCAGGTCGCCGACAGCCCCGCCGGCCCTGCCGCCCTGCGCGCCCGCTGGCAGGATCTGGCCGCGCGCGTGGCGGCGCTGCCGGCGCCGGTGGCGGCAATGGCCCGGCACGGTCTGCGCAAGGTTGTCGATTTTCAGGATCTTGATTACGGGGCGGAATATCTCGCCCGGCTGGAGGAGGTTCTGGCCCGGGACGAGGCCGCGCAGGACTGGCTGCTGACGGCCGAGGCGGCGAAATATATCGCCAATGCCATGGCCTATGACGATGTGATCCGCGTCGCCGACCTCAAGACCCGGCCCGCCCGCATGAGCCGTATCCGCGACGAGATGCGGGTGTCCGGGGACAATCTGATGCATCTGACCGAGTTCATGCATCCCCGCGCCGAAGAGATCGCCGGGATGATGCCCGCCGGTCTGGGCCGGCGCATTCAGGGCAGCGCGCGCGCGATGAAATGGCTTGACCGGCTGTTCGGCCACGGCCGCCGGCTGCGCAGCGACGGGATGATCGGCTTTGCCCTGCTGCATCTGCTGGGCGGCATGAGGGGCTGGCGCCTGCGCAGCCTTCGTCATGCCCAGGAACAGCACCACCTGAACCTCTGGCTCGGGCGTGCGCTGTCGCTGCGTGCGGCTGATTATGCGCTGGCGGTCGAGATGATCCGCTGCCGGCGGCTGATCAAGGGCTATTCCGACACGCATGGCCGCGGCATCAGCAAGTTTGACCGGGTGACGGCGGCCGCAGACAGCCTGACCGGGCGCGCCGATGCCGCCGACTGGATACGGCGTCTGCGCGAGGCCGCGCTGATGGATGAAGAGGGGCAGGCTCTGGATGAGGCGCTGATGACGATCCGCGGCTTTACCCGACCCGCAACCTGACCCCGCCGCAAGGGCAGCGGCCGGCCGCCGGACCCTGCGCGTGACGCAGCCCCGACCCGCATGGCCGGCCGGCACCCTCACAGCGCCGGCATTGCCGGGCGCGGGCGCATTCTTCTGTCCGCAAATATCCCGGGGTGAATTGGCCGGCACGGCCAAGAGGGGCGG
>JAUNTL010000114.1 GCA_030538705.1 Paracoccus sp. (in: a-proteobacteria) | reverse complement strand
GAACAGGTTCTGGTTGGGGATGATGATCAGCGTATCGACATGCTTTTGCAGCTCGGCCACACCGCTGTCGGCCTGACGCATGCGCTTGGCGCCCTCGAACTGGAACGGCTTGGTCACGACACCGACGGTCAGAATGCCCATCTGGCGCGCGGCCTGCGCGATGATCGGGGCCGCACCCGTGCCCGTGCCGCCACCCATCCCGGCAGTGATAAAGCACATATGCGCGCCTTGCAGGTGATCGACGATATCCTCGATCGTTTCCTCGGCGGCGCGGGCGCCGACCTCGGGCTTGGCGCCTGCGCCCAGACCTTCGGTCACTTTCGGGCCAAGCTGGACACGGCTTTCGGCACGCGACTGATGCAGCGCCTGCGCGTCGGTGTTGGCAACCACAAAGACACAGCCGTCAAGCTGCTTTTCGATCATGTTGTTGACCGCGTTGCCGCCCGCGCCGCCGACACCGAAAACGGTGATGCGCGGCTTCAGATCGTCGTCGTCGTTCAGCATCAGATTGATGTTCATGGTGTCCGCCTGTTGTTATTGGCACGTCCGGGTCGAGCCGGTCGAATCCCCCGTATTCTGGAAACTGTAACCAAGCATGGGCGCATCGTCATCCGAAAAACACGATATGACCGCAAAATGTTGTGGGCAACCGGGGGGTTTTGGCGGCATCTTGCCGACACCGCAGGATATGGGGGAATCGCGATGCGCCCCCACCATTTTTGACTTCGGACGCCTGTCACCAGTTGTTGCGGAACCAGCGATAGGCGCGGCGCAGGCTGCGCGCCGGATAGGCCTCGGCGGGTGTCTCGAAATCCCACCATTCGTCCTGGGGATGGGCGGCAAACAGCGCCAGCCCGACGGCCGAGGCGAAATTAGGCCCGGTCAGCTGATGCGGCAGCCCATGGATGCGCAGCGGCCGGCCGATGCGGACATTGCGCCCCAGCATCCGCGCCGCCAGCCCGTCAAGTCCGGGGATCTGGCTGCCGCCACCGGTCAGCACGACCTGCTGGCTGGGCATGTGATCAAAGCCGGCCGCATCAAGGATCGCCGCCACCTCTTCAAGGATTTCCTCGACACGGGGCCGCATGATGCCGATCAGATCGGTGCGGCTGACCTGACGGCGGTCGGTGTCCCAGTCGCCGGTGGCCGCGCCCAGCTCGATCAGGTCGCGGTCGTCGCGCCCGGTCGCCTCGACCCCGCCGTTCAGCGTCTTGATACGCTCGGCCACGGTCATCGGCACACGCAGCCCCTTGGCGATATCCTGCGTCACCAGATCGCCGCCCATCGGCACGGCATCGGCAAAGATCATGTGTTTCTTGATAAAGATCGACACGCCGGTCGTGCCGCCGCCCATATCAATACAGGCCGCGCCCAGTTCCTGTTCATCCTCGACCAGCGACGAAAGCGCGCTCATATAGCTGGCCGAGGCCACGCCCGCCAGTTCCATATCGCAGCGGCGGATCACATGGATCAGATTGTCCACCGCATCGGCATCGACGGTCAGGACATGCATGTCGACGCCCAGATTCTGGCCGGCATGTTCACGCGGATCCATCAGGCCGGAACGCCCGTCGACGGTAAAATTCACCGGCTGGGCATGCAGCACCTGCCGGCCGCGCCCAAAGTCGGGCAAATCGCACGAGGCCATGACCTGCGCGATCTCGCCCTGCCCGACCTTGCCGCTTTTCAGCGCGATATCACCGGCCAGCCCATAGGATGCCGGCCGCGCCCCGGCGATACAGGCAATGGCATGATCAACACGCACGCCGGCAAGCTTTTGCGCGGCCTGAACGGCGGTGCGGATGGCACGTTCGGTTTCGGCCATGGTCTCGATCTCGCCGAAGCGCACCCCGCGCGAGCGGGTCGTGGCCGCACCGATCACGCGGAAATTCGACTGCCCCGCCATCGGGCCGACGCCGTCGGTTTCGCGATAGGTGCCGGGACCGTCGAATTGCAGCACGAAACAGGCGACCTTGGAACTGCCGATATCAAGAACCGCGATCACGCCGCGCTGCAAGGCAACCTGACGCATGTTGCGCATCGCGCGCTGCTGCTGATAAAGTTCCTTCATCGCCCGCCTCTCCCCTCAGCCGTTCTTGTCGTCATTCGTGATCTCGCGCCCGTCCGGTCCCAGCAGCGGCTGGCCGCGCACCGCGCGGATGCGGTTCTGTGCGGCAATCCCGATGCGCATCACCGGGCGCGCGCCGTCGCGCAGATCAATGACCGTGACATCACGGTCCAGCATGTTCTCGGCCCCGTTCAGGGCGATGACACGCTCCAGCGCGGTCACCGGATCATCAGCCGGCAACAGGATGCGCTGCCCGCGATCCAGCACCACATCCCAGCGGCGTTCACCCATGCGTTGCAGCCCGCGCACGCGTGGCAGCAGCGGCCCGGCGGCGGCAAAGATACCGATCGCCTCGCGCGCGGCCTTGTCCGCGCCCTCGCCCGCAATCAGCGGCAGTTCCGGCCGGACCGAGCGCGCCGTGACCGAGGCGACGCGGTGCCCGTCCTCGTCCAGCTGTTCGATCCCGCGCGCGTGCCGCCACAGCATGACCGGCTGACGCTCGACCACGGTCGCGGCCAGCACGCCGCCGGGCTTGATACGCAGATCGACCTCTTTCACCGCATCCAGCAACAGGATATCGCGGCGCAGCGCATCCAGCTCGATGTCAAAGCTCGACGCCGGCAGATCGACCGGCAGCATCATGCGCAGCGCCTTGTCCACCGGCCCGGAGGCGCCATCAATGGTCATCACCCGGACCATGAACTGCTCGCGGTTCTGGACTGCCTCGACCATGCCGGTCAGCCCGCCGGCCAGACTGGCGCGGCGGTCCTCGTCTGACAGCCACAAAAGCACGACAAAGGCGATCATAAACGCCGGCAAACCGACCCGCAGCAGGCGGCGATAGACCGGGGTCAGCAACATCCGGTGCAGCCGGTAGGCCAGCCGCGAGGGCGCCGGGTCGCGCCGGGGCTTGCTGGCCAGCTGCTGCGGCCGCTGCCAGGATTTGCGCGGCGGCGTCGGCTGGGGCGAGAAGCCGGGATCGTGATCGCGGTCTATGCGCTCCATGCTGCGGCCCCCGTGTCACGGTCCGCGCCGCCGCCGGTCCTGCGCGCCAATGCGTCCTCGACCAGCCATGCGCAAAGATCGGAAAAACCGATCCCCGCCGCCGCCGCCTGTTCCGGCGCCAGCGAGGTCGGCGTCATGCCGGGCTGGGTGTTGGTCTCGAGCAGGTAAAGCCCGGCCAGCCCGCGCGCATCATTCCAGCGGAAATCCGTCCGGCTCAGCCCGGCGCAGCCAAGCGCGTCATGGGCACGAAGGGCATAGTCCAGACAGGCCGCGCTGATCTCGGCGGGCACTTCGGCCGGGATCACATGGCGCGAGCCGCCGGGTTTGTATTTCGCATCGTAATCATACCAGCCCTCGGTCACGATCTCGGTCACGCCAAGCGCCCGGTCGCCCAGAACCGCCACCGTCAGTTCGCGCCCCGGCACATAGGTTTCGACCATGACTTCGGCAGGCATCTGCGCACCGATCTGCGCCGGGCCATTCGCCCCGTCGCGCACGATATAGATCCCCACGCTGGAGCCTTCGGCGTTCGGCTTGACCACATAGGGCGGCGGCATGGGATGTTCGCGCCGCGCCAGTTCGGTCGGCACGATCATGCTGTCCACGACCGGCAGCCCGGCCTCTCGATACACCTGTTTGGAGCGGGTCTTGTCCATCGCCAGCGCGGATGCCAGCACGCCGGAATGCGTATAGGGGATGCCCAGCCATTCCAGAATGCCCTGAACGCAGCCATCCTCGCCCCACCGGCCATGAAGCGCGTTAAAGACGACATCGGGCGCAGCATCGGCCAGACGCGCGGGCAGATCACGCCCGGCATCAATCTGGGTAACCTCATAGCCCGCCTGCCGCAGCGCCGTCGCGCATTCCGCCCCCGAGGACAAGGACACCTCGCGCTCGGCCGAGGGTCCGCCCATAAGGACGACGACTTTCGGGGCTGTCCTGCTCGACCTGCCCGCCAATTTCGCCTCTCTGCCCGGTTGTTCCGGGCCTCTTCATGCTGCCCGGTTGATCCGGGTCATGCCTGTGCAGGTGATTCTAGCGAAAGCGGGTGAATCAGGAAAGCGTTTAAATCTCCTGCGGCGGATTTGCCCCGGCCATGACCGCCAGCGCCCGGCGCAGCGCCGCCAGCCCGCCCGGCCGCCAGCCCAGATCACGCAGCCGCGTGGTCGTCATCACGCCGTCAAAACCGCGATCCGCACGGGCCGGCACAGCGCCCGTCCGACCCGACAGCCGCGCCCATTCCGCCAGCAGATCATGGCGGTCCAGCAGCAGGTCCGAGACGTTATAGACCCCCGCCGCCCCCGCCAGCCCCAGCCGCACGGCCGCGGCCAGATCGGCGCCATGCACCTCGGTCCCGGCGCGCGGGGCGATGGGGCGCCCGGCGGCGAAATCATCGAACAGATCGGCCCATTTATGCCGCTGCCCCGGCCCGGCGGGTCCGTAAACCCCGGTCGCGCGCAGAATCATCGCCGGCTGGCCCGCCAACACCTGTTCAGCGCCGAGCTTGGCACGGCCGTAAAGCGTGTCCGGCCGGCAGGGCACATCCTCGCCGAGCCTGCCCGGATGCGGGCCATAGACGGCGCGTGTCGAGATAAAGACAACCCTTGCCCCGGCCCGCGCCGCCGCCGCAAAAAGCCGCGCCGAGCCGTCAAGGTTGCGCGCCAGAAATCCGGCCGGGTCGTCGCCCTCGCCGCCGCGATAGCGGCCCGGAACATGGTCAAAGGCGGCATGGACCACGGCGTCATAACCCGCGAGATCGGGCGCTTCGCCGGCCAGATCAAAGGGCATGAAACCGGCCGGAGCGTCAAAGAAACCCGGCACTGGCGCGCGGCGGCCCAGGACCGTCACCCGGTCGCCCGCGCCAAGCGCCTCGTTCACGATAAAGCGGCCGACCAGCCCGCCCCCGCCGGTGACCGCGATCCTCATCCCGGCGCCGGCAGGCTGGCGATATCCACCCGTGGCCCCTGCCCGGCAAAGCCGCGCCACAGCTCAACCAGCGGCCGCAGCCGGCTGACCTTGTCATGATCCTGCCACGGCTTTTCATATTGATAATGCAGGATGAATATCTCGTCCCATGCCCAAAGTCCGGGCATATTGAACCAGACATATTGCAACATGTTGTAAAACACCGGCAGCCCGTGCCAGTCGGGAAAGAAATCCTGAAGAAAGCTCTGATCCGTGCGCCGCCAGAAAACCCCCGGCTGGTCGAGCCGCGCCATCATGGCATCAAAGGTCGCATGTGACGGCCGGGCCGTGAACACCCCGGAATTCAGCCGGTGAAAATCCGCAACATCTTCATAGACATTCGGTGCGGCGCAAAACTCGGGGTATGAGAACAGCCGGTCGCAGTTTTTCAGCATGACCGCATCCGCGTCGATGAACACCACCGCCTCATATTCGGTCAGCTGCCACAGCCGCAGCTTGGCGAAATTGTCCAGAGGCGTGTGAAAAGGCGGCTTGTTGCCTTTGGTGAATGCGGCGCGTGCATGCAGGGCATCGCGGGCATGGGCGGCGTTGAACCCGGTGCTGGTGTCCAGCAGATCGGCCGCCACCAGCCGCGCCCCCGCCTGACGCAGCCGCGCCAGCCCCTCGTCCTGGACCGCGGCGGTATGCAGCACAACACAATCGGCAGCCGTCCCCACCGCCCGGATCGAGTTGATCAGCGCCAGCGCGCCAAGCGCATAATCGGCATTCGTCGCCAGCGTGACATAGGCGTGGCGATGGCCGGGCGGGCCTTCGGGTCTCAACCCTTCGGACATGAAATGCTCCCTCGCGGGCGATCGTCGGGCGACCGCCCTTGCGGTATAACGCAGCCGGCTGGCGGACCAAGGGTGTTTTTCGCCCGCCTGCGACAATGACCTGCCGCCCACAGAACGCCCCCGCCCCGCGCCCGGCGATCCCGCAGCATGGCGCAGGATCGCCGCGGCCTGACCATGGCAACCGCGCACTTGGGCCGGGACCGGCCGCGCGGGGGCATATCGCACGCGCCTGCGGCCCGCGCGCGGCCACCGACCTGACAGCGCCCGGCGCGACCGCGCTCAGCCCTTTGCAGGCTCGCCGATGCGGATGACCTCCCATTGCAGTTCCTGGCCCGAGCTTTCGCGGACCCGCGCGCGCACCAGTTCGCCCAAAGCTTCAAGATCGGCGGCCGTCGCTTCGCCGGTGTTGATCAGAAAATTCGGGTGCTTTTCAGACATCTGCGCCCCGCCCAGCCGATAGCCGCGCAGCCCGGCGTCCTCGATCAGCTTCCATGCCTTCAGCTCATGCGTGTCATCCGCCCGCCCGGTCGAGGAAAACCCGGCCGGGTTGCGAAAGGTCGACCCCGCGCTGCGCTCGCGCACGGGCTGGCTGGCATCGCGCCGGGCAAGCTGGTCCTCCATCCTCGCGGCCAGATCGTCAGGATCGCCCACAGCGGCACGAAAGCGCGCGCCGGTAATCACCCAGCCCTCGGGCAGGTCGCTGTGGCGATAGCGCAGGCCCAGATCATGCGGCATCAGCGTGACGACACGCCCGTCACGGGTGACGGCCGTCGCGTCGATCAGGTGATCGGCGATATAGCTGCCGTAACAGCCCGCATTCATGCGCACCGCCCCGCCGATACTGCCCGGAATGGTGCGCAGAAAGGTCAGGTCCAACCCCGCCTCGGCCGCGCGGCGCGCGACATGGGCATCCAGCGCGGCGGCCCCGGCGGTGACGCAATCGCCCTCGATCCCGATGGCGTTGAAACCGCGCCCCAGACGGATCACGACGCCCCGGATACCGCCGTCGCGCACGATCAGATTGCTGCCGACGCCGAGGGCGAATACCGCCATATCGGGGTCCAGCCCGGCCATAAAGCGCGCCAGATCATCGCTGTCGGCCGGCTGATACAGCCAGTCCGCCGGCCCGCCGACGCGCAGCCATGTCAGCCCGTCCAATGCGCGGCCGGGGGTCAGCGTCCCGCGCAATCCGGGCAGGGCGTCAGGGCTGGTCGGTGCGGGCATCAGGCGCATCCTTTTGCAGGTTTTCGCGCCGTCCTAGCCCATTGCCCGACACGGTGCAAACCCGCCCTATTCCAGCAATGAGAGGACCATCAGCACCACCGCGGCGGCATAGACAAGCCAGGCACCAACCGGCGGACCGGGGTGGCGCTCATCCGCCGGGCGCATGTTCAGCGCGCCCAGCCCGCCGCCCAGGACCAGCGCGCCCGTCATGATCCATAAAACCACCGCCGACACTATCCCGACAATCCCGTCCAGATAACCGCCCCCCGTGGCGTTCTCACCGATGTAATAGCACAGCAGCCCCGCCATCAGGCAGACCATCGGCATCGCGACGCCATGAATGACGCGCCCGTTGCGCGCCTGCCTGAACCCGACCGCTGCGGCGGGCACGGCGATGGCGATGGCGATCTGCGTCATCTCGCTGACACCGCCCGTCATGACCAGACCAAAGGCAACCGCCGCCAGAAGCACAGCGACCGCGACACGGCCCGACCACCTCATCTCGGGGCAGAGAGCGTGCCGATCGCCGCCCCGATCACCAATCCGACAAAGCCCGGCAGCATCATGAAATAGATCACGATCTGGCGCCGTATCGCCGCATCACCGACCAGCGGCTGGCGCGTGACCAGCCAGCCCGCGACCGCGATCACCGCGCCAAGCGCAAGCACGACCCACAAGACCCTGATCCCACCGCGCCGCGCCGCCAGCCAGCCCAGCACGCCGGCAAGCGCGAGTGCGGCAAATGCCCCCAATGTCAGGATAGCCGGATTCATCATGCCGCCTTGTCCCGCAACCGCTCGGGCAGCGCATTGGCCCAGGCCGAGATATTGCCCGCCCCCAGACAGACGACCATATCGCCCGGCCGCGCCTGCTCGCCCACCAGCCGGACCAGATCGTCCTCGGACAGGATCGCGCGGGCATGGCGGTGGCCATGGGCGATCAGCCCGGCCACCAGATCATCGCGCGAGGCGCCCGGGATCGGATCTTCGCCAGCGGCATAGACCTCGGCGATGGCGACCACATCGGCCTCGTTGAAACAGGTGCAGAAATCGTCAAACAGGCTGGACAGGCGCGAATAGCGGTGCGGCTGATGGACCGCGATCACCCGGCCCTTGGTCGATTGGCGCGCGGCTTTCAGGACCGCCGCGATCTCAACCGGGTGATGGCCGTAATCGTCGATGATGGTGACGCCGCCGACCTCGCCCACCTTGGTGAACCGCCGCCCTACGCCGCCGAATTTTGCCAGAGCCTCGCGGATTTCGGCCCGTTTCATGCCCAGATGCCGCGCGACGGCGACTGCGGAAAGCGCATTGGACACATTGTGATCCCCCGGCATCGGCAGGGTGCAGCCCTCGATCACCGGCACCTCGCCATCATTCAGCACCGCCTCGCCCTGCAAAGCCACGTCGAAATGCGCGATCCCGTCCTCGTATCGCAGGTTGATCGCACGGACATCCGCCTGCGCGTTAAAGCCAAAGGTCACCACACGGCGGTCGGAAAGCTTGCCGACGAGGGCCTGAACCTCGGGGTGATCGGTGCAGCAGACCGCCAGCCCGTAAAAGGGCACGCCCGACACGAAATCGTAAAACCCTTTGCGCAGACGGTCGAAGTCCCCCCAATGCTCCATATGCTCGGGGTCGATATTGGTGACAATGGCGATGGTCGCGGGCAGGCGGTTAAAGCTGCCGTCGCTCTCGTCGGCCTCGACCACCATCCATTCGCCCGCACCGGCCCGCGCGTTGGACCCGTAAGCATGGATCACACCGCCATTGATGACCGTGGGGTCAAAACCGCCCGCGTCCAGCAATGTGGCGACCATCGTCGTTGTCGTCGTCTTGCCATGCGTCCCGGCGATGGCGACATTCGATTTCAGGCGCATCAGCTCGGCCAGCATCTCGGCGCGGCGCACCACGGGCAGGCCGCGGCG
>JAUNTL010000008.1 GCA_030538705.1 Paracoccus sp. (in: a-proteobacteria) | reverse complement strand
CCTATGCGAACGGGCATCTGCATATCGGGCATGCGCTGAACAAGGTGCTGAAGGATTTCATCACCCGCAGCCAGCAGATGATGGGGCGCGATGCGCGCTATGTGCCGGGCTGGGACTGCCACGGTTTGCCGATCGAGTGGAAGATCGAGGAGCAGTATCGCCAGAAGGGGCAGGACAAGGACGCCATTGATGTGGTCGAGTTCCGCCAGGAATGCCGCCGCTTTGCCGATGAATGGGTGAATATCCAGCGAGACGAGTTCAAGCGCCTCGGGGTGACCGGGAAATGGGACGATCCCTATCTGACCATGGATTACCATGCCGAGGCGGTGATCGCCGAGGAGTTCATGAAGCTGTTGATGAACGGCAGTCTTTATCAGGGGTCGAAGCCGGTGATGTGGTCTCCGGTCGAGAAAACTGCGTTGGCGGAGGCGGAGGTCGAGTATCACGATCATACGTCGCATACGATCTGGGTGCGGTTTAAGCCGGTGGATGGGGCGCTGGACGGGGCTGCGGTCGTGATCTGGACCACGACGCCATGGACGATCCCGCAGAACCGGGCGGTGGCCTATCATCCTGATATCGCTTACGGGCTTTATGAGGTGGGTGAGGTGGCCGAGGGGGCGCAGGCGCAGGCTGGCGAGAAGCTGGTGCTGGCCGATGCCTTGGCCGAGGGTGTCTTGCAGGCCGCCAAGGTCAGCGGCTTCAAGCGGTTGCGCGATGTGCCTGCCTCGGAACTGGAAGGGCTGATGCTGGCCCACCCCCTGCGCGGGGTCGAAGGCGGCAATGGTGAGTGGGATTACGATGTCCCCATGCTGCCCGGCGATCATGTCACCGAGGATGCGGGCACGGGGTTTGTGCATACCGCGCCGAGCCATGGCGATGACGACTATCAGCTTTTCCTCAAGTTTCAGGGGCCTGAATATCCCGACTTGAAGATGACCTATAATGTCGAGCCGGACGGCAGCTATCGCAAGGATCTGCCGCTTTTCGGCGGCGAGGCGATCATTCAGCCCGATGGCAAGGATGGCCCGGCGAATGTCAGCGTGATCAAGCAATTGGCTTGGGCGGGGAAGCTTTTGGCCAAGGGCAAGATCAAGCACAGCTATCCGCATAGCTGGCGATCAAAAGCGCCCTTGATCTATCGCAATACGCCGCAATGGTTCGCCGCCATCGACCATAAGCTTGATGATGGCATGGGCGAATATGGCGCGACGATCCGGGCGCGTGCGCTGACCTCGATTGATCAGCTTGTGAAATGGTGGCCTCAGTCAGGGCGCAACCGGATCCATTCGATGGTCGAGAACCGCCCCGATTGGGTGCTGTCGCGGCAACGCGCCTGGGGTGTGCCGCTGACCGCTTTCGTGCGCAAGGGCGCAAAGCCCACGGACAGCGATTTCCTGCTGCGTGATCCGCGCGTCAACAAGCGCATCACCGCAGCGTTCGAGGCCGACGGCGCCGATATCTGGTATCGTGACGGCTTCAAGGCGCAAATGCTGGACGGGATCGTCAACCCCGATGATTACGATCAGGTCATGGATGTGCTGGATGTGTGGTTCGATTCAGGCTCGACCCATGCTTTCGTGATCCGCGACCGGGCCGATGGCGCGCCCGACGGGATCGCCGATCTTTACCTTGAAGGCACCGATCAGCATCGCGGCTGGTTCCATTCCTCGCTGTTGCAGGCATCCGCCACCAAGGGGCGCGCGCCTTATCGCGGCGTGCTGACCCATGGGTTCACGCTGGATGAGAAGGGCATGAAAATGTCCAAATCTCTGGGCAATACCATCGTCCCCGCCGAGGTGATCGAGCAATATGGCGCGGATATCCTGCGGCTTTGGGTGGCGCAGGTGGATTACACCGCCGATCAGCGCATCGGGCCTGAGATCCTGAAGGGCACCGCCGACAGCTATCGCCGCCTGCGCAATACGCTGCGCTTCATGTTGGGCAGCCTGGACGGCTTCACCGAGGCCGAGCGCGTGGCCCCCGAGGATATGCCCGAGTTGGAGCAGTGGGTGCTGCACCGTCTGGCGCAACTGGATCACCGGGTGCGGATGGGCTATGATGCCTATGATTTCCAAGGGGTTTTCCAGTCGCTGTTCCAGTTCGCGACGGTTGATCTGTCGTCCTTCTACTTCGATATCCGCAAGGATGCGCTTTATTGCGATGCTCCGGACAGCCTGCGCCGCCGGGCCGCGCGCACGGTTCTGGACCTGCTGTTCCACCGGCTGGTGGCGTGGCTGGCCCCGATTCTGCCGTTTACGATGGAAGATGTGTGGCTTTCGCGCTTCCCGTCTGATGACGACAGCATCCACCTGCATGACTTCCCCGTCACGCCTGCGGATTGGCTGAACGAACCCTTGGCCGCGAAATGGGAGGGCGTGCGCCGCGCGCGTCGCGCGGTGACGGCGGCGCTGGAGGTGAAGCGTGCCGACAAGACCATCGGTGCCAGTCTGGAGGCCGCGCCCATCGTGCATATCCGCAATGACGAGATTCTCAAGGCATTGAAAACGGTTGATTTTGCCGATGTCTGCATCACATCGGATCTGGTGTTGACCCATGACCCGATCCCGCCCGAGGCCTTCCGTATGCCCGATATCGAAGGCGTTGGCGTGGTCTTTGAGACGGCCGAGGGCGAGAAATGTCAGCGTTGCTGGAAGATCCTGCCCGATGTCGGCACGCATAGCCATCCCGGCACCTGTGCGCGCTGTGATGCGGTGCTGAGCGCGTAAGGAGAACTGCGGTCAAACCGCAGGGGGCCGAAAAGGATAGCGGCCATTGCTGCCTGACAGCGATGCGCATCCGCGCGGCGGTCTGGCGCCCGTTGCCGGGTCACGCCCCTGCTGGCTGATCTGTTGGAACGGGTCGCCTGTGCGCGCGCCGCTATGACGCGGGAATGGCCCGATGTTTCGATCCGCAGGCCGACCGGGCGTGACCCGCCACAGAATATCGCGCCCGGTCTGCATATTGCGACGGGCTGGCGGGTCATCCGCGTGATATGCTGCTGCGGGTCGGAAATCTGCCGCCGCGTTTCGGCGATATTCGATGCGCGGGCGCTTGTCGCGAGGTCCGAGGTGGGGCGTATCGACCCCGCCGCAAGCGGTTCTGCGACGGTTTCAGGTCTGTGAGCGGGCAGTATTGCGGCGCGAAAGGGCGTGCCGCTGCGCTCGGCAGATCGCCGATCGGATCAAAGGCGGCCTGATGCCCCGGGCGATGAGCTGATGGCCCCGCATGCACAGGGTTTCCGGGCCGGCAGGCGGCCCGTGCGGGACCATTTGCCGATCAAAACGTCGCTGAAGGGCAGGGCAAGGCGGCCCCACGCCCTATGAATACATCTGCAAAATCCAGACATCAGAGCCAGATCGATTCAGCCTAAACCCGATCCACCAATGCCGGGACCGATCACCTAGACCACCCACCAGCCGCCGCGCTTGATCGCCTGTCGCAACGGCTGCTCGCGCAGGGGCAGGTTCTCGCGGTCAAAGGCCGGGCGCAGGGCGCGCGGTCCGATCTGTTGATAGATCAGCCGCAGCGCCGGCTCCCATTCGCTGAGGATCGGCCTCAGGTCGGGCGCCTGCGCGGCTGCTTCCAGCGTTGCGACCACGGCATCGGATTCGCGGGCATAAAGCAGTGGCAGGTTGCGCCAGTGGCAGGTGATATCACCATCCAGCCCGGCCATCCCCGGACCGGGGCGGCCGCCGCCGAAACTGTGGATCACCAGAGGGAGGGTGATCTGGTCGAGCCATGGAAACAGCTCTTGCGAGGCCAGTATCTCGCCGGGGTCGTCGCGGATCGCAATGGCCCACTCAATGAACCTGCGCCCGAATTCTGCCGGATCGGGGCCGGTAAACCATCCTGCGTTGAAGTAAAGATAGCGTTCCCAATGCTCGTCCGGCTGGGACAGATCAAGGCTGGTCGCATAATCCAGCCCGAACCTCTCATAAAGCGCGCCCCAGATATCGCCGTATCCCGGCCCGTAAAGCGGCGGGTTGGGCCATGTCCCTTCGCGCCGCATCGAGGCCGAGGGCCGGGAAAAGTCGAAATCAACGCTTTCCAGCGGCCCGGTGACCAGCGTGTCGGTGTCGAGAAACAGAAAATTCTCGTTCGCGGGCAGGGTGGCAAGCGCCTCGATCTTGTTGCCATATGGATAGGCCGCGCCGAAAAGGCGGGCGGTAAAGGGGATGATCTCGGCACCGCGCGCCTGAAGCGCGTCGCGCGCCGGGGCAGGGATCGCCGTCACGTGACCGGACCAGGCCGCGTCCGGGCGCGGTTCGGCGACGATCAGCCGGCCTTGCCAGCCGTGCGCGTTGCGACGCAGTGATTCGGCCAGCAGAAGGGCCTCGTATTCCAGCCGCCCGGCCTGTGCGACGATCAGGATATTGAACGGCGGCGTGGCCGAGGCAGGGCGCTGCGCCGCAGGTTGCCGGGCCGCGGCCGGGGCGGCGGGCGCCGGCTTTTTCCCCCGGCTGGCGGTGGCGGATTTCGTATCTGTGGCGGTGGAGCGGGCGGCAGCATCAGCGATTGCTTTGGTGCCCGCAGGTTTTGCCGTGGCCGGCCCGGGTGCTTTGCCCTTGGCGGATTTTGTTGCAGCTTTCTTTGCAGCCCCTGCTGCCTTGTCCGCCGCTACGGCGTCGATCGCGGTTTGTGGTGCCGTGTCCCGTTTGCCTTTGCCCGGCTGGCGAGGATTTGCGGCCGGGTTGCTTTCGGCCTTTATGCGGCCCTGGCCCGTCTTATGCGGGGGGCTGTCTTTGGCGGGGCTCTGCGGGCGCCCGGGCGATTTGCTTGCGGCCTTTTGCTCACGCTCGGCGGCATTGGCTTCGCGTCGGGCGCGGTTGGCGGCGTTTCTGGCGCGCCGGGCGACCTTTTCCGCCTCGCTCAGGGTTGGCTTGCCGGGTTTTTCCTTGGACATGGATCAGGCCGCACTCGTTAACAATGATGCCAAGCCTAGTCGCTTTGGCGCCCGGGCAAAACCTCGATTCCGAGCAGGGTCGCACGGACCGTCGGGCCGCCCTCAAGCCGTGGCGGTAGGGGTTGATTATGATGATTTCGGGCATCCGGCGGGCGGCTGTGGCCGCGACGCAGGCTTCTGGCGGTCATGCTCGTTCAGACCGGTTTGCGGGGATAGCCGGTCTTGTCTGCCGTCTTTTTACGCGCCGGACAACGCGAGGCGTCGCCCGCTAGGCCCCGGCAGTGGATGCGTTCTCACCGGCTGTTTCCAGCATGTCAGCGGTGGGGACAAAGAACAGCGTCCCGGTGACCGGCGTGCTGACGTCCAGAATGCGGTCATAATTGCCCGGCGGCAGGCCGATGAACATGTTGCGCAGCATGCGGATGGTGCGGCTGGGGCTGCGGGCATAGCCGATGAAATATGTGCCGAAGATGCCCTCGGCGGGGCTGCCAAAGGGCATGTTGTCGCGCAGGATATCCAGCTGGTTGCCGTCCTCATCCTCGATCACGTTCAGCACATTATGGGCAGAGCTGGGCTTTTCGGCATCGGGCAGCTCGATATCCGACAGCTTCTTGCGGCCGATGATCCGTTCTTGCTGTTCTATCGGTATGGCCTCCCATTTCGCCATATCGTGCAGGTATTTCTGGGTGATGACATAGCTGCCACCCGCAAAATCGGGGTCTTCGTCGCCGATCAGCACCGCATCCGCGCGCGCGGCGCCCTCGGGGTTTTCGGTGCCGTCGACAAAGCCCAGCAGATCGCGGTCGTCAAAAAACTTGAAGCCCGGCGTTTCGTCCACCACGCTGACATGCCCGGCCAGCCGGTTGAGGATGTTCATCTCCAGCTCGAAACACATATCCCGGTCCATACCCCTGATATGGAAAAGGATATCGCCGGGGGTCGAGGGCGCCGGATGCACGCCGTCTATCGGTTCCAGCGGGGCCAGTTCGCGCGGGCGCGGGCCGGGGAACAGGCGGTCCCACGCATGGGCGCCAATCCCGGTCACGCAGGACAGCGCGCCGTCGGGGCGGCGAAAGCCGGTTGCGCGCACCAGCCCCGCGATATCGGCCAAAAGCCCCTGAACGGCGAGCGTGGCGGCATCGCCATCATTGATCGTGACGACAAGAAAGACGGCCGAGCGGGTCAGCGAAGCAGTAACGGCCTGAGGCTGGGGCGGCATGATGGTCTCCGGTCTGGATGAGCGGCGGGGCCGGGGGGCGGTCCGGCCGATGATGCAAGACGGCTTGCCACCGTCCCTTTAGTCGATCCGTTTTTCTGGCGGCGCAGTAAAAGCCGCGCGGGTGGGTAATCGGCGCCCCTTGCCCGGACCAGATCGCTGGCGCGGTAAAGGCGGCCTGATGGTGGGGACCGGACGAGCCGGCCTTGTCCGGCAGGTTGAACGCCAACCGGCCGCCTGTCCAGACCGGATTTCCCCGATCCCGGCGATCGGCGGTTTCTGCACGCGGATGTCCCGGAACACCCCGAGCGCGTCGCGGCTGTTCGGGTCGCGCGGTCATGATGCGGGAGGGCTGTTGCTCTTGGGGATGGCGGCCATTTGCCCGCTGGCCGCGTCGTGGCAGGGTTGGTGATGGTGCCGGGGGGCGCGGGTCAGGTGATCGCCCGGCGAGTGGCCGCGCGGCGCGAAGCCGGCACAGGATGGAAAAGCAAGCCCTGCCTTGCCTTGCCCTGCCTGTCTGTCTGCCAGCCTGTCCGTCGCCCCTCGGCCCGTCCCCCCTTCATCGCCGGGGATCGTTTATCGGATTGATTTTCAATAAAAATTAATCGCGCCCCCGCGCCGAGGAAATCCGGTTGCGGTTGCGGGATAAGGGGCGGCGGGTGCTGGTCCTGATCAGACCGTATCCAGATACAGCTCGACCGTTTCCTCGTCGGTCAGCTCTGCCATGTAATGCAGCTCCTGGCGTTTGGTCATCAGCAGGTTGTCGATCAGGTGCTGAGGAAAGATACGCGGCATCTCGGTGCAGCGGGCAAAGGCGTCGATTGCATCGCCCCATGAGCCGGGCAACTGCTCCAGCCCCTTGTCATAGGCATTCCCCTCGATCGGCGGGGGTGGCTCGACCCGGTCCTGAATGCCGTTCAGTGCCGCGCCCAGAACGGCGGCGATGGTCAGATAGGGGTTCACATCCCCGCCGGCCACGCGATGCTCGATCCGTCGTGCGCGGTTGGGCGAGGCCGGAATGCGCAGCGCGGCAGTGCGGTTTTCATAGGCCCAGCCGATGCCGGTCGGCGCGTGGGCATTGGGCACCAGCCGGTCATAGCTGTTTTCATGCGGCGCGAATATCAGGGTCGAGCCGGGCATGGCACGCAACAGCCCGCCGACCGCATGACGCAGCATGTCCGATCCCCGTTCGGTCCCGTCGTCAAAGATATTGCGCCCCTCGGCGTCGAGAACCGAAAAATGCATATGCAGCCCTGAACCGGACCACGCCTCATAGGGTTTGGCCATGAAGCTGGCGGCAAAGCCGAACTGCCGCGCGACGCCCTTGGTCAGCATCTTGAACAGCCATGCATCATCGGCGGCCTTCAGCGGGTCAGGCTGGTGCATCATATTGATCTCGAACTGACCCAGTGCCGCCTCGGAGATCGCGGTATCGGCGGGGATATCCATCTCTTCGCAGGCGTCATAGATGCGGGTAAAGAACTGATCAAAGGCATCCAGCGCTCGCAGGCTGAGCGTTTCGGCGCCGGTGCGGCGCTTGCCCGAACGCGGGCTGGGCGGAACGCGCAGGGTCTTGCCGGAATCGTCGATGACAAAGAATTCCATCTCGGTGGCGACAACGGCGGTCAGCCCGGCCTCGGTATAGCGGTCCACCACCCGCGCCAGCGCCTGACGCGGATCGCCCTCATAGGGGCGGCCGTCAGGGTGGAACATCCAGATCGGCAGCAGGGCCGAGGGCGCGCCAAGCCAGGGCATCGGCATAAAGCCGCGCTCGGTCGGCATCAGCAGCGCGTCGGGATCACCGGCGGCAAAAACCAGCGGCGAATCCTCGATATCCTCGCCCCAGATATCCATGTTCAGCACGGAATAGGGAAATTTCGTCCCCTCGCTCAGCAGCTTGCCGGCAAAGCGGGCCGGCACGCGCTTGCCACGCGCGACACCGTTCAGATCAGCCGCGGCGATGCGGATGGTGCGCACTTCGGGATGTTCGGCCAGCCAGTCCATGATGTCACCTGATAAGCTGCGGGCGATAGCGGATGCGCCGCGCCGCCCCCGGAAGATGGCGGTTCAGCCGCCGGTTGACCACACCGAAAAGCGCGATCAGCAGCAGCGTCAGCAAGATGAAATAGCCGGCGATGATCGGATAGGCGATGAACGGGTTGAACGTCTTGTCGGCGATATAGCGCGCGTAATAAAGGGAATCGCCCTGTTGGGCAAAGGCCGGGAAGCTGGAAAAGAACACCAGCGTCGTAGCGTGAAACAGAAAGATCGCCTCATTCGTATAGGCCGGCCAGGCCAGCCGCAGCATGGTCGGCCAGGTGATGCGGCGAAAGCGGCGCCAGCCCGTCAGCCCGAAAGCATCGGCGGCCTCGATATCGCCCTTGGGCACCGATTGCAGCGCGCCGTAAAATATCTCGGCCGAATAGGCGGCGGTATTCAGCACCAGAACGATCAGCGCGCCCGCCCATGCCTTTGTCAGCCAGCCGGTTGCCACGGTGATGCCGAAGATCTCGATCCCGCCGCGCGGCAGCAGCACAAAAAGCTGATAGGCAAGAAAGAACTGGATAAACAGCGGACTGCCGCGAAAGATAAAAATGAACCAGTCTGCCGGCCTGCGCAGCAGACGCGAATCCGAGGTCCGCGCCAGCGCCAGGCCGGTCGCGATGAAAAAGCCGATCAGCAGCGCGAATACGGCGAAATAGATGTTCCAGACCAGCCCCGAGCCGATCAGGACAATCTGTGTGCAAAGGTCGATATCGCTGCGCGGCAGCAAACGCTCTCCGATGCCGATCGAGCGCAGGCCGAAATCCACGATGGTCTGCGCGCAACTCATGTCGTGACCTTTCGCAGCGCCTCGCCGGCGGCGGTGGCCTGACCCAGCGACAGGCGGCGGCGGACACGGGTCAGCACGCGTTCGGACACCCATGTCATCAGCAGATAAAAGATCAGGATGGCAAGAAAGTAATAAAGCCGCCAGTCAGGATGCGGATAGGCGAATGCCTGTGTTTTGGATGACCCCAGTTCGCGCGCCCAATAGACGATATCCTCGACCCCCAGCAGAAACAGCAGGGGCGTGGCCTTTATCAGGATCATCCACAGATTGGACAGGCCCGGCACGGCATAGATCCACATCTGCGGGATCACAACGCGGCGGCTGACCTGACGCGGGTTCATGCCATAAGCTTCTGCGGTTTCAAGCTGTGCGCGGGGGACAGCGTTCATGGCACCGTAAAGCACATTCGCCGCGAATGCGCCAAAGACGATGGCGAAAGCCAGCACCGCCAGAAAAAAGCCATAGGTGTCATGGACCCAAGGTGCGGCCGTGGCGCGCGGCAGTTTCGCCGCCGCGCAGACGATAAAGTCGCTGCCCTGCCAGACCGGCACCGAGGTATCGCAATAAACCCGCGAACGCAGGTATTCGAACAGCTGATCCAGTGCGATCGGCACGAACATGAAGAACACGATATCGGGCACACCGCGCACCATGGCGGTATAGGTCTTGCCGAACCACCGAAGCGGCGCGAAGCCCGACCGCGCCGCCAGTGCGCCGCCAAAGCCGAACAGAAGCGCAATCGGCGCCGTAATCGCCAGCAACAGCAGCACCGTGCCAAAGCTGGCGTAAAAACGCATATGGGTGCCTGTCGTGAGATAACACGACAGCCATTTCAGCCCTTCGAGCGATTTGGGGTCAGCGCAATATTCAAACATGACAGGCAGGCCCCGCCGTGCCGCTTAACCGGCCTGGCGGGGCGCCGTTTCTCAGTTGGCGGCCGCGCTTGCGGGAACCGGGCTGCCATCGGGGCCATAGATCAAGGTGTCATCGCCGAACCATTTGACGATCAGCTCATTGAGCGAGCCGTCGGCCTTCATTTCGGTGATGGCGGCGTTCATCTTGTCACGCAGTTCGGTGTCGGACTGGCGCAGCCCGACGCCGATACCACCGCCGAGCGGGACATCCTCGCCGACCCAGACATAGGCGCCGTTCGATTCCTCGACCACCGGGACGAGAAAGTCCTTATCGGCGAAAACGGATTCGGATTCGCCGTTGCGCATGGCCGCGACGGCCTCGTCAGGGGTGGCGAATTCCAGCAGCGTCGCACCCGATTCGGCAACATAGGCCGACTGGATCGTGTTGGTCTGTGCCGCAACCACCGCGCCGTCACCGATATTGGCATCGGCCGACATCGCCGCATAGGCCGAGGCCATCGGCGGGAGATAGTTCTGGGTGAACAGAATCTCGCGCTCGCGCTCTTCGGTGATCGACATGCCGGCCATGATCGCGTCATAGTTCGATGACTTCAGGTTCGGGATGATGGAATCCCAGTCATTCTTGACCCAGACGCATTCCAGTTCGGCGCGCTTGCAGATCTCGTTGCCGACCTCGATGTCAAAACCGGCCAACTCGCCGGTTTCATTGACGAGGTTATAGGGAGGATAGGCGCCCTCGGACCCGATCCGCACGGGCGCGCCATGGGCAAGCGCCGCGCTCATTGCCAGGGTGGCGGCGGCAAGCATAAGTTTTTTCATGTTTTCTCTCCTGTTGATTGGGTCTCGCGTTGGTTGGGGTCACGCGGCCATGGTAGCACTGAGGAACTGGCGCAGCCTTTCGGTTTTCGGTGCGCCAAAAAGCTGATCGGGCGGACCTTCCTCCTCGATCCGGCCCTGATGCAGGAACACGACGTGATCGCTGACATCACCCGCCAGCCGCATGTCATGGGTCACAAGGATCATTGTGCGATGTTCGGCCGCCAGATCCTTGATCACGCGCACGACCTCTTGCTGGAGTTCAGGGTCCAGTGCCGAGGTCGGTTCATCAAACAGCAATGCCCGCGGCTCCATACACAGCGCGCGCGCGATGGCGGCGCGCTGCTGCTGGCCACCTGACAGCTGGGCGGGCCAGGCGTCGGCCTTGTCACCAATGCCGACCTTGTTCAGCAGGGCGCGGCCACGCGCCTCGACCTCGGGACGTGGCTGGCCCAGAACCGTCACCGGCGCTTCGGTCACGTTCTGCAATACGGTCATATGCGACCACAGGTTGAACTGCTGAAACACCATGGCAAGCTGGGTGCGCATCCGCGTCACCTGCGCGCGGTCGGCCGGGATGCGATTTGCGCCACTGCCTTTCCAGCGCACGGCCTCGCCCTCGAACAGGATTTCGCCGGCCTGACTGTTTTCCAGAAGGTTGCAGCACCGCAGCAGCGTCGACTTGCCCGACCCGGAAGAGCCGATGAGGCTGATCACATGGCCACGCGGGGCGCAGAGCGATACGCCCTTCAGCACCTCCAACTCGCCATAGGACTTGTGGAGATCGCGGATTTCGATGACGGGTGCGGCAATATCATTCATGTCACCCCCATAGATGCCGCGAAATCCGGGCGGATTGCAACGGCAACCTGCGGGGCATAATCTGGGGCAAACCTGATAAGACGGCGACATATGAAAATCGGCATCCTGCAATGCGGCCAGGCCCCCGAATCCCTGAAAGGTGAGGCTGGCGACTATCCCGATATGTTCGTCCGGCTGTTGGCCGGGCGGGGTTTCGAATTCAGCAGCTATCATGTCGAGGGGATGGAGTTTCCGGCCTCGGTCCATGACGCCGATGGCTGGCTGCTGACCGGGTCGCGCCATGGCGCCTATGAGGACCATCCCTTCATTCCCCCGCTCGAGGCGTTCATCCGTGATGCCTATGCCGCCCGCGTGCCACTCATCGGTATCTGCTTTGGTCACCAGATCATCGCTCAGGCGCTTGGTGGCAAGGTCGAGAAATATGCCGGCGGCTGGTCGGTCGGTGCGCAGGACTATGATTTCGACGGCGAGGTGCTGACGCTGAATGCCTGGCATCAGGATCAGGTGACCCGCCGCCCCGATGGTGCCGAACGCGCGGCCTCAAGCGGCTTTTGCGAGAATGCCGCGCTGATCTATCCCGGCCGTGCATTCACGGTGCAGGCCCATCCCGAATTTGGCGATGACTTTATCCGCGGCCTGATGGAGACCCGTGCCGTGATCGCCGGAGTTCCCGCCTCGCTGGTCGAGAGCGCCGGCGCGCGCATGGGTGGGCGTCGCGACAGTCAGGTGATCGCCCAACGGATCGTGACGTTCCTGCACGAGGCAATCGCGGCGCGTCAGGGTACTGTGTGATGTATTGTCCCCCCGCCTTTGCCGAGACGCGGCCCGGGGTGATGGCCGCGTTGATACGCGCGCATCCGCTGGCCATGCTGATTACCTCGGGCGAGGCGGGGCCTTGCGCCAATCTGATCCCCTTTGATCTGGGCGCTGACGGGGTTTTGCGCGCACATCTCGCCCGCGCCAACCCCCAGCTTGTCGATCTGGCGGCAGGCGGGCCGGTTCTGGTCGTCTTTCAGGGGCCGCAGGCCTATATCTCGCCCGACTGGTATGCATCCAAGGTCGAGCATGGCCGCGTCGTGCCGACATGGAATTTTCTGATGGTGCAGGCGCGCGGCCGGGCTGTGCTGCATGAGGGTGCGGACTGGCTGCGGGATCAATGCGCCGCGCTGACCGACCGGATGGAGGCCGCGATGCCGGCGCCCTGGGCGGTCACGGACGCGCCGGAAAAATTCGTCGCCGCACAGATGCGCGGCATCACCGGGCTGGAAATCCATGTCACGCAGATGACCGGAAAGTGGAAAGCCAGCCAGAACCGCACCGCAGACGATCGCGCCGGTGTGGCGCAGGCGCTGCGCGACACCCATCCCGAACTGGCCGGACTGGCCGCAGGTGAGACATGACCATGCATGAATGGCTGGAAAGCGCGCCACGGGCCGCACAGGATTATGCCGCCGGCCGCCGGCTGGACGAGGTTGAATGCATCGTTGCCGATATTGCCGGCGTTGCGCGCGGCAAGGCGATGCCGGCGTCCAAATTCGCCCGGCAGGAGAAATTCTATCTGCCGAACTCGATCTTTCTTCAGACGATCACCGGGGAATGGGCCGACAACCCGGCCGGGGCCTTTACCGAACCCGACATGATCCTGACGCCGGATTACTCGACCGCCACCGCCGCGCCATGGACCGCTGATTTCACGCTGCAAGTGATCCATGACGTGTTTGATCAGCAGGGCAACCCGGTGCCGGTCGCACCGCGCAACGTTCTCAAGCGCATCCTCGGCCTGTTCGAGGCGCGCGGCTGGCGGCCCATCGTCGCCCCCGAGATGGAGTTCTTTCTGGTCGCGCGCAACACCGACCCGAACCAGCCCATCATCCCGCCCATGGGCCGCAGCGGCCGGCGTGCCGCCGCGAAACAGGCCTATTCGCTGTCGGCGGTGGATGAATATGGCAAGGTCATTGACGATATCTATGATTTCGCCGAGGCGCAGGGCTTTGAGATTGACGGCATCTTGCAGGAAGGCGGTGCCGGCCAGATCGAGATCAACCTCAATCATGGCGATCCGGTGCGTCTGGCCGACGAGATCTTTTTCTTCAAGCGCATGATCCGCGAGGCGGCGCTGCGCCATGACTGTTTCGCTACCTTCATGGCCAAGCCGATCGAGGGTGAACCGGGATCGGCCATGCATATCCACCATTCGGTGATCGACATCGAGACCGGCAACAACATCTTTTCCGATGATCAGGGCCGCGATGCGCCGGCATTCCTGCATTTCATCGCCGGGATGCAGAACCATCTGCCCGCCGCTGTCGCGCTGCTGGCGCCTTATGTGAATTCCTATCGTCGCTATGTCCCGGATTTTGCCGCACCGATCAATCTGGAATGGGGCCGCGATAACCGCACAACGGGGCTGCGCGTGCCGATCTCCAGCCCGGCCTCGCGCCGGGTCGAGAACCGGCTGGCGGGGATGGACTGCAATCCCTATCTCGGTCTGGCCGCCTCGCTGGCATGCGGCTATCTCGGTCTGGTCGAGGCGCGCGATCCGCGCCCCGAATGCCTGGGGGATGCCTATATATCCGAGGATGAGCTGCCGCTGACGCTGGGTGACGCGCTTGACCTGATGGTCGAGAGCCAGCCCATGCGGGACGTGCTGGGGGCCGAGTTCGTCGATGTGTATGAGGCCGTCAAGCGCAACGAATACAAAGAGTTCCTTCAGGTCATCAGCCCGTGGGAGCGCGAGCATCTGCTGCTGAATGTATGATGCGGCTCGTCACGACGATCCTTGCCGGTGTCGTCCTCGGGGTGGCGGCGGTCTATGTGCTGCTGTGGTTTGCCGGAGGCCAGATGCGCGAGAGGCTCGTGGACAGCTTTGTGCCCGGTCCGCCCGACAAGGCGCGGGATCTGCCGCCGGAACGGGTCCATTTTCCGTTTCTGGCGGGGATCGACTTTGATGCCGGGCCGGTCATGGTTGCGATTGATCCGGGCGCGAGCGATGCCGGACCGCTGCTGATCCGCGATCACACGCTTTTGCGCGCCCATCGTGACAGCGCATTGCTGGCCGATACCGGCGCTGACGAGCGGGTAACGATCATCGGCGCCCTGTTCGGGGCCGAGCGCGGGGCGGCCATCCGCATCTGGCAGAATGATCGTCTGCTGAAACGCCATATGTGCTTTGCCCCGCGATGCGCGCGCGATCCGGTCACGCAGCAATCGCTTGCGCCACTGATCGCGGCAGCCGTGCCGATCATCACCCATGATGACAGTTTTGATGATTATGGCGCCTATAAATCCGCATGGCAGGCGGCCATGGACAATCCCGAACTCATCCCGCCCCGGCAGCAGATGCTGGGGCAGGCGCGCCAGCCGAACCTTGTCGCGCTGGACCTGCCTGCGGGGATCATCGCCGCTGGCAGCGAGACCGATACCCGCGCCATGACGCAGTGGAGGGATGCCTCGGCCCGCGCCCTCAGCGATCATTTCGGCCCGGAACTGCATGTCGAGGAAGTCATATCATATACCCGGCCGGTGATGATGAGAAACATCTGCACAGGCGCTGATCTGGGCTATCTGGACGGGGTCGAGGCGATGACGCCGACGCTGCGGTTGCAGGTCAGTGACGAGGTGCTGGCGCGGATGCTGGAATCCGACTGGTCCTTTTTCGCGCCGCTTCCGGTCCCGGTGGCCGATCCGGTGGCGCTTGGCGCTGCTGCATTCCCGCGCCTGCGTCAGGGCTGTCTGGGCTTTGCCGCGGACCTGCCCGCGTTGCCGGTGATGGGCGAGGCCATCCGCCGGGCATATCGCCTGCATTACGAGACAGCCGCGCCCTGATGGCCGCGCGGGGCCGCGACAGGTCTTGGCCCGTGCCCCGTCGTCATGCCTGGCCGGGGATCGGATGTGGCGATCACCAAGGCCGCGCCCCTCGTCGTTGTCCCGCCGTAAGCGCCTGATAGGGGGCGGCTGTGTCGTCATGGCCCGCGGTGTCCCTGTCATGGGGCGGCGGCATCACAGCACAAACGCACCGGGGCAGGGCACGCATATGCGCGGCCCGGCCGCAGAGGGGCGGGCTTTTCCCCGGCCTGCGGTTCATCCATAATCGGGTGACCGACAGGACCGGCCGCCCACCCCGAGAAAGGCCAGCTTCATGACCATTATTCGCGGTGCCGCAATCGTGACGGTGGTTCTGGCGGCGGTGATCGCCCTTGCCTTCGGCATCCTGCACAAGCCGTTGTCGCGGTCAGACAGCACGCCGCCCGTCGCCGCTGTCACCGAAGATCAGGCCCGGCAGGATCAACCCCAGGGGCGCGAATGGCGCGAACCGGCGGGGCTGAGTTTCGACGACGGTCCCATCGACCTGATCATCGAGACCGGCGAAGGCCGCTTTATCCTGCGTGATCAGGCGGCTGTGCGTGCAGCCGCGCAGGCCGGATTTCCCGATTATACCGCCGACGAGATGAAGCTGATTTTCATGTCGCTCCTGCTTTTGTCGCCGCCGGGCCGGGACCCTGACCAGCTGGGCCTCACATTCGCCCGCGATGGCGCGCCGCTTGCCGTGCAGAAATGCATGCGGCCGGTCTGTGGCCGGGACGTGGAGCTGCGCGACCATATGGCCGCGCTGATCAGGGATGCCGATGTTCTGGCCTCCCATAGCGTCAGTTCGCGCGATTATGCGGAATACAGGCGCGATTATGCCCGCATTCAGGCCGATCCGATGCGCTATGGCCCGATCGAACCCGCCACGCCCGAGGATGAAAGGCCCTTTCCCCTGTCGGTTGACGTTACATTCCCGGTCATCCACGGCGCCGGCCTGACCCGGCAGGCCGCCCGCAGCCATGCCGCACAGCTTGTCGCCGCCTTTCAGCACCGTTTCAGTGCGAGGGCCGCCGATTTCGATATCGCAGAGCCGTCCGTAACGATGCAAAGTGAGGATGTCTTTTTGATGAACTGCGATCCCGCGCAGGAGGGTGTGATCCGCGACGCTCAAGGGAACACGGTTTTTCCCGAGGATTACGGCTTTGCCTCGATCCATGTCGCGATAGAGGCGACGCCCGGATTCGCCGACGCGCTGAGACGGTTCGCGGACTGGGGCTTTTTGCCGCGCGGGCCGGCTGATACGGATCTGCTGGATCAGCGGGTCGTGCAGGCGCGGGCCAAAGCGGGGCTGGAACCGGGCTGCACCTCGGTTCATGGCACGGATGCGGGGGATGATCTGCAACTGTCGCTCTGGCCAACGGCCAGCTATTATATCTACTGGACGGAAATTCAGCCGCAGGCGCGATGATGGATCTGCTGTTTTCGAATGACCGGCGGGGGGAATACCCGCCCTCGCTCTATGCCGATCAGGTGGCGCCGCTGCCGCCCTTTGCGCCCCTGGACGGTGATGCCCGTGCCGATGTGGTGGTGATCGGCGGTGGCTATACCGGGCTGTCGGCGGCGCTGCATCTGGCGGGCGCGGGAATTCGCGTCACCCTGCTGGAGGCTCATCGCGTCGGTTTTGGTGCCTCGGGACGCAATGGCGGCCAGCTCGGTTCGGGCCAGCGGCTTGAGGTCGACGAGCTGGAGGCGATCGCCGGGCGCGCCACGGCGCGCAAGCTGTGGGACATGGCCGAGGATGCCAAGCGCCTGACACGCGATCTGGCGGCGCGCGCGGGGGTCGGGGTCCGTGACGGCGTGGCCCATGCCTTTCGCCGCGCGGATGAGCTGGACCACGCCCGCCGGCTGGGTGATCATCTGGCGCGACACTATGATTACCGGCAGATCGAAAGCTTTGGCGCCGCCGATTTTCACCGCATCCTGCCCTCTGACGCCTATTGCGGCGGGGTTATCGACCATGGTGCGGGCCATCTCAACCCGCTGGCGCTGGCGCTCGGGCTGGCGCGGCTGGCGGCGGATGCGGGTGCGGTGATCCATGAAAATACCCATGTCACGCGGATCGAGCCTGCGGGGCATTCCTCCGGTGCCGGGCGTGTCATCACCGCACAGGGCACGCTGAGCTGTGATCATATCGTGCTGGCCTGCAACGGCTATCTGGGCGGTCTGGCCCCGGCCATCGCGGCGCGTGTCATGCCGATCAATAACTTCATCGCCGCGACCGCGCCGCTGGGATCGCGCCGCGCGGCTGTGCTGACCCGTGATATCGCGGTCCATGACACGAAATTCGTCGTCAACTACTGGCGTATTGATGAGCAGGACCGGCTGATCTTTGGCGGCGGCGAAAATGTCAGCTATCGCTTTCCCGCCGACATCGCCGCCAAGGTCCGCAAACCGCTGGCGCGGATCTATCCCGAACTGGCCGATATTCCCTTTACCCACGCATGGGGCGGAACGCTGGCCATCACCATGTCGCGGCTGCCCTGCTTTGCGCGTCCCGCACCCAACCTGCTTTCGGCCAGTGGCTTTTCCGGTCACGGCGTCGCGCTTGCGGTGCTGGCAGGCCGGCAGATGGCCGATGCGATCCGCGGGCAGGCGGACGGGTTTGACACGATGGCGGCCCTGCCGACGCCGCGTTTTCCGGGTGGCGCGGCGCTGCGCCACCCGCTTTTGGTGGCCGGGATGACCTGGTATGCGCTGCGCGACCGCCTCGGGGTCTGAGCAGGCGCCCGCGCGCCCTGTCTCTGGTGCGCAAATACCTCGGGGGTGTGGGGGCAGCGCCCCCACGTCTCTCAGCCCAGCCGGGGGAATTCGATCTTGGGGCAGCGGTCCTGAATGACCGTGATTCCCTTTGCCTCGGCGCGGGCGGCGGCCTCGGCATGGGTCACGCCCAGCTGCATCCAGATCACGCGCAGATCCGGCAGAACGCGCAGCGCCTCATCCACGATTGCCGGCACCGCATCCGGGCGGCGAAAGATGTCGATCATGTCGACGCCGGCATCGGACGGAATGGATTGCAGATCAGCATAGACGGTTTCATCCAGAATCTTCTCGCCGGCATGTCCGGGATTGACCGGGATGATCCGATAGCCGTGCGCCTGCAAAAAACGTGCCACTCCCCAGCTTGGCCGGTCGTCCTTGGGCGAAAGACCAACGACGGCGATGGTGCGCGCGCTGTCACGGACCTGGCGGAGTGTATCTGTATCTGGCATCTCTCTCTCCTTGCGGGCGGACAGTTTCACAGAAAAAGCGCCCGGTCCAGAAGGCCGGGCGCAAGTCGCGGAACGAGGGACAGTGATCTGAGTGTGGCCGTTCCGTGGCATCACACCCGTGCCCTCAATATGGGTGGTGATTCGGGGATTCCAAGCCTTGTCGCAAATTCGTGAACAGCGCGGTCAATAGGGCTGGTTGCGATTTATGGCCGCAGTTGCGCCCAGACCGTCTTGGCACGCATCAGCAGCTCGCGCGGCTCTTCCATCAGGCGCTGGCGCCGCTGGTCGGACCCGACCAGATAGACGCGCTGACCGATGGTTACGAACTTGCGCGGGTCGCCCGGCTCGGACCGGCCCTCTGACAGGGCGACGACGCACAGCCCGTCGAAACCCGGCGTATAGGCGCGGGGGTTGGCCTCGAACAGTGAGCGGTTACTGGCCGAGACGAAATGATATTCCTTACCGCGCCAGTTGGTCGAAATGTCGCCGCGCCCGGGCATTGCCTTGTTCTGGGTGACATAGCCGACCGGGTCATAGCCGCCGAGCGCCCATTCCTGCGCACCCGCCCCGAGGGGCAGGGCCAGAAAGCAGGCGGTCAGGGCAAGTCTCAGGACATTCAGCATAGGTTCGGCTTGTCATATGGCCGGACAGACATGGCATCCCGGACCGCGCCTGTCCATGATTCGGCCAGCCGGTTCAAGCCGATGTGAAACGTCGTGCTGCCGCGTAAAGCGCGACCGCGGCCGCGTTCGAGACATTGAGCGATCCGAATTCACCCGCGAACGGGATACGCGCCAGCCGGTCGCAGGTCTCGCGCGTCTTTTCGCGCAACCCCGGCCCTTCGGCGCCCAGCACCAGACAGACGGGCCGCCCGGCGATTTCGTCCAGCACCTCTTCAAGCGAATGTTCGGCCTCGCCCGCCAGCCCGATAGTGACGAATCCGGCGTCTTTCAGCGCCTCTAGCCCGTCTGCCAGATTGGTGATGCGCAGATAGGGCTGGCGCTCCAGCGCGCCGGAGGCGGTTTTTGCCAGCGCTCCGGTTTCCGGTGCCGTATGACGCGCGGGTGCGATCACCGCGCGGGCGCCGAACACCTCGGCCGAACGCAGGACCGCGCCGACGTTATGGGGGTCCGTCACGCGGTCAAGCGCCACGACCAGCGGCCGCCCTTCGCCCGTGACCGCGACCTCGGCCAGTGGTCCCCATTTCAGCGGCCTGACCTCCAGCGCGCAGCCCTGATGCACGCTGTCGGGTGGCAGGCCCACGGTGCGGTCAAAGATGCGCGCATCGGTGATCTCTGGCTCCATCCCGGCGGTATCGCCCAGCCGGTCGAGCGCATTTTGCGTCACCACCAGCCGCAGCCGCTCGCGCGCGGGGTTCATCAGCGCATCGCGCACGGCGTGCAGCCCGAACAGCCAGATCGTTTCCGCAGCCGAGGCTTTCTTGGCCCGCTCCTTGGCGACGACCCATTCCGGTTTGCGGTTTTTGCGTTCGGCCATATGTGCCCCCTTTTCGTCCTTCTGCGCCATCGGGTGCCCCGCGCGCAAGTCCGCAATAGGGCCGCGCCGGATTCCGCTTGACGCCCCGCGCCTGCATGCTTATTCCACGCCCCACGCCGAAGGCACTGGTCTGGTGCCGGCTTTCGGGGGCGACGTGCTGCAAGGTGCGGCAGCGGACTGTAACTCCGCCGGGGAGACCCATGCCTGGTTCGATTCCAGGGTCGCCCACCATTCTCCCAATGGGGCTTTTGCCCGGATCCCCCTGCCTGTGGTGCGCTGTCGCCGCATGCGGGTTCTTGCGTCGTCCCTCTATTGCGCGCTAGAGAATCTGGTCAGATCAGGGAGACGATGATGCGGGCATTCTATGAGCGGATTAGAAACCGGTTGCTGCGCCCGGCGGTCAGCGACCAGAATGCCATGCCCCCGGCCACCTCTTTGGAACGCGCCAGAGCCAATAAAGAACTTCGAACAAGAAACGAGATCGCGCATTTTTCGAAGGCCTATCGGATGCCGATGCATACGACCAAGGCCAAGCGCAATGCCTATGCGATGGCGCAGCAGATCATCCAGCGCAGGTCGATCCCTAAGCCCGTGCAGTTCGCGGTGCGCGCCAAGGAACTTGCCCGGGACAGATCGTTGCGTGTGTTGACCGTATGCTGCGGACGCGCAGCGACCGAGAGAATGATCTTTACGGATGTTGCGCATCGACCAAGGATTACCCTGGTCGATATCAACCAGGATCTTCTGAATATGGCCGCAGAAAATCTTGCATCGGTGGCGGACACGACCTTCATTTGCGGAGACGCCAATGAGATCAAGCTGCCGGCCGGCGAGTTCGATGTGGCCATGTGCGTAGCCGGCTTGCATCATATCGTGGAGCTGGAACACCTGATCGGGCAACTTGCCGGATGTCTCAAGCCGGACGGTGAGTTCTGGTCCATCGGCGAGTATGCAGGGCGGACCGGCGCGCGACTATGGCCTGACAGCTATGAGATTGCGGACGAAATTTTCGCGGCCCTGCCCGAAAAATACCGCTATAACAACATATTCCGCACTCATGACGAGCATCTTCGGAATGTCGATTGCTCGGAAGCCACGTTCGAGGGTATCCGGGCCGATGAAATCATTGAAATTCTGGGCGAACACTTCGAAAGCGTTCATGTCGACCGATGGTCGACTATCGCCTGGCGGATCATTGGTCCGGCGTATGTCGATAATTACGATCTGGATGATGACGAGGATCGTGCAATCGTTGAGCGTATCGCGAACCTGGATGCGGATTACTTTCTTTCCGGCCGGCTTCAGCCGGTGGGGCTGAAGGGCATCTATCGCCCACGCTCCTAGAACGGTGCCGCCACGGTCCGCGCCGTTGGGGGGCCGAAAGCTTCCGCATTCGACATTCTCATCCTCGCCCGAAGCAGCGGGATCGGTCAAGCCGGCGCCGAAATGGTGGACCTCTGCCCCGATGTCTTCAGCCGGTGCGGCGGCCGGGACGCGGGTTTTCGGCCGGACGTGGTCCGCGTCAGCCGCGCCTGATCCCGGTCTGCCTTGCGACCCCCGGCGATCCTGGTGGCCGTGGCGCCGCCGACGCGGTCACGCGCACCTGTCATCAGAACGGGTATCTGTCTGTCTCCTGTCCGAACTCTTCCGGGTGCGCCGGTGCCTGATGTGCGGCCCGTTGGTTGGACGGCCCTGATCCTGCCGCCATGTCGGAATTTTGGCGGAATGAACAGTTATTGAATGTCATTCTAAAATAGAATAATGATCAGAATATGTCATCGAAAGGTCTGTCGCACGGCGACCTTGCGGTTGTTCACTATAGCCATCCGAATGCGATGGCCCGGGGGACATCGCAGTTCTGTCCGTGACAGATCGGACCCTTGAAACGAGCGGAGGGGAAATGCGTCTTTGTGTTGTCGGCAGCGGGGCCATTGGGATGACTCATGTGCAAAGCATCGCCTCCAGCTCCGGGATGGAGCTGGCCGGGATCGCGGATCCGGCCCCCGCAACCGCCCGGATCGCCAGTCAATACGGCACGCGGGCCTATGCTGACTACGGTGAACTGATCACGAAAGAGGCGCCGCAGGGCGCAATCATCGCCGCGCCCAATGCGCTGCATCTGCCCATCTCGCGCGCTTTTCTTGAGGCAGGGATCCCGGTGCTGATCGAAAAGCCCGTCGCCAATTCGGTGGCCGAGGGCATGGAACTGGCGGCGGTTTCGGCGGCGACCGGGGTGCCTGCGCTTGTCGGCCATCATCGCCGCCATCACCCGGCGATCCGCAAGGCGCGCGAGCTGATCGCCGCCGGCGCGCTTGGCCGGATCGCGGCGGTGTCGATTACCTGTAACCTGATGAAGCCGCCTGAATATTTTGATGCGGACTGGCGCCGTCAGCCGGGCGTGGGCGGGCCGCTGCTGATCAATGCGATCCACGAGATCGACCTGCTGCGCTTTACCGTGGGCGAGATCGCCGAGGTCATGGCCCTGACCTCATCCGATATCCGCGGGTTCGAGGTCGAGGATACGGCGGCAATTATCTTTCGCTTTGAGAGCGGGGCGCTGGCGACGCTGGCGCTGTCCGATACCGCCAGCACACCATGGAGCTGGGACCTGTCCTCGGGTGATGCGCCGCGCTTTCCAAAGCATGACATCGTCTCGCATATGTTTTCCGGCACCGAGGCGGGGCTGAGCCTGCCGCGCCTCGAACTCTGGCGTCATCAGGGCGAACGTGCATGGACAACCCCGCTCGCCGCCGAACGGGTTGCCTGCGAAAGCAGGGATCCCTTTCTTGCTCAGCTGGAGCATTTTGTCGCCGTGATCGAGGGGCGCGAGGCCCCGCTGATTGATGCGCGCGAGGGCAGCATCAACCTTGCCGTGGCCGAGGCGGTCGCGGCCTCGGCGCGCAGCGGCCGGGTCAGCCGGGTGGCGGATTTTATCGACCTTTCCCGCGCCTGACCGGTGCGGGCCGCCATGGTTTCAGCCGGCGGAATTTATGCTACTGGATAGCTGATTTGCATTGGAACAGATATGAGCGGCGTTCTTGAAAAGGCATTGACCATCGTCGAGTTGCTGGTCGATCACCCCGAGGGCCTGCCGGTTTCGGCCATCGCCTCGGTCACCGGCCAGCCGCCAAGCGGCGTTCACCGCACCCTTCAGGAACTGGCCCGGCTTGGCTATGTCCGGCAGGTTCAGGCACAGGGCGATTACGCGCTGACCATTCGCCTGCCGGCGATGGGTCTGGGATTTCTGGGCCGCGCCGGGATTACCGATGTCGCGCAGCCTGTGCTTGATGCCCTTGCGGCCGATACGGGCGAGTTGATCCGCCTGTCGGTCATTGATGGCGACAATCTGACATGGGTGGCGGTGGCACAGGGCGCGACGGGCGGGCTGCGTTATGATCCCGGGCAGGAGCAGGGCGTTGTCGTTCATCTGGCCAGTTCGGCCGGCGGTCAGGCGTGGCTGTCCACGATGAGCGATGACGAGGCGTTGGGCCGCGTCAGTGCGCAGGGCCTGCTGCGTCCGGGGTCCGAGCGGGGCGATAATGCGCCCGACAGCCTGACCGCGCTGCTTGCGTCACTGGCCGGGGCGCGGGCGCGTGGCTATGCCGTTGCGGTTGACAGCTATATCCCCGGCATGGCCGCGATGGCCGTGCCGGTGCGGTTCCGCGCCGGCGATCACGTCATCGGCTGTCTGTCGGTTGCTGGCCCTGCGGTGCGGCTGAACATCGAACGGATGGCGCAATTCGCGCCCGCGCTCATGGCTGCTGCACGCGAACTGGGCGAAGCCGCCGAAGGCTCGACATATTTCCGCACGAATCTGCGGCTGGCCGGGCCGGCAATCGCCTGATCCGTGGCAGAGGGCGGGGCGTGATCCCCGCGGTCGTGACTGTTACAGCGTGCCGGCGGCATGGCTGGCGATGCGCCAGCCAAACACCATCGCCGGGCCAAGTGTTGTGCCGGGGCCGGGATAGGTGCCGCGAAAGATCGTCGCCGCGTCGTTGCCGCAGGCATAAAGGCCGGGGATCGGCCGGCCGTCGCTGTCCAGAACCATACCGTTGGCATCGCATGCCAGACCACCCGCCCCGGCAAGGTCCATGATCACGACCCTGACCGCGTAGAAAGGGCCGGTGCTGATCGGACCGATGCAGGGATTGGGCTGGTGCGCCGCATCACCGTTAAAGCGGTTCATCGCAGATGCACCCCGCCCGAAATCCGCGTCGGTCCCGCTTTTGGCGTAACGGTTATTGGCCGCGACGCTTTCGGCCAGCCCGGCCGCATCGACCCCGGTCGCCCGTGCCAGCGCCGCCAGCGTCGCGCCCCGGACGACATAGCCTTGCCGCAGCAGACGTCCCAGCCCGCGCCCGCCCGGCAACACAAGGCCGAGGCCATAGTTGCGAATGAACGGCCTGTCCACGATCAGCCATGCCTCATGAAGCCCGGCGCGGATCATGCCCATGCAGAAATCGTGATAGCTGTCGGATTCGTTGACAAAGCGCCGCCCGTCCGCGCCGACCGCGATCAGGCCGGGCTTGGCGCGGTCCAGCAGGATATGCGGCCAGACCGATGCCGTGCCGTCGCCGCGTCTCAGGACCGAGCAGGGCATCCACAGCCCCGCACTGTCGCCGCCGTCATCCAGTGCGCCGCCGGCAGCCTGGCCCGCCATGATCCCGTCACCCGAGATCGACGCGGGCAACTGGGACGTGGGCGCCACCTCGGGCGGGAAAAAGCGCGCGCGCAACTCGCGGTTCCAGCCGATCCCGCCTGAAGCCATAACCACGCCCTTGCGCGCGCGGATGCGGCGTGGACCGCAGGGCGTGGCGATTACGGCGCCGGTGGCGCGACCGTCGGTGGTGATGATCTCTTGCAGGGGGCTGTCGAACCAGATCGGCACATTGCGCTCACGCAGGCTGAGAAACAGCTGCCCGACCATGGCGTTCCCCATCAGCAACCTGGTGCCGCGACGATAGCGCAGCCGGTCGCGGCCATAGCGCAGGACCGTGCGCAGGGTTGTTTTCAGATTTCCAAGGCTGGCAAACGGGCTTAGCAGCGCCGCTATTTCACCCCGCGCAACCATCATGCCGCCAAGGCCCATGAACACATCGCGCGGCGGACGGATGCGGGCAAAGTCACGGCCCAGCCGGCGGCCGTCGAACTCGACCGGCGCCAGCGCCCGCCCGCCATGGGCCGATCCGGGGCCGTCATGATAATCGGGATGGGCGGGCGGCACAGTAAAGCGGACATGAGAGGTCGCGACGATCTCGGCGATGGCCTGTGGTGCCGATTCGAGAAAGGCCGCGCGCAGCACCTCGCCGCCGCGATTGCCGACGATATGGCGCAGGAACTGCGCCGCGTCCTCTGTCCGGTCAGGGACGCCGGCGTCAAGGCTCAGCGCGGTCCCGGGCGCCCATGTGGTCCCGCCCGAGGTCGAACTGTTGCCGCCGACCATGGCGGTCTTTTCACACAAGATTACTGACAGCCCCCGGACAGCAGCGATCAGCGCCGTGGTCATGCCCGCCACCCCCGCGCCGATCACAACCAGATCGGCCTCGGCATCATAATCCGTTTCTTTGGTCAGCGCGTTTGTTGCGGCCGTGGCCATGGTCCTGCTCCCGCCTTTTCGCAGCTAAACTGGCATGGCGTCAAAATTTATGGAAGATATTTTTAATATTGAATAGCATTCCATTTATTGGCAGACTGCCGGTCAGCAAGGGGGGAAGATCATGGCGCAGCCTGTCACCCGTTCCTTGCATGAACTGCACAGGGGCCTGCTGGGCGATGGCGGATGGCGCGATGAGTGATGAGATGACCCGCGCCGGCGCCGCGCCCCGCCGGAGCATGTGTGATGTGCTGGTTATCGGTTCGGGTGCGGCGGGGCTGGCGGCGGCGGTGACGGCGGCCCATTATGGCCTGCGCGTGATTGTCGCCGAAAAGGCGCCGGTCTTTGGCGGCACGACCGCATGGTCGGGTGGCTGGCTGTGGATACCGCGCAACCCTCTCGCCCGCGCCGCCGGCATTGACGAGCCGTGCGACGGCCCGCGCGCCTATCTGCGTTCGGAACTGGGGGACCGTGCCAGTGATCCGCGCCTTGCGGTGTTTTTGGAAAACGGACCCGAGATGGTGCAGTTTTTCCACAGCAACAGCGCCGTTCGCTGGATCGACGGCAACAGGATACCCGATTTTCACGATACCCCCGGCGCGGCGAAGGGGGGGCGTTCGGTCTCGGTCGCGCCCTATGACGGGCGTGGTCTGGGCACATGGATCCGCAAGCTGCGTCCGCCTCTGGATGTGGTCAGCCTGTGGGGCATGGGCATCGCCAGCGGCCCGGACATGGCGCATTTCTTTGGCGCGACGCGGCGGCCTGCCTCGGCGTTTCATGTGGCGGGGCGATTGGGACGGCATCTGCGCGACCTGATCGTTCACCGGCGCGGGATGCATCTGGTCAACGGCAATGCGCTTGTCGCGCGGCTGATGCGCTCTGCCCTTGATCTGGGGGTCGAGATGATCGACAGCGCCCCGGCAAGCCGGCTGCTGCTGGCCGATGGCCGCGTCACCGGCGCGATGCTGGAGGGGCGCGCCGGCCCGGTCGAGGTTCATGCCGCGCGCGGCGTCGTTCTGGCGACCGGCGGCTTTGCCCATGATCCGGCCCGGCTGGATGCGCTCGCGGCGGCGGCGGGTGGGGGGCAGGGGCATTTTTCCGCCGCCCCGCGCGAGAATGCCGGCGACGGGTTGCGCATGGCCGAGGCCGCCGGCGCGCAGGTCGATGGCAATCTGCTGTGGAATGTCGCGCTGGCACCGGTGTCGCGTGTGCCGGATGGCGATGGCGGTTACACGAATTTTCCCCATCTGATCGAACGCGCCAAGCCCGGCATCATCGCCGTGACGCCTGACGGGCAGCGCTTTGTATCCGAGGCCGACAGCTATCACGACTTTGCGCAGGCGATGATCGCGGCGACCCCGGCGGGGGCCGCGCCGCGCTGCTGGCTGATTGCGGATCACCGCGCCCAGCGTCGCTGGGGTCTGGGCTGGTCGCGCCCGTTTCCCTTTCCGACCGGCCCGGCAATCCGTGCGGGCTATCTCAGGACCGGGCGGACGCTGGCCGACCTGGCGCGGGCCTGCGGCATTCCCGCCGCCCGGCTGATCCGCACGGTCGATGATTTCAACCGCCATGCCGCCGAGGGGCGCGATCCCGCATTCCATCGTGGTGAAAGCACCTATAACCGCGTGCAGGGTGACCCTGATCACCGCCCCAACCCCTCGCTTGGGCCGCTGGATAAAGGGCCGTTCTATGCGGTCGGGATCGTGCCCGGCTCGCTCGGGACTTTTGGCGGGCTGCCGACGGACGGGCGTGCGCGCGTGCTTGATGGCGCGGGAAACCCGATCGCCGGGCTTTATGCCGTCGGCAATGACATGGCTTCGGTCATGGGCGGGCATTACCCCGCCGGCGGCATCACGCTGGGGCCGGGGATGACATTTGGCTATATCGCCGGCCGGTCGCTGGCCGGCCTGCCCGTCACCGGGCTTGACCCGGCGAGTTCCGTTCACGCCGCAGACGAACCCGCAACACAGGAGACCGCGCAATGAGCTATTATGAGCTGGCGACCCTTGATACCGTTATCTTCGGGGCCGGCAGGGCGTCGCCGGGGATCGAGGCATGGATCGGCGGCGGCGCAGGCCGCTTTCTGGGTGCATGGGGCACGGATGTCGGCACGCTGAACCGGGTATTCGTTCTGCGGGGCTTTGACAGTCTCGATCAGATGATGGCCGAGCGCGAGCGCGCGCTGATGTCGCCCGATCCTTTTGGCTGCACCGAACATCTGGTCCGGCTGACGATGGAAAGCTATCGCGCATTCGACTTTCTGCCCCCGGTCGAGACGGGCAGCTTTGGTCCGGTTTACGAGTTCCGCACCTATCGCGCGCGCATCAACGGGCTGCATGAGCTGGTCGGGAAATGGCGCGAGGCCGTGCCCGGACGCGAGGCATATTCACGGATGACGGTGGCGATGTATGGTCTGGATGGCGAGCCACGCCTGACCCAGATCTGGCCATATGCCAGCTTTGCGGCGCGCAGTGAGGCGCGGGCGAAATCGGTTGCGGACGGAAAATGGCCCCCAAAGGACGGCCCGGCCAGCCTGATGCCCGAGATGACCAGCCAGATCGCCATGCCGCTGCCCTTTTCCCCGCTGAAATGAGCCGGCGATGAATCACCCGTTCTCGCTTGCTTTTCTGACGCTGTTCGACCTCGGCCCGGTCGGGGCGGTGCATGCCGCCGCTGCCGCCGGCTTTGACATGGTCGGGCTGCGCATCCTGCCTGCCGCACCGGGGGCCGAGCCGGACTATCCCTTGCTGAACGATGACGCGCTGTTGCGGCAGGTGCGCGCCGCGATGCGTGAGACCGGCGTGACGGCCGGCGATGTCGAGATCATCCGGCTGAGGCCGGAAAACGACTGGGATCTTTTTGCCCGTTTCGTGGATCGCTGCCATGCGCTTGGCGCGCGTCACATGCTGGTTGCGGGGGATGATGGCGACACGGCCCGCATCACGGCGAATTTCGCGCGTTTATGCGATCTGGCCGCGCCGGCCGGTCTGAGCGCCGATCTGGAGTTCATGCCCTGGACCGCGGTGCCGGACCTGAAATCCGCCCATGCCATCGCCGGGGCCGCCGGGCGCGACAATGGCGGTGTGCTGATTGACGCGCTGCATGCGGATCGCTCGGCCACGACGCTTGACGACATTCGTGCGTTGCCGGCGGCACGGATCAACTATGTCCAGTTCTGCGACGCTGCCGTGCCCTATGATCCCAGCGACGAGGGGCTGATCCGTGTCGCCCGCAATGCGCGGCTTTTCCCCGGCGAGGGCGGTATTGATCTGGTCGGGCTGGCGCGCGCGATCCCTGCGGGCGTGACGATCAGCGTCGAGGTTCCCAACCGCGCGATTGCCGCGAGGATCGACGCGGTTGGCAGGGCCGAAATGGCAATGGCGGCAAGCCGGGCGATCTTGCGCGCGGCGGGGCGGCTGTGATGATGCGCCCGACCCGACCCCCGCCCCGGCCCCGTCCGTCCATCACGAATGGCGCCGCACGAAAGGACGATCCATGACCACCCCCCTGCGCATCAATGGTGAGACCGCAATTTTTCCGATCATCGGTCATCCGGTCGGTCAGGTGAAATCCCCGGCGGCGCTTAGTCAGATCATGGCCGATCGCGGGTTCAATGGCATGGTGGTGCCGGTCCATCTCTTGCCCGAGGATCTGCCGCGCTGGCTGTCTCAGGCGGGCACGGTGCAAAACTGTCCGGGCTTTATCGTGACGGTGCCGTTCAAATCCGCCTGCCTTGATTTCTGCACAGGTGTAACGGCGCGCGCCCGGGCCTCGGGGGCGGTCAATATCGTGATCCGCGACGGCGATGGCTGGATGGGCGATGCGACAGACGGGCAGGGCTATATGGACGGGATCGCCGCGAGGGGCTTTGACGTGGCCGGCAAGCCCGCCCTGCTGATCGGTGCCGGCGGGGCCGGATCGGCCATTGCCTATGAAATCCTTGCACGCGGGGCGAGCAGGCTTGCGCTGCATGATATCGACACGACCCGCCGCGACCGCCTGATCGCGCGGCTGAACGCGGCCTTTCCGGGGCGTGCGTGCGCCGGCGGGACCGATCCGCGCGGCTTTGCTCTGGTGGCGAATGCGACGCCTCTGGGGATGCGCGAGGACGATCCCCTGCCGGTTCAGGCCGCGCATCTGGAGGCCCATCAGTTCGTTGCCGATGTCGTCACCCGCCCCGCCATCCCGCCGCTGATCGCGGCCGCCCGCGCGGCGGGCTGCGCGACGATGCCGGGCAGCGGAATGTTTGATGCACAGGCAACGGTTCTGGCTGAATTGCTGATGGGGGTGCGCCGGATCGGCGGATAAGGCACGCCCGCGATTGTCGTCGGGCGCGCGGCCGGGCAAAAGGAACAAGGGCATTCCCGCAATCTGATGCGGGACCGGCCATCAGACGTCAGCCGCAACTGCCGGGTCGCTGCGGATGACGAAATCAAGACCCGCAACAGGGAGGAAAAACATGCTGAAGACTCTTTTCAGTTCAGTCGCCGTCGCCGCAACCCTTGCGGCAGTCCCGGCACTGGCCGAAATCAAGGTCGGCTCGATCATCGAGTTGTCGGGGCCGGGCGCGGCTGCCGGCACCAATTTCCATGATGGCGTCAAAATGGCCTTTGAGGAAATCAACGCCGATGGCGGTGTGCTGGGCGAGCAGATCAACCTGACGCAATATGACAGCCAGACCGATCCTCAGGTCAGCCGTGCGATGGTGCAAAAGGCCATCGACGATGGCGTATTCGCGATTACGGGCACCGTGTTCTCGTCCTCGACGGTGGTCAACATGCTGGTTGCGCGCCAGGCCGGCATTCCGCAGTTCACCGGCTCTGAGGCGCCGTCAATCACGGCGATGGGCAATCCCTATATCTTCCGCACGGCCTTTGGTTCGCAAAAGGGGGTGCCCAAGCTTGCCAAATACATGGCCGAGGAAATGGGCGTGAAGAAGGTTGCCGTCGTCTGGGCGAACACCGAATTTGGCAAGGGCGGCCACTCGGCCTTTGTTGACGAGGCCGCAAATCATGGATTCGAGATCGTCGCGGATATTCCGACCGAACAGGCCCAGACCGATTTCTCGGCCGACGTGGTCCGGCTGAAAGGGGTCGAGGCCGACGCGGCCTTTGTCTATCTGACCGAAGAGGAAAGCGCCCGCTTTCTGATCGAGGCGCGCAAGCAGGGCGTCACGCTGCCCCTGCTGGGCGAAACGACGCTGATCGGCCACAAGGTCATCGAACTGGCGGGCGATGCGGCCAATGGCGCGATGGGCCATGTCGGGCTGACGCCGGATGCCGATATTCCCGCGATGACCGACATGGTCGAACGGTTCAAGGCAAAGTATAACTACACCCCCGATCACAACGCGATCAAAGGCTATACCGCCGCCTATACGATCAAATGTGTCACCGAGATGATCGGCGCGGCCGACAGCGAGGCCCTGGCTGAAAAGATGCACGGGCTGACGCTGACGGCGGCACAATGCCCCGGCGTTCTGATGGATGTCAGCTGGGACGATACGGGCGAGATGGCGCGCGAAAGCTTTTTCGTCGAGGTCGAGAACGGCATCCAGGTCGTCAGGGCGATCCTGCCGCCGGAATGATCCGGGCCGGGGTGCGTCGGGCATCGCGCCCGGCGCACCCCGGCATATGTGCCGGGCCTGCCCCCGTCGCGGTTGCCGCGTGGCCGGGTCCATTGCTTCACGATAAGCCCGCAGGAAGGTTCTATGGCCGAGTTTATCCAGATCATCGTCTCAGGTCTTGCCGCCGGTTCTGTCTACGCTTTGGCGGCCGTCGGCTTCACGCTATTGTGGCAGGCCTCGCAGACAATCAATTTTGCTCAGGGCGAGTTCGTCATGCTGCCGGCATTCTTTGTGCTGACGGGGATGACGTTTCTGGGCATGTCGATGTGGCCAGCGATCCTGTTTGCCCTTGTCATGTCGCTGCTGATCCTTGGTCTGCTGTTCAAGCGCCTGATCGTCGAGCCGATGCTGCCCCATGGCACGCTGCCACTGGTCATCGCGACGATCGCGCTTGGCATTTTGCTGAAGGAAAGCGTCAAGGAATTCTACGGCGCGACGGCGCAGCCCTTTCCACCCGTTTTCCCGCAGCATGTCTTTGATTTCATGGGGGCGCGGATCTCGGTTCAGGATGTCGGCAACCTGCTGGTGTCGATGGCTGCGATCATCGGATTGCAGCTGTTTCTGGGCCGCACACGCACCGGGCGCTGCATGCAGGCGACGGCGCAGAACCCCGGCGTGGCCGAGATCCTGGGCGTCAATGTCCGGCGGATGGTGCTGTATACGTTCATGATCAATGCGGCGCTGGCGACGGTCGCCTCGGTGCTGATCTCGCCGGTTTATCTGGCCAAGTTCTCGAACGGTGAAACGCTGGGTCTTGTCGCCTTCATCGCGGCCATCGTCGGTGGCTTCAACCAGATCCGCGGCGCGCTTGTCGGCGGCCTGCTGATCGGGGTGATTGACAATATCTCGGCGGTTTACGTCTCGGCCCAGTATCGCGCGGCAATGCCGCTTTTGCTGCTGATCGCCATTATCCTGCTGCGGCCGCAAGGTCTGCTCGGCACCTCGGAAGGACGGACGGTATGACCATTCTCAGGCTGGTTCTGGGCCTTGCGGGTCTGGCTGCGCTGATTGCAGCGCCGCTCGGGCAGGGCAATTACATCATCTATGTGCTGACCTCGTGGCTGCTGTTCTCGATCTCGGCGATGGGGCTGAACCTGACACTTGGCTATGCCGGGCAGGTCAGTCTTGCGCAGGCCGGCTTTATGGGGATCGGCGCCTATATCACGGCGCTGATGACGCTGGCCGGGGTGCCGTGGATCATCGCGGCCTTTATTTCGATCAGCACCACCTTTGTTGTCGGGCTGTTGCTGGGCTATCCTGCGCTGCGTGTGCAGCACCATTTTCTGGCCTTTGTGACGCTGGCCTTCAACACGCTGCTGTTTCTGGTGCTGCGCAACGAGGAATGGCTGACCGGCGGGTCGTTTGGTCTGCACGGCATGCCGCGCCCCTCGGTTCTGGGCTGGGCGACCGACAAGAATCTGGAATTCTATTACTTCACACTGGGCTGTTTTCTGTTCGCCATGGGGGTGATGTGGTGGATTCTGCGTTCGCCCTGGGGACGGGCCTTCAAGGCGCTGCGTGAAAACCCGATCCGGGCCGAAAGCCTGGGGCTGAAGATCCGCCGCCAGACGCTGCTGGCATTCGCCATCGGCTCGGCCTTCGGGGGCTTTGCCGGCGCGCTGCAAACACCCATGGTTCAGTTCATCGAGCCGCACAGCTTTGCGCTGATGCATTCGCTGAAGATCCTGCTGATGGTCGTGGTCGGCGGCTCGGGCTTTTTCTTCGGGCCGATGCTGGGGGCGGCGGTGGTGATCCTGCTGCCCGAGATGCTGCGCTTTACCGAAGGGTATTACCTCATCATCTATTCGGTTCTTGTGATCGTGCTGATGGTGTTCTCGCCCGGTGGTCTGATCGGTGCGGGGCAAAAGATCTGGAACGCCCTCCGCCCCAGACAAGAGGCCCGGCGCGACATGGACAAGGGGTTCCAGCTATGAATACGCCGGTTCTCTCTGTGCGCAATATATCCAAGCATTTCGGTGGCATACGTGCGGTCAACGGGGTCAGTTTTGACGTCCACAAGGGCGAGATCCTCGGCCTGATCGGGCCAAACGGATCAGGCAAGTCGACGCTGTTCAACTGCATTCTCGGCCAGCTTCGCCCGACCGAGGGTCATTGCGAGATCAACGGCACCACCACGGACGGGGTGCGCCCGGCCGACCTGTCGCTGATGGGTGTCGGGCGGACGTTCCAGCAATTGTCCGTTTTCCCCAAGATGACGGTGCTGGATAACATCATCCTCGCCGGGCAGGAACACGAGGGCACGATGCTGTCGCGCCTGTTCGGGCCGGGTGATGCCGGGCTGACCGGCAAGGCCAGCCAGATGGTCGAGTTCTTTCGCCTGACGCCCTATCTGCATACCGAAGCGGGATCGCTGTCCTATGGCCAGCAAAAGCTGGTCGATGCCGCGATGGCATTCATGGCCGGTCCCGATATCGTGCTGCTGGACGAGCCGGCGGGCGGGGTCAACCTGACCATGCTCGCCCATCTCAAGGAACGGTTGCTGACCTATAACCGCGAACACGGGACAACCTTTGTCGTCATCGAGCATAATATGGAGTTCGTCATGTCACTGTGTACCCGCATCATCGTGCTGGCGCAGGGCCAGATCATCGCCGAGGGAACACCGGATGAAATTCGGTCGAACCAGATGGTCATCGACGCTTATCTGGGGGGCTGAAAGGTGCTGGAACTCAAAGATCTGACCGGCGGATATGGCCGTATCACCATCCTGAACGGCACCTCATTCGCGATCCCCAAGGCGTCGATCACCACGGTGATCGGCCCAAACGGGGCGGGAAAGTCGACGGTATTCAAGGCGATATTCGGGCTGCTCAATATTCACTCGGGGCAGATCCTGCTCGAGGGCGAGGATGTGACACGCAAGACCCCGGCGCAGATGATCGCGCGCGGCGTGACCTATGTGCCGCAAGGGCGCAATATCGTGCCGCAGCTTTCAGTCTGGCATAATCTGGAACTGGGCGGCATCACCTCGAACGATCAGGCCAGGGTGCGCCGGCGCATGGAAGAGGTGATGGACCAGTTTCCGATGCTGCGCGAGCGCCGCGATCAAAAGGCGATCGAGCTGTCGGGCGGTCAGCAAAAGCAGCTCGAGGTCGCGCGCGCGCTGTTGCTCGACCCCAGGCTGATGCTGATTGACGAGCCGTCGATCGGCCTGTCGCCCAACCTTGTGCAAGAGGTCTTTCAGACCCTTGTCGCGCTGCGCGATCAGGGGGTGACGGTGCTGATGGTCGAACAGAACGCAAAGGCAGCACTGGCGATATCGGATTACGGTCTGGTGCTTGAACTGGGCCAGACGCGGATGTTCGACCGTGCGGACGGGCTGCTTGCCGATCCGCGCGTCGGTCAGCTGTTTCTTGGTGGCCATATCGACGATGCGGCCTGACGGATGGAAGGCCCGAAAGGGCTGAGCGGATGGCGCCGGTCCCGTGTTCCGGCGCCGCCACCGTCGTGATACGGCACGGCGATCCGCGCGCGGTGGCTGTTCAGCCGTCGGCGATACCCATATCTGCGATGACGCGCTGTCTGATCAGGCCCGAATCGCGGTCATTGATACCCAGCAGCCCGGCCACCAGCCGGACCAGGGATTCCTCTTCGGCGGTGCGGTGCCCGTCGGCATAGACCACCTCCCACAATGCCGCGAGAACACCGCTGCGGTCATCAAGCGCGATGCGATCCTTGATCAGCCGGGTAAAGCGGACCGTGTCGGGCGCCTCGGCTTCGATCATCTCGGCGGCGGCGCGCCGCTCTGCGGCTTCGGTTGCGTCCAGACCCCGTCTGCGGGCAAGAATGCGGTCGATCCTCTCGGCCTCGTGCTGCGAATACCGGTCATCGGCGCGCGCCACCCGCACCAGCAGGGCGGCAATCGCAACCTCGGCATCCTGACCGCGCAGGGGCGCAGGCGGATCATCCTGGCCGAAAAGGCGAGAGATCAGATTTCGGAACATGGCGCGATCATAGCGCAGGCCCGAAAAATCTCAAGCGGAGTCTGCGGTTTAGACCGCTGCGTCCCATCCCTCGACGATCACCATATCAACATCCGAAACCGGGTCGCGCAGGGCTTTGGCGGCCTGATATTCGGGGCTGTCATAACAGGCCCGCGCGGTCGCAAGATCGGCAAATTCGATCACCACGCAACGCGGCCGTGCCTGCCCTTCGACCACCTGCTGCGCACCGCCGCGCACCAGAAAGCGGGCACCGTATTTCTCGAACGCGGTGGCATTGGCGCGGCGATAAGCCTCATAAGCGGCAGGATCATCGACGCTGACATGGCCGATCCAATAGGCTTTGGTCATTTCGCCTCCTCGGGGATGCGGATGCGCCCGGATGCAATCTGCACGGCGCGGCCCTTGATGCGGATTTCGGCCAGCCTGCCGTGATCCAGCCGGGCCGAGAGGGTGATCCGCGATGCCCGGCCCATCTCGACGCCTTGTTCCAGTTCCAGCACCGTCCAGCCCCCGGCCAGATCGCCGGCGGCATGGAACTGCGCTGCCAGCAGCGCCGAGGCCGAGCCGGTCGCCGGATCCTCGCCATTGGGGGGCCAGAACATCCGGGCACGGACCCCCGGCCCGCCAGGGGTGTAAAGATAAGCGCTGTCCGTCCCCGCCGCTGCCGTCAGCCGCGACCACTGCGGTTCAATCGGGCGCGCGCGGGCAAGCGCATCCAGACCGGCCAGCGGCACGAACAGAAATGCCGGCCCGCCCTGCCAGACCGCCGCGCGATGTCCGCCAAAGCCCAGATCAGCCGGGGCCAGATCAAGGGCCTGTGCGATCAGCGCCGGATCGGGCGCGGGGCCATGGGGAACCGGCAGGCGCGGGGCGGTGAACTCGGCCAGACCGTCACGGATGGTTACAGGCACCGGCCCGGCCTCCTCCTCCAGCACGAGATCACCGTCCTGCCCACCCGACAGATGCAGCGCGCAGCCGATGGTCGGATGGCCGGCAAAGGGCAGTTCAGCCGTCGGGCAGAATATCCGCACCCGTGCGCAATGCGCGCGCTCGCGCGGTGCCATGACGAAGATCGTCTCGGACAGGTTGAACTCGCGCGTGATGGCCTGCATCTGCGCCGTGCTCAGCCCGTCCGCGCCCATCACAACCGCCAGCGGATTGCCGGCAAATGCGCGATCCGTAAACACGTCATAGATCAGGTAATCGCGCATCTTCTGTCCTGAAATATCCCCGCCGGAGGCATTTAATACTTTTGCGGCACGTACAGATCGCGCGGCAGCACCTCGCGCTCGTAATCCGGATTAAAGACGCGGTCGGGCAGGTTGATATCCTCGTGCGGGACTTCGCTATAGGGCATCAGTGACAAAAGATGCGCCATGCAGTTCAGCCTTGCACGCTTTTTGTCGTTTCCGGGCACGATATACCACGGTGCTTCGGGGATGTTCGTGCGCTCGAACATTTCTTCCTTGGCCTTGGTATAGGATTCCCAGCGGACGCGGCTTTGCAGGTCCATCGGGCTGAGCTTCCATTGCTTCATCGGATCGTGGATGCGCATCAAAAAGCGCATCTGCTGTTCCTCGTCGGTGATCGAGAACCAGTATTTCACCAGCCGGATGCCCGAGCGGACCAGCATGCGCTCGAACTCGGGGACGTCGTCAAAGAACTGCTGAACCTCATCCTCGGAGGAAAAGCCCATGACCCGCTCGACGCCTGCGCGGTTATACCACGAGCGGTCGAACAGAACCATTTCGCCGCCGGCCGGCAGATGCGGGACATAGCGCTGAAAATACCATTGCGATTTCTCGCGGTCCGATGGCGCCGGCAGGGCGACGACACGGGCAACGCGCGGGTTCAGGCGCTGTGTGATGCGCTTGATCGCGCCGCCCTTGCCGGCGCTGTCGCGGCCCTCAAAAATGACCACGACCTTCTGCTTGTAATGGCTGACCCAGTCCTGGAGCTTGATCAGCTCGGATTGCAGGCGCAGCAGCTCATGGAAGTAAAGCTTGCGGTCCATCTGACCGGGATGGGCGTCGCGGTAGATCTGCTTGATCTCGCGCGACAGGACAGCATCCTCCAGCTCGATCTCGTAATCCTCGTCCAGCGTGTCCTGAAGCTCGGCTTCCAGCCAGTCCATCGGGTCATTCGTCATCTGTCCGTCTCCAGCGGCGTTTCAGGGTGATTTAGCCCGGATTCATGTCGGTTTTGTAGCGCGTGCCTGACGTAATGCTGCCCTGATCGCGGCGTGTTCCTCCGGTAACGCACCGGCGAGAATCTGACGCAGGCGGTAAGGACCGTAAGAGCGCGCGGGATCGGCGATGCGTGCCAGCACATCTTGCAGCGAATGGGTCGGGTGCCAGGCCGCCGCGGTCGTCTCGCGCAGGACGCTTTCACGCAGATGCGGCGGATTGGTTTCGAAACTGGCCGGGCTGAACAGGGACGGCTCGGCCTGATCAAGGCTGATACAGGGCAGGGCATCGCGAAAGACGACGCCTGACAGGATCGCCTCGTCGTTCAGCCGCAGAAGTCTGTCGGCAAGTGCTGCACGGCGAAGCACGGCCATGCGGTCGATCGTGTCGGCGGTTGCGTATACGACCGGAAAGATACAGCCCGCGTGGGGATCACACCCGAGCGCCGCCAGCCGCCGCGAATGCTTTGGCATCTCCTCATGTAGGGCAAGCCTGACAGCCATCGCTGCGGCATCGGTGCCATTGACAAGCTGCAACAGACGGGCGGCGGCGTCCCCGGTGAACAGAACGTCATTCTCCACCATAAGAAACCGCTGACAGTCGGGGAGAGCCGCGCGCGCGAGATAGAGACACATATCACCATAGAGCCAGCCCCAGTTCGGCGGCATCCCGGTCATGTTCAGCCGCGCCAGCTCGCGGGTATTTACCGGGATGATGCCAGAGGCGCCGTCTGTGTCCTTGTGATCATCCAGATTGGCCATGAAATGTATCGTCGTGGCGCCGGAAGAACGCAATGTTTCAGCCAGATCAAGTTCTTCTGCGCCAACTTTGCGGCAACGGATCAGAACCGCGAGCCGAGGTGCCGGGTTCAGGCTGGCCGGTTCGTTCCGCAGAATCATTATGTCTCGCTTTATGAGCCGGAGAGATAAACAGTTGTTGAGTAGATGGCCCGCCGCTGTCAACAACCTGATTTCATAAGAATACGCTGCCTGAAATCGAACGGATCGGCTGGATTGCCTGTTCTGCCATGGCGCGGCAGACCCTTAGGCCCGGGCGATGACCCGGGCGTCGGGGGCGGCATGTGCCGGCCACGCGTTCGTCGGGTTCACGTTATGGTTGCGACCGCCCGTGGCCCGGCGTCAGGACAGGCTGTGTGCATGCCCGCAGCGGCGCGTCATCATATAGGAAATGCCGGGGGCGGAATGACGGTCCGCGTGATCAGTTGGCGGATGTGGCCGGCGGAACTTGCAAGCCGCGCCCGCACCCTCAGACCAGCCGCGCCCCCTCTTTTGCCGCGCCGATAAAGCCGTCAAACAGCGGCGCGGGGGCAAAGGGCTTGGATTTCAGCTCGGGGTGAGCCTGGGTGCCGATGAACCAGCGATGGCCGGGGTATTCGATGATCTCGGGCAGCTTGCCGTCCGGCGACATGCCCGAAAAAGACAGCCCGGTCGTCTCCAGCTGGTCGATATACCGGCCGTCAACCTCGTAGCGGTGGCGGTGGCGGTCCTCGATCTCTGATGCGCCACCGTAGATTTCCGAGATTTTCGAGCCGGGTTTCAGCACGGCCGTATAGGCGCCCAGACGCATCGTGCCGCCCTTGTCGTCCTGCAAGGACCGCTGGACCATGTAATTGCCCTGCACCCATTCCTTGAGATGATAGACGACCGGCGTAAAGCGTTCGGCCCCGGCCTCGTGATCGAACTCTTCAGATCCGGCATCCGTGATCCCGGCAAGATTGCGCGCGGCCTCGATGACCGCCATCTGCATGCCCAGACAGATCCCCAGATAGGGCACGTCACGCTCGCGCGCGTAGCGGGCGGCGGTGATCATGCCCTCGGTCCCGCGTTCGCCAAAACCGCCGGGGACGATGATGCCGTGATAGCCGTCCAGCAGGTGCTGGCCATTCTCGGCCTCCAGATCTTCGGCGGCGATCCAGTCGGATTTCACACGGACACGATGTGCCATTCCGCCATGGGTCAGGGCCTCGGCGATGGATTTATAGGCATCTTCAAGCTGGGTATATTTGCCGACAATGGCGATGCGGACTTCGCCATCGGTGTTTTCCAGCCGGTCGATCACATCCTCCCACCGTGACAGGTCGGGGCGCGGGGCGGGGCTGATCCGGAAGGCATCCAGCACAGCACGGTCAAGCCCGGCATGATGATAGGCCATCGGTGCCTGATAGATGGATTTCAGATCATAGGCCGGGATCACCGCATCGGGGCGGACGTTGCAAAACAGCGCGATCTTGGCGCGTTCCTTTTCCGGGATCGGATGCTCGGACCGGCAGACCAGCACGTCAGGCGCCAGCCCGATGGATTGCAGCTCCTTGACCGAATGCTGCGTCGGCTTGGTCTTGAGTTCACCCGAGGCCGCCAGATAGGGCAGCAGCGTCAGATGCATCAGAATGCATTCGCCGCGCGGGCGTTCGTGGATGAACTGGCGGATCGCCTCGAAAAAGGGCAGGCCCTCGATATCGCCGACCGTGCCACCGATCTCGCACAGCATGAAATCGACCTCATCCTCGCCGATCGAGATGAAGTCTTTGATTTCATTGGTAACATGCGGGATGACCTGAATGGTCTTGCCGAGATATTCGCCGCGCCGTTCCTTTTCCAGCACATTGGAATAGATCCGCCCCGAGGAAATCGAATCGGTCCGGCGTGCGGAAACACCGGTAAAGCGCTCGTAATGGCCGAGGTCGAGATCGGTCTCGGCGCCGTCATCGGTGACAAAGACCTCGCCATGTTCAAAGGGCGACATGGTGCCGGGGTCGACGTTCAGATAGGGGTCCAGCTTGCGCAGCCGCACCGTATAGCCGCGCGCCTGCAACAATGCGCCGAGTGCGGCCGAGGCAAGCCCTTTGCCCAGTGAAGAAACCACGCCGCCGGTGATGAAGATAAAGCGCGCCATGCCGGCCCCCGTGAGTTCGAATCTGTATTCTGCGCGGTCACCGAAAGGCGCCGTTCACGGGATTAGAGATATAACCGAGAACTTTCCGTGCCGCAACGCGGACCGCAACGTCGTGCCATGTGATCAGGGCGCGCGGATTGTCGCGCCCTGATGTTGCCTGTCGTCAGTTGGCCGCGGGCGGCGTGGCCGGCGCAGCTGCCGGCGCTTGCGTTGGTGCATCGGCGGCCGGCGGGGCAACGGGTGCGGCCGGGGCCGCGGCATCCGTGGCCGGTGCCGGGGTGGGCGAGCCTTCGGGCGCGGGCGGCGTCACAGGCTGGCCGATGCCGGGCGGCGGGGTATAGGTCGGCAATTGCGGCGCCGAACCCGTGTCCGGCGCGGTCGTGCCGCCGATATTGAGCTGATCGAGAACCGAGCCGCCCGTGGCATTGCGCGCGGCGATCACCGTCAGCGAGATCGAGGTCACGATAAAGGCGGCCGCGATGATCCAGGTCATGCGGGTCAGCGCGTTCGCGGCCTGCCGGCCGGTCATGACGCCACCGCCGCCACCGCCGCCGCCCATGCCCAGCCCGCCGCCCTCAGAGCGTTGCAAAAGCACGACGCCGATCAGCAGCAGCGCGAGGATCAGGTGGACGGTCAGGACGACGTTTTCCAAAGGAACGGCCTTTCAGATGCGGACGGGCCTATCTAGTCAGCACAACGCGGCTTGGCAAGCCGGTTAGGGGATGGCGGCGGCCGCAGGATGGCGCTGTCGCGGCGGTGCGCCCCGGCCGCGGTCCGGCCGGTTTCCCGCCCGCTGCGATGGGCGCATGTCCCGCCGCAGCTGGCCGTTCACGGCGCATTGCCGGCCGGGTTGTCTCTGCGCGGCCGGCCGAAATATCTTGCTGCACCCGGAGGGCCGGCGGGCCGGCCTCTCAACCCCGGTCAGCCCGGCCTAGGCAAGCCCGGTCTTGCCCATATCCAGAAACTTCTGGCGGCGGTCGCGGATCAGCTCGGTGCGGCTTTTGCCCGACAGATCCTTCAGCATGGCGGCAATCTCGCGGCCCACGGCACTGATCGCGGCCTGCGGGTCGCGCTGCGCGCCGCCGACAGGTTCGGCCACGATACGGTCGATCACGCCCAGTTTTTTCAGATCCTGTGCGGTCAGCCGCAGGGCCTCGGCGGCGTCACGCATCTTTTCGGCGTCTTTCCACAGGATCGAGGCGCAGCCCTCGGGCGAGATCACCGAATAGATCGAATGCTCCAGCATGGCGATGCGATTCGCGGTGGCAAAGGCGACCGCGCCGCCCGATCCGCCTTCACCGATAATGACCGACACCAGAGGCACGCCGATTTGCAGACATTTCTCGGTCGAGCGCGCGATGGCTTCGGACTGTCCGCGTTCCTCGGCGCCCTTGCCGGGATAGGCGCCGGGCGTGTCGACCAGCGTGATGACAGGCAGGCCAAAGCGGTCGGCCAGATCCATCAGCCGGATCGCCTTGCGATAGCCCTCGGGCCGGGCCATGCCAAAATTGTGTTCGATGCGCGAACGGGTGTCATTGCCCTTTTCATGCCCGATCACGACGCAGGGCGCGTCATTGAACCGCGCCAGCCCCCCCATGACGGCATGGTCGTCGCCAAAAGCGCGGTCGCCCGCCAGCGGCGTATAATCCGTGAACAGTGCGCTGATATAGGCGTTGCAATGCGGCCGTTCGGGGTGCCGCGCGACCTGTGTCTTGCGCCACGGATCAAGGTTTCCGTAGATTTCTTTCAGAAGCACGCCGGCCTTTTTGTCCAGTGCTGCTGCCTCTTTTTCGACATCGACGCCATCATCCTTTCCGGCCATGGCGCGCAGTTCCTCGGCCTTGCCTTCGATATCGGCAAGCGGCTTTTCGAAATCGAGATAGGTCATCCGGTTCCCCAGTCTGTTCTGGGGCCTATATGATGCGGCTGATCGCCGATTGCAACGCGGCACGCTTGCCGCGCGGGCGCGGGCGTCCTATCTGTCGGGCATGAGATTGCCAATCCGCCTGCCTTTTTTCCGCCGCGCGCCGCGCGTTCACGTTCTGCGCCTGCAAGGTGCCATCGGTATCGCCGGGCGGGGTGGCGGGGGCGGGCTGAACGATGCCGCCCTTGCCCCGGTGATCGAGCGTGCCTTCACACGTGGCCGCCCCGCTGCGGTGGCGCTGGCGATCAATTCGCCGGGCGGATCGCCGGTGCAGTCATCGCTGATTGCCGCGCGTATCCGGCGGCTGGCTGACGCGCATGAGGTGCCGGTTCATGCCTTTGTCGAGGATGTCGCGGCCTCGGGTGGTTACTGGCTGGCAAGCGCGGCTGATCAGATCTGGTCCGACGACTGTTCGGTGATCGGCTCGATCGGCGTGATCTCGGCCTCTTTCGGATTGCAGGATTTCATCGCCCGTCACGGGATCGAGCGGCGTGTCCATACTGCCGGGCGCTCGAAATCGCAGCTTGACATGTTCCGCCCCCAGAACCCCGAAGATATCGCCCGGCTGCGCGCGCTGCTGGATCAGATGCACGCAATTTTCATCGCACAGGTGCGCGACCGGCGCGGCGCGCGGCTGGCGGATGAGGATATCTTTACCGGCGAATTCTGGCTGGCCGGCCGTGCGCGGGAACTGGGTCTGATCGACGGCATTGCCCATCTGCAACCCAAGATGCGCGCGCTTTACGGTGATGACGTCCGGTTTGAGAACTTTGGCATCCGCCAGCCCTTTCTGCGCCGCTTTGGCATCTCTGCCGATGCGCTGGCGGGGGAAACCATCGCCGCGATCGAGGAACGCGCGGCATTTCAGAGGTTCGGCCTATGATCAAATCGGTCCTGCTGTTTCTGCTGATCTTTATTGCCCTGGCCATCGCGGTCGGTCCCGGTATGCGCCGGTTCATTGCGCGGCTGCTTGGGTTGCCGCGCCGTGATCGCTGATCTGGCGCTGATCGCCCTCGGGCTGGGCCTTCTGGTTCTGGGCGGCGATTATCTGGTGCGCGGGGCGGTGGCGCTGGCGCTGCGGCTGGGGATCGCGCCGGTCATTGTCGGGCTGACGGTGCTGGCCTTTGGCACCTCGGCGCCCGAGCTGATCGTGTCGGTTGCGGCTGCCTGGGACGGCAAGCCGGCGATTGCGCTTGGCAATGTCGTCGGCTCGAATATTGCGAATATTCTGCTGATCCTCGGGCTGACTGCGATGGTGGCGCCTGTCGTCAGCGACGACGCCGAACTGAAATCCAGCTGGATCTATACCGTTCTCGCCTCGGTGGCGCTGATCATCCTGTGTTTGGCCGGGCCGCTTCGCTGGTGGCATGGCGCGCTGCTGCTGGCCGGGCTGGCGCTGACGCTGACGCTTCAGATCACGCGCGCGGGCCGGGCCTCGGGGAGTGCGTCGGCCTTGCCGGTCCGCACCAGCCATCCGCGCAAGATTGCGCTGTGGCTGGCAATCGGGCTGATCATGCTGCCCATCGGGGCGCGCCTGCTGGTCACGGGGGCGGCGGATATTGCGCGCGGCTTTGGCATCAGCGAGGCGGTGATCGGGCTGACGCTGGTCGCGATCGGCACCTCATTGCCCGAACTGGCGGCCTCGGTCGCCTCGGCGCTGCGGGGGCGGGCCGATATGGCGCTTGGCAATGTCATCGGCTCGAACCTGTTCAATATCCTGGCCATCGTGGGGATCACCTCGTTCCTCGGCCCGCTGCATGTCCCCGCCGAGATGCTGCGCCTTGATCTGTGGCTGATGCTGGCCTGTATTGTGATCGTCGGGCCGTTCCTGTGGCTGCGCCTGCCCGTCGGGCGGCTGACCGGGCTGGGCCTTGTGGCCGGCTATGCCGGCTATCTCTCGTGGCTGCTGCTGACATGAGCGGGGTCGCACTTGTCACCGGGGGCGCGCGCCGGCTGGGCCGGGCGATGGTCCTTGAACTGGCGCGGCGCGGCTATGATGTCGCGGTGCATTATCACGGCTCGGCGGCCGAGGCCGGGGATGTGATCGCAAAGGCCCGCAGCCACGGCGTCGCGGCACAGGGTTTCGCCGCCGATCTTCTGGATATCGGGGCGGCCGAGGCCCTGGTCGGCCGGGTGGCCGCCGAGATGGGTCAGCTGACGGTGCTGGTCAATAACGCCTCGGTCTTTGAGTATGACAATATCGCCACCGCCACGCGGACCGGCTGGGATCGCCATATCGGGTCGAACCTGCGCGCGCCCTTCGTTCTGTCGCAAGCCTTTGCCGCTCAGGCGCCGCGCGGTCATCGCGACGGGGGAGAGCCGGTTGCCGCGGGGCTGATCGTCAACATGGTTGATCAGCGGGTGCTGAAACCGACGCCTGAATTCATGACCTATTCCATCGCCAAGGCAGCGCTGTGGGACATGACGCGGATGCTGGCGCAGGCGCTTGCCCCCGATATCCGTGTCAACGCCATCGGTCCCGGCCCGACACTGAAAGGTGCGCGCCAGTCGCCCGAGCATTTCGCCCGCCAGCGTGCCGCAACGATCCTTGAACGTGGTGCCGACCCGCAGGATGTGGCCGATGCGCTGGCTTATCTGCTGGGTGCGCGGGCCGTCACCGGGCAGCTGATCTGCGTTGATGGTGGTCAGCACCTTGGCTGGCAGACCCCCGATATCCTTGGCGTGGAGTAACGGGCAAGGCGAAGACAAGCGACATTTTGTCCACTTTGCGACGGTCGTTAACAAAACCGTCACGATTCAGTATTGTTTTTCAGGATCTTGCCCGGCGCAGATAAAGAATGATTTAAAAACAATGGCCTACGTTGTTGCACAAAAAACAGGCAATCACAGGAACAACCTTGTTTTATTGGTGAAACATCTGATCGTCACAGCCCGCCCACAGAGTTATCCACAGAAACCGTGGACATATCGTCTCTTGCATCCGGGCGCCGGAACTTGCAGCCGGACCCCAGAATCACCCATCTGTAAACCATGACCGATTCCTCTCGCCAACTGACCGGCCAGGCCCTTATCGCGGACTATCTCAAGACACTGGATACCAGTCCGGGCGTCTATCGGATGCTGGGCGAAAAGGGCGATGTTCTTTATGTCGGCAAGGCGCGCGATCTGCGCGCGCGGGTCTCGAATTATGCGCGCGGGCATGGCCATACCGTGCGCATCGCGCGGATGATCCGCGAAACCTGTTCGATGATGTTCCTGACCACGCGCACCGAAACCGAGGCGCTGCTGCTGGAACAGAACCTGATCAAGCAGCTGAAGCCGCGCTATAACGTGCTGCTGCGCGACGACAAGTCATTTCCCAACATCCTCGTCGCCAAGTCTCATCCCTTTGCCCAGATCAAGAAACACCGCGGCGCAAAGTCGGAAAAGGGTGACTATTACGGCCCCTTTGCCAGCGGCATGGCGGTGAACCGGACGCTGAACCAGTTGCAGCGCGTGTTTTTGCTGCGCAACTGCACCGATGCCGTATTCGAGGCGCGGACGCGCCCTTGCCTGATGTATCAGATCAAGCGGTGCAGCGCCCCCTGTGTGGGCCGGATATCCGAACATGAATATGCCGCGCTTGTTGCCGATGCAGAGCTGTTCTTGCAGGGAAAATCCACGCGCATTCAGGCCGAGCTTGCCGGCGAGATGGCGCGTGCCTCCGAAGCGATGGAATATGAACGCGCCGCCGCCCTGCGCGACCGGATCAAGGCGCTGACGGCGATCCAGTCGGTGCAGGCAATCAACCCCCGCGCCATCCCCGAGGCCGATATCGTCGCCCTGCATATGGAGGGCGGGCAGGCCTGTGTTCAGGTCTTTTTCATCCGCGGCAATCAGAGCTGGGGCAACCGCGATTTTTATCCCCGGCTGGGTGGCGCGGAATCGCATGACGAGGTGATGCAGGCATTCCTGATGCAGTTCTATGATGGCAAGGTGCCCCCGCGCATGGTGCTGTTGTCGCACGGGGTCGAGGATATGGACCTGATGGGTGACGTGCTGTCGCAAAAGGCCGGGCGGCGGGTGGTTCTGGGCGTGCCGCGCCGGGGCGAAAAGGCCGATCTGGTCGAGAACGCGCTGCGCAACGCGCGCGAGAGTCTCGGCCGGCGCATGTCCGAAAGCGCGGCGCAGCGCCGGCTTCTCGAAGGGCTGGCCGATGCCTTTGATCTGCCCGCCCCGCCCCGCCGGATCGAGGTTTACGACAACAGCCATATCATGGGCACCAATGCTGTCGGCGGCATGATCGTCGCCGGGCCCGAAGGCTGGATGAAGAACCAGTATCGCAAATTCAACATCAAAGGCACCGAGATCACCCCGGGCGATGATTTTGGCATGATGCGCGAGATGCTGATGCGGCGCTTTGCGCGGCTGCTCAAGGATGATCCCGACCGCGCGACCGAGGCCTGGCCGGACCTTTTGCTGATCGACGGCGGACAGGGGCAGATCAGCGCGGTTGACGGCATCCTGGCCGATCTCGGGATCGAGGACATTCCCGTCATCGGCGTTGCCAAGGGTGTCGACCGCGATCATGGCAAAGAGGTGTTTCACCGCATCGCCAGCCCGCCCAAGGCGCTGCGGATGAATGATCCGGTGCTTTATTTCATCCAGCGTCTGCGTGACGAGGCCCATCGCTGGGCGATCGGCACCCATCGCGCGCGCCGCGCCAAGGCGGTTTCGGCCACGCCGCTGGATGACATCTCCGGCGTTGGCGCGGCGCGCAAGCGCGCGCTGCTGGCGCATTTCGGTTCGGCCAAGGCAGTCAGCAGGGCCGGGGTGGCGGATCTGATGGCGGTCGAGGGCATCAGCGAAGGTCTGGCGCAAAAGATCCACGACCATTTCCGGGGCTGAGATCCGCCCGCCCCCGGCGGATCAGGCGCCGGCCCGGATATGAAAAGCGCGCCAGAGATGTTGCCGCACGGCCATGAGCAGAATGGCTGCGGGGGGCATTGTGCCCCTGCGGCCGGTCCCTGACAGGCGCGATGCCGGCGCGCAGGCGACACAGCAGAAATTCTGCCCCGCTCACCGGACATGTCATCTCCGCGCGTGCGACGCCGTGGGTTGCCGGTGGAATATCAGTTGCAGGGCGGCGCGGTCATCTTCGCGCGCGCGATGCCGTGGGGATTGCCCGCCTGCGACTGCCGGACCAGTAATGTCCGCAGGCGCGGCCGGCGGTATCACCGTTGCTGTTGCGCGCGCCGGGGCGGCGTAATGCACGCGCGTGCGGCCGGGCGTTACTGTGGTGGCTGGTGACAATGATGTGAATAATCTCCGCTCGCCCGCGACGCAGCCGGCGCCGCTACGGCTTTTGCACATCACCAAGAGCGCGATGCCCGCGCGGCGAGGTGGAGGGATGCCCGCACGCAGGCGGGATAGCGAGTAAGCAGAAGGGGGAGGCGGCCCCCCTCTGCGGGATGCCCGCGCGCAGGCGGGATAGCGCGCACAGCTTTACGACTCGGTGGCGCGCGGCCGGCGCGCCCGCGACGCCGGCCCGTGCGGTGGCAAATGGCTTTGCCGGGCGGGGGGCACCTGATCTGTGGGGATATCCGGCGCCGGATCACCTGCTGACCGGTCCCGGCATCGGGCCGATCCCGGCGGATCGGGGTGCCGCTCAGCCCAGATAGCGCAGCCGGTCGAGCGCACCTTGCAGAATATAGCCCGCCGCCACCTGATCTATCACCTCGGCGCGGCGCTTGCGCGAGGTGTCGGCCTCCAGCAGGGCGCGCTCGGCCGCGACCGTGGACAGGCGTTCGTCCCAGAAGGTGATCGGCAGTTCGGTCAGCCGCGACAGGTTGCGTGCGAATGCGCGGGTCGATTGCGCGCGCGGCCCTTCCGAGCCGTCCATGTTGCGCGGCAGGCCCAGAACCAGACCACACAGCCCGCGTTCCGCCACGATTGACATGAGCGCCTGTGCATCGGCGGTGAATTTCTCGCGCCGGATCACCGTGATCGGCGAGGCGACCTGACGCAGACCGTCGCTGACAGCGACACCGATGGTCTTGGTGCCAAGATCAAGGCCCGCAACCGCGCCGGCCCGGGGCAGAGCGGCGGCGAAATCGGTGATCTCGTCGTGGATCACTGCGCGATCCCTGCATGCGCTGCGGCGCTCTCGATCAGGGCAAGCGCCGCATCGTCGCGGGCAAAGACCGTGCGTGCCTCGGCCAGAATATTGCGTGCATGCTCGCTCTTGCCGATGACGCCAAGCGCCGAGATCAGTTGCGCCCATTCCTGCGGCGTCCCGCCCTCGGATGCCAGCCGGTGTTCCAGCTGTTCGACCATTGCGGCGATAAAGGCCGCGCGGTCCTCGTCCGACATCTCGGCGGCGGCGGCCATCTGATCGGCGTCAGGGGCGCGCAGTATCGGCGCGGTCATCGCGCCGCGCGGAGCGGGGGGAACATAATCAGGATTGCCGGCCAGCCATGCGATGCCCTCGATCGACTGACGCACCGAGGCCGCCCAGGGCGAATCCGCCGGGGCATCGCTCAGCAGGGCGTGCCAGATCGGAAACGTCAGATCAGGCCGCCCGTTCTGTGCATGCAGCAGCCCCGACATATAGCGTGCCTGAATATTGCGCGGATCAAGCGCCAGGGCGCGGTCGATCTGCGCCTCGCCCTCGGGGGTGATGATGCCGCCTGCCGTTTCGGCCATCAGCCCGGCAAGGCGCGCATGTTCATCCGCCGTCGCCTGATCGCCCAGAACCTCGATCAGATGGGCCTGTGCCGTCTGGGCCGCGGTGGTGTTGCCCAGACGGGCCTCGAAATTCGCCAGAAGGGCGAGGCCCTGCACGTCATCGGGGTTGGCGGCCACGGCATCGCGCAACCGCTCCATCAACTCGGCCATCTGGGCATCAACGGGCGGCGTGGGGGCAGCCGGACCCGCCTTGGCCGTGGCTTCGGCCTCGGCCTGTGACGGGCGGGCGGCATAATGGGCGTCGGCACTGGCGATACGTGTGGCCAGCCCCATATCGGGCATGCCGGGCGCGCCGATGCGCGTATAAAGCATGATCCCCCCCAGCACGCACAGCCCGAGCAGCAGGACCGCGCCCAGCCCGCGGCCACCGGCGGGTGCGGCTGCCTTGAGCTGCCGGCCAAGCGCGCGGTCGGTATCCAGAACCTTGCGCCCGATCTCGTTGCGCAGGCGGCCGGCCTCGGCCGGCTCGATGATGCCGCGTGCCAGATCGCGCTCGACCTCGGCCAACTGGTCACGATAGACCTGAAGATCGTAGGCAGCCGTCGGCTGGAACCCGGCGCCGTCGCGGCGCGTAAAGGGCAACACGATGGCCACGGCGGCAATCAGGGTCATGGCGGCAGCAATCAGCCAGAAGAACATCGGCGCTCCTTTTTGCGGTTGCCTGATAGATAGGTGGTTTTAACGCCCGGCAAAACCCCGGCCACCGCCCGGCCGGCGTGACTTTCCTGCATCAGCCTGCGGCAGTTTGTTGCAGGGCGACGGATCCGTTTCGCTGTTTCGGGCGTTGGCAGCGCATCAAGACCATTCAGAACGCGGAGTTTAGTCAAATGGCAAATGAATCCAGCAATAACAGCCTCTATTTCATCGTGGGCGCCCTCGTCATCGCGGTTGCAGTGGTGTTCTGGCTGATGACCGGCAACTCGACCCCGGTTGCGACCAGCGGTGATTCGGGCGGTGATACCACCGTCACGATTGAAACCACAGATCCCGCGCCCGCCGCCGACGCGCCTGCCGTTGAAGTAGAGGCAGAGGCCCCGGCAGCAGACGCCCCGGCCCCGGCCAACTGATCGCGCGCCTGCGATCATCAGGAAAAGGCCCCGGCCCCGGCCGCGGGCCTTTTTTCTTTTGTTGTTTTGATGATAAGCCAATGGCCGGAACCCGTGCAGCCAGGGTCGCGTTGCTAGGGTAACCGCAGCCAACAGGAAGGATGACACCATGGCCTTTACGCTTCCCGATCTTCCCTATGCCCACGACGCGCTTGCCAATGGCGGCATGTCAAAGGAAACGCTGGAATATCATCATGACAAGCACCACAAGGCCTATGTCGACAAGCTGAACGAGCTGATCGCCGGCACCGAGTGGGAAGGCAAGTCGCTGGAAGATATCGTCACCGGCACTTATCAAAAGGGCGCCGTTGCGCAGAGCGGCATTTTCAACAATGCCAGCCAGCACTGGAACCATGCGCAGTTCTGGGAAATGATGGGTCCGAATCCCGGCGCGATGCCGTCCGAGCTGGAAAAATGCATCAAGGACTGCTTTGGCTCGGTCGAGGAGTTCAAGAAAAAATTTGTCGAGGGTGGCGTGGGTCAGTTCGGCTCTGGCTGGGTCTGGCTGGTGCAGAACGCCGACGGCAAGATGGAAGTGACCAAGACGGAAAACGGCGTCAACCCGCTGTGTGCCGGGCAAAAGGCGCTGCTGGGCTGCGACGTATGGGAGCATTCCTATTACATCGACTTTCGCAACGCGCGGCCGAAATATCTGGAAAACTTCCTCGACAAGCTGGTGAACTGGGAAAACGTTGCCTCACGTATGTGACCCGTTCCAGACGCTAAAAAAGGCCCGCAGCTTGCGGGCCTTTTTTATGGCGCGCCCGTTATGCAGAGGGGGCAGCCCTGTCCCGATCCATGTGCGCCCCGGCGCTCAGGCATGGGCTGCGAAGAACTCGATCAGATCACAAGGGCCTGGCAGGGGGCATCACTCAGCTCCCCGCAGGCGGCGCACGTTCAAACCGTGCGCGGCTGAGGATATTGCCCCCGGCATCCACGGTCAGGCGTAACACCTTGGTCTTGTAGAAGAAAGACAGGCGGAAGCGGCCAGCATCCTCGTCCTCGCCGCGTTCATGCTGGGTGGTGATCTTGCCCATGGCCATGGCGCGCGCGATGGCGTGTTCGGGCAGGTCCAGCCCGTCCGCGATGATCGGGGCCGCGACGGTGAAGGCGTCGCCCTCGCGTGTGACATCGGCCATTTCGGTTCCCCCTTGCCAGTGCGCGTGCTTGCGCGCAGCATTGCAGCCAGCCGAAGCAAGCTCAACCCCGCGACATGCCCGATAATGATGCGCCGCCGGAATATGCCTCTCTGCCATGTCTGGCGGGGCAGATGGCGCGCGCGGATCAGGCGGGCCGGGATCAGGCGGGCGGGGCCACATGGCGCAAGGCCACGCGCGCGCACCTGATTGCCGCGCGTGAGGGGATGGGCGCCGCCCCGCGCCGCGCGGCTGCAAACGCGATTGCCGCGCATCTGGATGAGGTGCTGGAGGCAGGCTTTGACGGCGCGCAGGGCATGGTGCTGGCGGCCTTCTGGCCCATCCGCGCCGAGGTCGACTTGCGCCCATGGATGGCGGCGGCCTGCGCGCGCGGCGTGCAGATCGCGCTGCCCGTGGTGGTGGCCAAGGACGCGCCGCTGATCTTCCGGCCATGGTCGCCCGACGTCGCCATGCGCGCCGGTGCGTGGAACATCGCCGAACCCGCGACCGAGACACAGGTCTCGCCCCGGATCGTCCTTGCCCCGCTGGTCGGCTGGGACGAGGCGCGCTTCCGCATGGGTTACGGCGGCGGCTTTTACGACCGCACGCTTGCCGCATCGCGCCCGCGCCCCTATGCCATCGGCATCGGGCATGAGGGCGCGCGCCTGCCCTCGATCCGCCCCGAACCCCATGACGAGGCGCTTGATCTGATCATCACCGAGGCAGGGCCGCACTGACGCCCGCGCCATGATGCCTGAGGAGTTCCTATGGGGAAGAACAACCTGTTGATCCGCCCCTTTGTCGCGGCAACGGATCTGAAAGACCTGTCAGATATCTGGTTTCAGGCCTCGCTGAAGGCGCATCCCTTCATTGGCAAGCACAGGCTGACCGAACAGCGCCGCTTGATCGAGGAGGAATATCTGCCCAAGGCCGAGACCCTCGTGGCCTGCCTTGGCGAGGAAGCGGTTGGCTTCATCAGCCTTTTGGGCAGCTTCGTTGGGGGGATATTCATCGCACCAGACCAGCAGGGCCGGGGCGTCGGGCGCAAGCTGATCGAACATGCGATGAGCGGGCGGCCCGAGTTGTCGCTGGAGGTCTATACCGCGAATGAGCAGGCCCTCTGCTTCTACAACGCGCTTGGGTTTCAGGAAATTTCCCGGCGCGAGGTCGACGATTCCGGCTGTCCCTTCCCGAATGCGACCTTGCGCCTGAGGCGGTGATGCTGGCGGCAACCGGCTGAGAATTCCGCTCTGGCCCCAAACGAAAAAGGCCCCGCCGGGTCGGGCGGGGCCTTGGGGTTTTTGGGGTGGGCTCAGACGATGGTTGCCTCGGTCGCGGCGCGCAGCTCGTCCTCGGTGACGCCATCGGCCAGCTCGACGATCTTCAGCCCGCCCTCGACCACATCCAGAACGCCAAGATTCGAGATGATGCGATCCACCACGCCTGTGCCGGTCAGCGGCAGGGTGCATTCACGCAGCACCTTGGATTCGCCGTGTTTGTTGGTGTGATCCATGACGACGACCACGCGGCCGACGCCGGCGACCAGATCCATCGCGCCGCCCATGCCCTTGACCAGCTTGCCGGGGATCATCCAGTTGGCCAGATCGCCATTCTCGGCCACCTCCATCGCGCCGAGGATCGCCATGGCGATCTTGCCGCCGCGGATCATCGCAAAGCTTTCCGCGCTGTCGAAATAGGCCGAATTGGGCAATTCGGTGATGGTCTGCTTGCCGGCGTTGATGAGATCGGGGTCCTCCTCGCCCTCATAGGGGAAGGGGCCGATACCCAGCATGCCGTTTTCCGATTGCAGCGTCACGGTGATGCCATCGGGGATATAGTTCGCGACCAGCGTCGGGATGCCGATGCCAAGGTTCACATACCAGCCGTCCTGCAACTCTTTCGCTGCGCGGGCGGCCATCTGGTTGCGGTCCCATGCCATGGTTCAGGCCTCCTTCTTGCGGGTGGTGCGCTGCTCGATGCGCTTTTCATGCTCGCCCTGAATCAGGCGGTGAACATAGATGCCGGGCAGGTGGATGTGATCGGGATCAAGGCTGCCGACGGGCACGATCTCTTCGACCTCAAGCACGCAGACGCGGCCGCATTTCGCCGCCGGCACGTTAAAGTTGCGCGCGGTCTTGCGGAAAATCGCGTTGCCGGTCTCGTCGGCCTTCCATGCCTTGACGATGGACAGGTCGGCGACGATGCCGCGCTCAAGGATATATTCCTTGCCGTCAAAGGTCTTGACCTCTTTACCCTCGGCGATGACGGTGCCGACGCCGGTGGGGGTGTAAAAGCCCGGAATGCCGGCGCCGCCGGCGCGCATGCGCTCGGCCAGCGTGCCCTGGGGATTGAACTCCAGCTCCAGCTCGCCCGAGAGGAACTGACGCATGAACTCGGCATTTTCGCCGACATAGGACGATTGCATCTTCGCAATCTGCTTTGTGTCCAGCAGCTTGCCCAGCCCAAAGCCGTCGACGCCGCAGTTGTTGCTGGCAATCGTCAGATCCTTGACGCCGCTGGCGACGATGGCGTCGATCAGCAGTTCGGGGATACCGCACAGGCCAAAGCCGCCGGCAGCGATATGCATACCGTCCGCCAGCAGCCCATCCAGCGCTGCCCCGGCATCGGGATAGAGTTTTTTCATCACTTCCTCCGCGTTTGTTGCGGTTTTCTCGCAATAGGGTGCGGCACTGTCAATCAAGAGCAGGCATTGGCGCAAAAGATCGGGCAATCTCGGCCGCCGTGAACAGCGCGATTATCTCGGGGCGCTTGTCGCGGATCTGGCCGGCCCCGATCGGACAGGTCAGCCCCGCCGGGTCGAGACCCTGCGCGCGCAGGGCATGCTCCAGCCGGGCGCGCTTGGTGGCGCTGCCGATCATGCCGGTATAGGTGGCGTCATTGCGCCGCAGCGCCTCGGCCACCAGCAAAAAGTCCAGCCCGTGATCATGGGTCGCGATGACATAGGCCGCAGCCGGCGGCGCGGCGCGGATCGCGGCCTCGGGCAGGGTGGTCAGGCGGGCCGTGATGCCGGCGGGCGCAAGCGCCAGCTGATCGGGGCGTTCGTCCAGCAATTCGACCGAAAAGGGCAGGTCTCGCATGATCTGCGCCAGCGCCCGGCCAACATGCCCGGCCCCGAAGATCAGCACGACGGGGCGCGGTTCGGGCGCCGAGGGGGCCGCCCGGTCCAGCGACAGCCGGACCCGCCCGCCGCAGCACTGCCCGCTGCCCGGGCCAAGTGTGACAGAGATTTCGGCCGCCGCCTCGCCCGTCACGATCATCTGCCGCGCCCGGCCGACAGCGTCGAATTCCAGCCGCCCGCCGCCGATGGTGCCACTGATGCCGGTGGCGCTGACAATCATCTCGGTCCCGGCCTCGCGCGGGGCAGAGCCATGGGTGGAGAGGATACGGATACGGATCGTCGGCTGGCCGGTCATGGCAGCAGTGTAACGCGGCCTGCGGCGGATGCGAGGGGGGTGGTGAGAGG
>JAUNTL010000113.1 GCA_030538705.1 Paracoccus sp. (in: a-proteobacteria) | reverse complement strand
CGCGCACCGCCTTGCGGATCCCCAGCGGGATCGAGATCAGATAGGCCAGCAGCGTCGTCCACAGCCCCAGCGTGATCGAGACCGGAAGGGTCTTGCGGATCGCGTCGACCACGCTGGCCGAACGGAACCAGCTGTTTCCGAAATCGAAATGCAGGTAATTTCCCAGCATGATGCCAAAGCGGCGCAGCGCGCCGATGCTTTCCTTGCGGCAGTCGGGATCACTCAGGCTGGGCGTGCCCTGATGGCCGGGGGCGCAGATGATCTCGGCAAAGCCCATCTGCAATTCCAGCTCGGACAGGAATTCAGGCGGCAGGTTCTGCGCGCCGGCATATTGCAGCCCGCCCCCGTCACCGCCCCCGCCGCCAGCAACATTGGCGAAACTGTCGCCCTCGCCCTGAACGCGGGCGATGATCTGTTCGATCGGGCCGCCCGGCACGAACTGGATCAGGGCGAAATTGATGATCAGGATACCGATCAGCGTCGGGATGATCAGAACCAAACGCCGTAAGATATAGGCTGCCATACCCTGCCCTGGTCTGTGCGCGGCTTTATATTCCGCGCCTGTTATCACCTGCCCGCAATGGGCGCATCCTCAGCGCAACGCCCCTGCCGCACGCAGCTTTTCGGCTTTTTCGGCATTATACCACCAGAAATCAAGATACCACATGTTGCGGGTGGTCAGCCCGATATAGGGCGGCGGGTTCTCGGGCCGGTCATACTGATCATAATAGGCAAGGGTCTGCATCGGTTTGAACCAGTTGGGCACCCAGATGCGCATCGCGCGCAGGCTGCGGTCAAGCGCATGGGTCGCCACCGCCATCTCGGCCTCGGTTTCAGCGGCCACGGCCGCGCCGATCAGCGCGTCAATGGCCGGGTTCGACAGGCCCGCGACGTTGAAGACATCATCGGCGCCTTGCGTGCCAAAGACCTGATACAGCCCGTCCGAGGCGATCATCGACGTCTGGGCGTGACCAATGATGATATCGTAATCGAACCGTGCCCGCCGGTTCTGATATTCGCTGTCATCGACCCGGACCAGCCGCGCATCGACGCCGATGGCGCGCAGATTTTCGACAAAGGGATTGATGACGCGCTCGAACACCGGGCTGTCGCTGAGAAACTCGACCGTCAGCGGCTGGCCCTCGGCGTTGCGCCGCATCCCGCCTGATTGCCCCGGAACCCAGCCCGCCGCATCCAGGAGCGCGCCGGCACGGCGCTGATTGCCGCGGTCCAGCTGACGCTCGCCGCTGACAGGCGGCAAGATCGCATCCTGCGTCAGAATACCCTCGGGCAGATCATCGGCCAGCGGCGCCAGCAGGGCCAGTTCTTCGGCCGAGGGCGGGCCTTCGGCCTTGAGATCGCTGTTTTCCCAAAACGACTGGGTGCGCGCATAAAGATCATAAAACAGCGCCCGGTTCGACCATTCAAAGTTGAACATCAGCCCGATCGCCTCGCGCAGGCGGGGATCCTGGAACTTGTCGCGGCGCAGGTTGAAGAAAAATCCCTGTGCCGGGGCCTTGTCGCCCTCGGGGATCTCGGCGCGGATGACATAGCCGTTGGCGACGCCGGGAAAATCATAGCCGGTTGCCCAGCTCATCGAATTGGTTTCGTTGCGGATCGTGTATTCGCCGGCCTTGAACGCCTCGAACGCGGCATCGGAATCGGCGAAATATTCGACCCGGATGCGGTCGAAATTATGCCGGCCGCGGTTGATCGGCAGATCCCGGCCCCAATAATCCGGGTTGCGTTTCCAGACGGCCGTGCGCCCCATGTCCATGCGCCCGAACATATAAGGGCCAGAGCCGACCATCGGCCGGGCATTGCTTTCACCCAGGTCGCGCCCGGTCGATTCGAAATCCGCGCGCGAGAACACCGGCAGCGATCCGACGCCCGCAATCACATCGCGGCGGGGATAGCCGGGGACAAAATCGAAACGGATGCGATAAGTGTCCAGCACCTCGGCGCCGGCGACCGACTGGGCAAAGACCCTGCGAAACGAGGACAGCCCCTTGTCGCGCAGCGTCTCATAGCTGAACAGCACGTCATCGGCCGTGACCGCGCTGCCATCCGAAAACCGCGCCTCGGGCCGCAGGTTAAAGATCACCCAGTCGCGGCTGGCGGGGTATTCGATGGTCTCGCAGATCAGGCAATAGGCGGTGCCGATCTCATCCGCCGTGCCGGTCATCAGATCCTCGATCATGATGTTCGACATCGCTTCGGCGCGGCCCTTCACGGTATAGGGATTAAAACTGTCAAAGCCGCCGCCAAAGGCAATCGAGATCTCGCCGCCCTTGGGGGCATCGGGATTGACATAGGGCAGATGCTCGAAATCCGCCGGCAAGGCCGGCTCGCCAAAGATTGCGATGGCATGGGACACGGTCACATCCCCGCCTGCGGCGCCGGGCGCGGCCTCCTGCGCGGCAAGCGGCATCAGCGACAGCGGCAACATGAGGGCGGCGAGGCGGGCGGTCTGGGTCATGATGGTCCTTTCATCTGCCGGATCAGGCTAGGGCGCGCGGCAGGTCGGATCAATCCGCGATTTCGTGATTACCCGCCCCGACGCGGCCCGCGTATCCCTGCCCCACCCGATGGTGATGAAAGCCCCCGCGCCACAAAGACAAACGCCCGGCCATTGCGGACCGGGCGTTGCAGGCTCATGCCAGAGGCGTTGCAGGCTCAATGCCTTAAGGCTGGGTTTCCAGATAGGCGATCAGATCTGCGCGCTCGCCTGCGCGGGGCATGCCGGCAAAGGTCATCTTGGTCCCCGGCACCACAGTGCGCGGACTGGCAAGGAATTCATCCAGTGCCTCGGGCGTCCAGGTCGGCGCGTCGTTGACATGGGCATGCATGGCGTCCGAATAGGCAAAGCCCCCGACGGCGGCCATATCACGACCGACGATGCCGTTCAGATGCGGGCCAACCCCGTCCGAGCCGTCCAGCTTGTGACAGGCGCGGCATTTGCCAAAGGCGCGCTCGCCGCGTCCGACATCGGCTTCGGCCAGCAAGGTCGCGAAATCGACCTCTTCGGCAGGGGCCGCGCCGCCTGCATCGGCGGTCTCGACCGGGATGGTATAGGCCTGCGCGATCTCGTCGCCATGGCCCTCCGGCCCGACATGGAACAGCCCGCTGCCCGCCCAGAACAGCAGCAGAAGCGCCAACAACGAGCCGATGAGCGCGCCCGACGCCTTGGTGATGGTCATGGTGTTGAACATTTGCCGTCCCCGCTAGGTAGTGTTCAAAATTATGGCCTGTATCTATCCGCTTTCTTTCGGTCGGTTCAAGGTATAGTTGACGCCGAAAGCCGCGATCTTTTGCCCGGATGATACGGAAATGACCAAGACGACCAACCGCATCGCTTTTCAGGGCGAGCCAGGCGCCTATTCTCATCAGGCCTGCCGCACCGCGCGACCCGAGATGGAGCCGCTGCCCTGCCGCACATTCGAGGATGTGATCGAGGCCGTGCGCGGCGGTCTGGCCGATCTGGCGATGCTGCCGGTCGAGAACTCGACCTATGGCCGGGTCGCCGATATCCATCATTTGCTGCCCGAATCCGGCCTGCATATCATCGACGAGGCGTTCGTGCGCGTCCATATCAGCCTGCTTGGCGTGCCCGGCGCGCGGCTGGACGAGGTGACCGAGGCCATGAGCCACACGGTTCTGCTTGGCCAGTGCCGCGACTTTATGCGCCGTCACGGGATCCGCGGGCTGGTCGGCGCAGATACCGCCGGATCGGCCAAGATCGTCGCCCAGCAGGATCAGCGTCATATTGCCGCATTGGCCGCGCCTCTGGCGGCCGAGATCTATGGCCTTGTCCGCCTTGCCGACGAGATCGAGGACCGCCAGAACAATACGACGCGTTTCCTTGTGATGTCGCGCAGCCCCGATTACGCCCGCCGCCCGAACCGTGACGGCGAAGAGGGGATGCTGACCAGTTTCGTCTTTCGCGTCCGCAACATTCCGGCCGCGCTCTACAAGGCGATGGGCGGATTCGCGACCAATGGCGTCAACATGACCAAGCTGGAAAGCTATATGGTCGATGGCGTATTCACGGCGACGCAATTCTATGCCGATATCGAGGGCCATCCCGATGACGACAATGTCCGCCGCGCTCTGGATGAGCTGCGCTATTTCACCTCGATGATGAACGTGCTGGGCGTCTATCCGGCCGATCCGCTGCGCGCCCATCAGCGCCGCCTCGCGGGTGGTTGAATGCCCCCGAACCGCTGATGACATCAGCGCCGCATGGCGGCTGATACAGGCGTCGATCAGTGCAGGCGCGTCGATATCCCGGCCCGCGACCATCCCCTCCGGCACGTCGCAATATGCCGGCGATGGCCGCGCCGCATGGCCTTCGCCCCGGCATACCATGCCAGCCCGAGTTCAGGATGAATGGCCAGCGACGGGTCGTCGCGATTGAGGGTCGAGGCCTTCAGCCGCGGGCCGATCGTGATGCAATGAAAGAACGGCGGCGCAGCCCGTTTGCGGCGGCCGATCGAGGCGGCGAAAAAGACGACCCGCGTATCGCTGTCGCGACACAGCAGCCGGTAACTCATCGTCCCGCGCAACAGCGCGAACCGCCGTTTCCGTGTCGGGCCAGAGCAGCCATGAACTGATCCATGGTCTGCGCGCGAATGGTCACGAACTGTTCCTGAACTGTGGTCACAATGACCCCGGCTGATCCCCCGGCCGGGTGCGGTGGCGCTATGGCCGCCCGATCATGCCGTCACCACATCGACGAAATCCCCGATCCGCTCGGAGAGCCTGCGGTTGATCTGCGCCTTGCCCAGTTTGGCAGTCTGCAAGGCCAGCCGGGCGCGCATGTTGCGCGGGCGGATCTCCATCTCGAAGATCAGCCGTGATTTTTGCCGCGACAGCGCGACGACAGACATATCAATTCTCAGCTCAAACGGTTTTGAATCGCCGGTCAGCGCCAGACGCTCGGGCCGGTCAAACTGGACCAGAACCAGCCGCAGTTCGCGCCGCTTGCCGCGCCAGTCGAAAACCAGATCCCATGCACGTGTGCCGACAGAGATATCCTGCACCCGTGTAAGCTGAACCCCGCGCCGCATCATCATCCGCTCGATACGGTCAAAATCCGAAACCGCATCAAAAAACTGCCCGGCGGGAATTTCCTTATCATAACGGCTGGAGAACTTCATTCTGGCTGACTCGATACATGCGCAATACGGACAAAACGGCTCATACGCTGGATAATCAATGCCATGCCTGCACACAAGGCGAACCATCCGCATCAGCAAACTTCAATCTTAGGTTGTATTATCGAGGTGACAGCTTTTATCCTGACCCGGACACCGGGCGCCCGCCGCCTTACTGTCTGGACAAAGATGAACGGACCGCGCATGCCCGAACCGGACAGCCCGCCGCCACCCGCCCCGGCCATTGGCAGCCGCCTGAGCCTGCGTATTCTTGCAACCACCGATCTGCATATGAACCTGGGTGCCGGTCCGGGGGGCGGGCTGGCGCGGCTGGCGCCGCTGATTGCGGCAGAGCGTGCGGCGGGGGCGTCTGTCCTGCTCGATAACGGCGATCTGATCGAGGGCAACGCCCATGCCGACGAGTTGGGGCGCATCGGGCTGCGCAAGGGCGAGGTCCACCCGGCCATCGCGGCCCTGAACCGGCTGGGCTATGATGCGGCGACGCTGGGAAATCATGATTTCGCGCATGGGCTTGGCTTTTTGCACCGGGCGCTGAGGGATGCGCGTTTCGCCGTGACGCTGGCAAATGCCGTGCCGCGTGGCCCCGAAATCTGGACCCGCACGCTCTTGCTTGATCGCCAGTTGCAGGACGAGAGCGGGGCGGCCCACAGGATCGCCATCGGCATCTTTGGCGTGTTGCCGCCGCAGACCACGCAATGGGAGGCGGGTCTTGCGGCGGAGCTGTCCTGCACCCCCATCTTGCCGGCCGCCCGCCACGCGATCGCCGCGCTGCGCGCGCAGGGTGCCGATGTCATTGTCGCGCTCAGCCATGGGGGGCTGGGCTGTCTGCCGCGCGACGACAACAGCGATGCCACGGCCGCCACCGCCGCCGGGCGGGGCGCGATGGCCGGGCACAGGACCAGACCCGATACCATGCCCGGCCCGCAGCCGGTCGCGGTGCCCTGTCCCCCCGCCTGCGAGGCGATATTCTCTGACGAAATCCCTGCGGCCTGGCCCGCCGCGCCATCCGCCGCGGCGACCGCGATTGTCCCCGACCCGGCCGACGAGAATGTCGCCGCCGCGATAGCCGCCCTGCCCGGTGTGGATGCGGTCATCGCGGGCCACACGCATGAGGTCGTGATCCGTCCCGCGACCCCCGGCCGCGCGGTGATCGTTCAGCCCGGGCATGGCGGCTCTCATCTGGCGGCGATCACCTTGCAGATGGAACGCGGGGCGGACCGCTGGCAGGTCAGATGCACATCCGCCGCCGCCCTGCCCGCGGCAGCCCGCCCCTGCCCCGCAGCCCTGCGCCATGCCGCCATCCCGGCCGCGCTTGCCCGCCGCCTTGTCCGGCCTGTCGGGCACAGCCCGGTCGCGCTCAGCAGCCATTACGCGCTGATCGGCGCCGATTCCGCGCTGCGCCTGACCGAGGCCGCACTGCGCGCCCATGTCGCCCGCGCCATGCCTGACTGTCCCCTGCCCGTGCTGGTGGCGCTGAACCCGTTCCGCACCGGCGGGCGCGGCGGCGCCGATAATTTCGTCCATTTGCCCGCCGGCCAGGTCCGGCGCCGTGACCTGATCGCGCTTTACCCCCATACCAACCATATCGCCGCCATCGCCGTGACCGGGACCGAGATCCGCGCCTGGCTGGAGCGCGCGGCGCGGCTGTTTCATCGCATCTCCCCCGATATGGCCGCATGCGGCCCGCAGGATCCGGCATTACCGCCCGCCATCACCGGAACTGGCAAACGGCATGCGCCTGCCCCGCCAAGCCTGATCGACCCGGCCGTTCCCGGCTATATGTTCGATGTCATCGCCGGCGTTGACTATACGATTGATCTGTCCCGCCCGGCGCTGTCAGATGCCGGGCTGTGCGATGCCGCGGGCGCGCAGGGCCGCATCCGCGATCTGCGTCTTGATGAGCGGCCCATCGTCGGGGATGACCGCTTTGTGCTGATCACCAACAGCTATCGGCTGGGCGCCGGTTCGGCCTATGCCGCCCTGATTGCCGCGCGCAACTGTCTGCTGCCAGCGGCGGCACGGCGGCGCATCCGCGACATTCTGGGCGATGCCATCGCCAGCCCGCAGGCGCCACAGCCAGAGGCCCGGCCCTTTTTCCGCCTCGTCGCACCTCGTGGCAGCCTTGCCCGGTTCGAGACGGCGCCGGCCGCCGATCCCGCCACCTGTCCGCTGCCCGCCACGCCCGCCGGGATCAGCGATACGGGGCTGTTGCGCCTTGATCTGCGGTTCTGAACCCTGCCGGTCGCGGCGGGGCTTGCATTCCCGTGCCGCCGTCACTATTTCTGCGCTCCGAGAGGCTGGCGCGGGCGAACGCTTCGCCAACCCGGTCAGGTCCGGAAGGAAGCAGCCGCAACGAATTCCGTTCGGGTCGCTGTCCAGTCTCTCACCTCCCGCCAGTTGATCACGCAGCCACCGCGCGCCCCGCCCGCCGGCGGGAATAAGGCCAGTTGCGGCCAGTTGCGCAGGATTATCCCTGTTTTCCGCGCTCACCCCGGAAAACAAATTGAACATAAAGGGAAATATATTCGACCTTTGCAGATCCGGGCCGCGCTTGCCGGGCTGGTGGCGGACCGCTAAGGTGCCCGGGCAGCAACAGGTGGCGGATGACCGACAGCGAACAGACATATCAGGTGCTGGCCCGCAAATACCGGCCCGAGACATTTTCCGACCTTGTTGGTCAGGATGCGATGGTCCGCACGCTGAAAAACGCATTCGCCGCGCAGCGGATCGCGCAGGCATTCATCATGACCGGCATTCGCGGCACCGGCAAAACGACGACCGCACGGATCATCGCCAAAGGGCTGAACTGCACCGGACCTGATGGCGAGGGCGGCCCGACGACCGAGCCATGCGGCACCTGCGAGCATTGCGTGGCCATCACCGAGGGCCGCCATGTCGACGTGCTGGAGATGGACGCGGCCAGCCGGACCGGCGTGAACGATATCCGCGAAATCATTGAATCCGTTCACTATCGCGCCGCCTCGGCGCGCTACAAGATCTATATCATCGACGAGGTTCACATGCTCTCGACCAGTGCGTTCAACGCGCTGCTCAAGACGCTGGAGGAACCGCCGCCGCATGTGAAATTCATCTTTGCCACGACCGAAATCCGCAAGGTGCCCGTGACCGTGCTGTCGCGCTGTCAGCGGTTCGACCTGCGCAGGATCGAACCCGAGGTGATGATCGACCTGCTGCGCCGCATCGCGGGTGCCGAGGGCGCCGGGATCACCGATGATGCGCTGGCGCTGATCACCCGCGCGGCCGAGGGTTCGGCCCGCGACGCGACCAGCCTGCTCGATCAGGCGATCAGCCATGGTGCGGGCGAGACGACGGCCACGCAGGTCCGCGCCATGCTGGGGCTGGCCGACCGCGGCCGCGTCATCGACCTGTTCGAGATGATCCTGCGCGGCGATGCGGCGCAGGCCCTGGCCGAGTTGCAGGCCCAATATGCCGACGGCGCCGATCCGGTTGCGGTGCTGCGCGATCTGGCCGAGATCACGCATTGGATCTCTATCGTCAAGATCACCCCCGAGGCCGGCGAGGATCCCACCGTCTCGCCCGATGAGCGGGTGCGCGGCGTGGCGCTTGCCGCAAGGGTGCCGATGCGGGTGCTGACCCGGCTGTGGCAGATGCTGCTGAAATCGCTGGACGAGGTATCCGCGGCACCCAACGCCATGATGGCCGCCGAAATGGCGGTGATCCGGCTGACCCATGCCGCCGATCTGCCCGACCCCGAGGCGCTGATCCGCCGCATCCAGTCGGCGCAGGCGGCGGGCGAGATGACCCGCGCCGCACCCGCGCCGGGGGGCATCGCTGCGGGCGGGCCGGCCGCGCGGGCGGACATGGGCGCGGCCCATGCGCCGCCCGTGGATATGGCGGCCGGGACGGCCATCCGGGGCAGCAGCGGCCGGCCCGCCACCGCCGGCAATGCGGTAATGGCCCTCGCGCAGGTGCCGCAGTCACTGATCGCGGAATATCCCGATTTCGAATCGGTGCTGGAGCTGATCCGGCGGATGCGTGACATGCCGCTGCTGATCGCCGTGGAAAATCATCTC
>JAUNTL010000112.1 GCA_030538705.1 Paracoccus sp. (in: a-proteobacteria) | reverse complement strand
TATAGGCAAAGCCCGCAAGGATCGCCATCGTGGTGTCGGGGTCGAATTTATAGGTGCTGTCAACCTCGGGCACACGGTCGCTGCGCTCGGCAAAGCCTCTGACCTTCATGTCGCTGTCCAGCCCGAACACCTCGCGCAGGTCGATTTCCTCGGTCGGTTTTGCGTCTTTATCCAGCATGGCCTTGCCCTTCATCGCGTTATTTCCGCTTGATGCAGGATTCGCAGGATGGGCGCAAGGTCGGGTCAGCGCGCTGACAAAGGATGTGCCGCCGCACAGATCGCCACAGGCGGAACTGCACCGGACGCGGCTGTTTTTGCGCCCGTGCCGCCCGTCAGGCCCGATTGCACCGGACAGGGCGCGGCCCTAGATTGGCGCGACATATTGCTGAGGTGGCCGGGATGAGCGGACTGATCGCGCTGTTGGATGACGTGGCCGGGATCGCCAAGGTGGCGGCCGCATCGGTCGATGACGTGACCGGCATGGCCGCCAAGGCCGGGGCCAAGGCCGCCGGCGCGGTGATCGACGATGCGGCGGTGACGCCGAAATATGTCCACGGCTTCGACGCCAGCCGCGAGTTGCCGATCATCTGGCGCATCGCGAAGGGATCGCTGTTCAACAAGGTGGTGATCCTGTTGCCGGTGGCGCTTTTGCTGTCGGCCTTTGCCCCGGGGCTGATCGCGCCGCTGCTGATGCTGGGGGGGGCCTATCTGTGCTATGAGGGCGCGGAAAAGGTCTGGCATGTCGTTGCCCCGCACAAGGACAGTCACGTCCGCAAGGAGGAACTGCCCGACGACCCCGCCCATCTGGAAGAGGCCCGCGTGGCCGGGGCGATCAAGACCGATTTCATCCTCTCGGCCGAGATCATGACCATCGCGCTGAACGAGGTTTCGCGACTGGTTGCGGGTGACGGGCTGGGCGGCATCCAGAAACTGGGGATGGAGGCAGTGGTGCTGCTGGTCGTGGCCGTATTCATCACGGCCGGCGTCTATGGCGTCGTCGCGCTGATCGTCAAGGCGGATGACGTCGGTCTGCATCTGGCCACGCGCCGGCAGGGCGCCACCGCGGCCTTTGGGCGCGGGATCGTGCGGGCCATGCCCGGCGTGATGAAAGCGCTGACCATCATCGGGACCGCCGCCATGATCTGGGTCGGCGGCAATATCGTTATCCATGGGCTGCATGAACTCGGCTGGCATGCGCCTTATGAATTCATCCACCATCAGGCCACTGCCGCCGCCGATGCAGCCGGCCGCGCGCAGGGCTTTGTCACATGGCTGGTGACCGCAGCGCTTGACGGCGTGGTCGGGCTGGCGATCGGGCTGATGCTGATCCCGTTGTCACAATACCTGATCGTGCCATTGGCGCAGGTGACGGTGGTGCCGCTTCTCGCCGGGCTGAGATCACTCGTCCGTCGCGGTGCGGGCGGCACATAGCAGCCCGGCGGGCCATTCATCTGGTGGTCCGGTCAGTTTCATCCACAAGATTTTGGCGCTGTTAACGAAAATTCACTTTACAGCCGATGACGCCTGTCACAACCTGATATGGTAGGGCGCACAGGCTGAACCACATCCTGTCGTGGCCCCACACCAAAACAGGTGGGCGACCCGCATGGCGCAACACCGAAATCACAAGGGGCGGCAGGCATGGCGCAGGCGGACAGCTTTATCCACAGCGACGACATCCATCCCATCGACATCGTCGAAACCATCGCAACCCATCACGAATGGGATTTCGACCGGCTTGCCGATGATCAGATCGCCATGTCGGTCGAGGGCCAGTGGCGCAGCTATTCGATTACCCTCGCCTGGTCCGGCGCGGAAGAGATGCTGCGCCTGATCTGCACCTTTGACATGGACCCGCCGCCCGCGCGGCTGCCGGCGCTGTATGAGGTGCTGAACATGGCCAATGATCAGGTCTGGGACGGCGCCTTCACCTTTTGGCCGACGCAGCGCATGATGGTCTGGCGCTATGGTCTCGTGCTGGCCGGCGAGGCCATCGCCGGCACTGAACAGATCGACCATATGATCCGCAACGCGGTCGAACAGGCAGAGCGGCTTTACCCCGCGTTCCAGCTTGCGGTCTGGGGCGATTCGACACCCGAGGCGGCACTGGACATCGCCATGGGCGCCGCCTACGGGCGCGCATAATCTGCCGGTCCGGCCCGGCAACCCCGGACCGCTCTGCCCCCTGATCATCCCGGCGCTGCCGGGCCGCCAGAATATGCGGCGTGACCGGTTGCCTTGCGGCGCAGGCAGGCACACAATCGGCGCATGGGACCGCAAGGAACAGGCCGTCCCGTCACCAATGACAGGGAAAGCAATGGATTTTACCGAGATCAACAGGCGCGGGCTGGTTCTGGTCGGTTGCGGCCGGATGGGCGGCGCCATGCTCGAGGGCTGGCTGGCACAGGGGATCACGCCGGACGCCGTCACCGTGATCGACCCCGGTCCCGCCCCGGGGTGGGCCGCGCGCGGGGTGCGGCTGAATCAGGCGCCGCCCGCCGCGCCGGCGGTTCTGGTGCTTGCGGTCAAGCCGCAGATGATGGGCGATGTGCTGGGCGGGCTGCGGCCGGGCGCCGGAACGCTGGTCCTTTCGGTTGCGGCGGGCGTGACCATGGCGCGTTACGAGACCGCCTTTCCCGGCGCCGCGATCGTGCGCGCCATGCCCAATACGCCCGCCGCCATCGGCCGCGGCATCACCGCGATCATCGGCAACCCGGCCGCCGGCGCCGCCGGCCTTGATCTGGCCGAGGCGCTGCTGTCGGTCGTGGGCGAGGTCATCCGGCTGGACGATGAGGACCAGATGGATGCCGTCACCGGTCTTTCAGGCTCTGGCCCGGCCTATGTGTTCCACCTGATCGAGGCGATGACCGCCGCCGGGCAGGCGCAGGGCCTGCCGGCCGATATGGCGCTGCGGCTTGCCCGTGCGACGGTTGCGGGGGCGGGTGCGCTGGCGATGGCCGATGACACGCCCCCCGCCGCCCTGCGCGAGGCGGTGACCTCGCCCAATGGCACGACGGCCGCCGGGCTGGCGCTGCTGATGGACGATCAGACGGGCCTGCCGCCGCTGATCGCGCGCACCGTCGCCGCCGCCACCGAGCGCTCGCGCGAGTTGGGCCGCTGAACAACACAGGAGGATCGGATGAAGCTGCTTGTGACCCGGCCGATGACGGCCGCCGCGACCTCGGCCATCTCGGCCCGGTTCGAGACCGAGTTCCGCGACACCAACACCCCCCTGACCTCGGCCGGGGCGGCAGAGGCACTTGCGGCCTATGATGCCATTCTGCCGACGCTGGGCGACAGGTTTGACGCGGCGGCCTTTGAGGCAGCCCCGCCACGCGCCAGGCTGCTGGCGAATTTCGGCGCGGGCTTCAACCATATCGACCTTGATGCCGCCGCGGCCGCCGGGGTCATTGTCAGCAATACGCCCGACGTCGTCACCGACGCCACGGCGGAACTGGCGATCACGCTGGTGATGATGACCGCGCGCCGCGCCGGCGAGGGCGAGCGGCTGGCGCGCAGCGGCGAATGGACCGGCTGGCACCCGACGCAGATGCTTGGCGCGACGGTGACGGGCCGGCGGCTGGGGCTGATCGGCATGGGGCGGATCGGGCGCACCATCGCGCGGCGGCTGCATCTGGGCTTTGGGATGGAGGTTGCGTTCTTTAACCGCTCGCCGGTGTCCTCGCTGGATTTTCCGGCGACGCAACTGCCCGACATCGCGGCCGTCATGCGCCATTCCGACTTTGTCGTCATTGCCGTGCCGGGCGGGGCGGGCACGCATCATCTGATCGGCGCGGCCGAGCTGGCCGCGCTTGGCCCGCAGGGCATGATCATCAATATCGCGCGCGGCGATGTCATTGACGAGGCAGCACTGATTGCGGCGCTCGGCTCAGGCATGATCCGCGCTGCCGGCCTTGACGTCTATGAGCGCGAGCCGCTGATCCCCGAGGCCCTGCGCAGGGCCGAAAACGTTGTCCTGCTGCCGCATCTGGGCACAGCGGTCGAGGAAACCCGCACCGAAATGGCGCTGCGCGCCCTGGCCAATCTGACCGCCTTTGCCGAGGGGCGCAGCCCGCCCGACCGGGTCGGTTAACCTATATCAAGGGGAACCATGGCAACCTGCCAACGTTGGTGATGCGAACGCAACACAACCGGAAGGACATGCCATGAACTGGGATATCATCGCGGGGAAATGGGATCAGCTGAAAGGCTCTGTTAAGGAAAAATGGGGCGAGCTGACCGATGACGAACTGACCCAGATCGCGGGCAACCGCGACAAGATGGCCGGCAAGCTTCAGGAGAAATACGGCTGGACCAAGACCGAGATCGACGAAAAGCTGAACGAGTTTTTCCGCGACAAGGGCTGATTCCCGGCTTTGCAGATCAAGAAAGGGGCACCGCGAGGCGCCCCTTTTTCTATGCGCGCCAGAGGACGCCCTGAGGCGCAGCCGCGGCTGTGTCATCCGACACAGCCGCCACGCACCAGATTACTCGTTAACACACGGTAAATATATCAAACATTAACATGACCCGGCACCCCCAAAAGCAGCGTTAATTTGTCTGTTTTGGCATGTCGGGGCAGCAGACGGACCGCCGGGGACGGCGCTGTGCCTGAAGGCTGCAATGTCAGACCGGACGGGACAGCATGCTGATTCTCTCGGCCGGTTACGGCCGTGGCGGCGCGCGCAGGGAAAAGCGGCTCAGGACATGAAACCGGCCCTGATCGTCCTCGCCCGCCAGGCTGAGCGCATCGACGCAAAAAGGGCGCGGCACCACGGCCAGCATCGGCGCCAGAACCGCCTCGGCGCGCGCGGCGGTGGCCGCGTCCAAAGGACCGCTGAGCGTCATGTGAAAGCGGAACCGCTCCATCACCCATGGATATCCCCAACGCGCCAGCAACATGCGGCCGCGCGTGTCCAGCTGATCGGGGTTGCGCCGCGCGATCTCATCCGCCGAGGCCGGTGCGCGCCATGCATCAGCGCGGCGCACGACTTCGCCGGCAAGCGTGGTCAGGGCCGGGACGTCACCCTGCGGCACCAATGCCAGAAATGGCCCGATCCGGCTGAGTTCCAGCCCCGGCAGGGTAACCGCACACAGATCATCGGCCATCGCGGCAACCGCATCGCGCAGCATCCCGGCATCGGCGCCCGCCGCCAGCCGGAACGGCGGCTTGAGCGTGGCATGAAACCCATAGCGGCGCGGGACATCAGTAATCGCCCCCATATCCGGCCCCACAGACGCCGGCCGCTCACAGTCCCGCCCGCGATCCGCGTCCCAGCCCAGCCATGCCGCGCCGAAATCCGCAAACGGTCCCGGCGGTGGGGTGTAATAGATCGCATATCTGCGGTAAGGCTTCATACCGGACGCATCCTTTGGACAAGATCATGCAAGAAACCGTGCTGGCCCATGCGACGCTGATCCTGCCTGACCGGGTGCAGAAAGGCCATGTCGTGATCCGTGATGGCATGATCGCCGAGATCGGCGAGGGCAGCGCCCCGCGCGGCGCCATCGACTGCGCGGGGGATCATATCGCGCCGGGTCTGGTCGAGTTGCATACTGACAACCTCGAACGCCATATTCAGCCACGCCCCGGCGTCGACTGGCCCCATGCAAGCGCGATCTATGCCCATGATGCCGAGCTTGCGGGCTGTGGCATCACCACGGTTTTCGACGCCATGCGTGTCGGCTCGATCCCCGCGCGCAAGGATTACACGCCCTATGCCCGCGACCTCGCATCCGAGCTGATGGCACAGCGTGATACCGGGGCGCTGAGGATCAGCCACTATCTGCATCTGCGCGCCGAGATCTGCTGTGAATCCCTGCTGGACGAGCTGGCGCAGTTCGGCCCGCAGGACCGCGTCGGCATCGTCAGCATGATGGACCATACCCCGGGGCAGCGGCAGTTCCGTGACAACACGATGCTGCGGGTCTATCTGCGCGGCAAGGTCCAGCTGAGCGATGCCGAGATCGACAATTACTTCGCCGAGCTGATGGATATGTCGGCGCGCAACGGCGCCATGCATGAGGCGGCCATCGTCTCGTTCGCGGGCCGGGTCGGCGCGGTGCTGGCCAGCCATGATGATTCCACCGTCCCCGAGGTTGAGAGATCCGCCGCCCATGGCATCCGTCTGGCCGAGTTCCCGACGACGCGCGATGCCGCCGAGACCTGCCACCGCCACGCCATCCGCACGATCATGGGCGCGCCCAATCTGATCCGGGGCGGGTCGCATTCGGGCAATGTCGCCGCGCGCGAACTGGCCGAGGCCGGGCTGCTGGATATCATCAGTTCGGATTACGTGCCCTCGGCCCTGCTGCCCTCGGCGGCGCTGCTGGCGGATCTGTGGGATGACTGGCCGCGCGCAATGGCCTGCGTGACCGCAACCCCCGCGCTTGCCGCAGGGCTGACGGATCGCGGCGCCCTGGTGCCGGGGCTGCGCGCCGATCTGATCCGGTTCCGGATGGTCGCCGGCACGCCGGCATTGCGCGAAACCTGGGTTCGGGGCGAACGCGTCGCCTGACGCAATCATCTGAAACGGATATATTATTCTGCCTCTTACGGGGCGGATGCACAATGTCATGATGTTGCCGCAATCCCGTCGCGCCACTGTCATGCGCCGCCGTGAATGATCCGGCGTCATCATGACCATCAGAGGTTTTCCATGCTCACCCGTTCGATGCTCTGCTCGGCGCTGGCGCTTGCCGCAGCAACCCCGGCCCTGGCCGAGCCGCAGTTCAACCGCATCTCCAGCTTTGCCACCGCCGACAATATGGCCGAGGGCGAGGACCGCGCCCGCGCCACCTCGGCCGAGATCATGGCCGTCACTGCGGACGGCATGCGGCTGATCTATTCCGACAGCCCGCTGGGGGCGATCGGCCTGATCGACATCACCGATCCGCGCGCGCCCCGGCCGCTGGGGAATATCGCCATGAACGGCGAGCCGACGACGACGGTCGTCGCCGCAGACCGCGCCTTTGTCGGGGTCAATACCTCGGCGTCATTCGCCAACCCCTCGGGTGTTCTGCGCACGGTCGATCTGGACAGGCTGAGCGTGGTCGCGGATTGCGATCTCGGCGGACAGCCCGACAGCGTGGCGATCAATGCCGCCGGCGACATGATCGCCGTCGCCATCGAGAACGAGCGCGACGAGGATCTGGGCGATGGCGGCCTGCCGCAGATGCCGGCCGGATTTATCGTCCGTCTGCCGCTGCGCGACGGTATGGTCGATTGCGCCGCGAAAGAGGTGATCGACGTGACCGGGCTGGCTGACATCGCCCCCGAAGACCCCGAGCCGGAATACCTCGATTTCAACGAGGCCGGCGATCTGGCGGTCACGTTACAGGAAAACAACCATATCGTCGTGATCGCGGCCGATGGCACCATCGCGTCGCATTTCAGCGCGGGCCATGTGGATATCGACGGGATCGACACCGCCAAGGACGGGCGGCTGGACTTTACCTCGGGTCTGAGGGATGTGCCGCGCGAACCCGATGCGCTGGCATGGCTGGATCGTGATCATTTCGTCACCGCCAATGAAGGCGACTGGAAGGGCGGATCGCGCGGCTTTACCATCTTTTCGCGCAACGGCGAGGTGATTTACGACAGCGGCAACAGCTTTGAGCGCGCCGTCGCAGAGATCGGCCATTACCCCGAGGGCCGTTCCGACAAGAAAGGCGTCGAGCCAGAGGCCGTGATCACCGCGCATTACGGCGATCAGCCGCTGATCTTTGTCGCATCCGAACGCGGCAGCGTCATCGGCGTTTATGACGCAAGCGACATCACCGCGCCGCGGCTGATCCAGATGCTGCCCGCCGGTGTCGGGCCCGAAGGTCTGGTCGCGATCCCGCAACGCAATCTGTTCGCGGTGGCCAATGAAACCGACCTGGGCGAGGGCGGCGGCGCGCGCGCCCATGTCATGATCTATGAACGCTCCGACGCCCCGGCCGCCTATCCGACCCTGACCTCGGCCGGCTCAGACCCGCTGATCGGCTGGGGTGCGCTGTCCGGTCTGGCGATGGACCCGGCCGCACCCGGCACGCTTTATGCCGTCAGCGACAGCTTTTACAGCACCGGGCCGGCGATCTTTACCATCGACACCACCCAGACCCCGGCCCGGATCACGGCGAAAACCGTGGTGACGCGCGACGGCGCCCCGGCTGAAAAGCTGGATCTGGAAGGGATCGCGCTTGACGGTCAGGGCGGCTTTTGGCTGGCGACCGAGGGCAATCCCGAAAAAGAGATCCTGCACGGCGTTCTGCATGTCGGGGCCGATGGTGCGATCATGCAGGAATACCCCCTGCCCGAGGCCCTGCTGGCCCATCAGACCCGCTTTGGCCTTGAAGGCGTGACGCTGGTCGATGGCAAGCTGTGGCTGGCCGTTCAGCGTGAATGGGCCGACGATCCCAAGGGGCAGACCAAACTGCTGCAACTCGATCCCGCCAGCGGCGAATGGCTGGGCGTGCGCTATCCGCTGGATCAGGGCGAGGGCTGGGTCGGCCTGTCCGAAATCGTCGCCCATGACGGCTATCTCTATCTGATCGAGCGCGACAATCTGATCGGCGCCGCCGCCCGTCTCAAGGCCGTGACCCGCGTGGCGATTGACGGGCTGGCGCCCGCGCCTGTGGATGGTGATCTGCCGCTGGTCGAAAAGGAAACCGTCCGCGACCTGATCCCCGATCTGGCCGGCTGGGGCGGCTATGTTCAGGACAAGGTCGAGGGCATGGCCATCGCGGCTGACGGCACGGTCTGGCTGGTGACGGATAATGACGGGGTGGACAAGGCCTCGGGCGAGACCTTCCTGTGGTCCTTCAAACTGGACTGATCCCGCCCGGATGACAGTAAAGGCCCCGGTCAGCCGGGGCCTTTTTCATTTGCCCCGGCCCTGACCCCGCTGCGCCCACCCGCTGATCGCGGGCAGATGGTCATGACCGGCACAGGGGCAAAGACGGGACGCCTTCTGTCCCATAAGGTCCGCATATCCGGGCAGCGTTGCCACAGGCCCCGGTGAGCGGGGCCTTTTTTCATTTGCCCCGGCCCTGCCCCGCTGCGCCCGCCCGCTGATCGCGGGCAGATGGTCATGACCGGCACAGGGGCATCGACAGGACGCCTTCTATTTCACATGATCCGCATATCCCGCACGACCGGGCTGCGTTGCCACGGGCGCCGGAGGGGCGGAGTGCCGATACAGCCGGGAACGGCGGGCCGGGATTGCCCGCGACGCCTCGGCTCGGCTCG
>JAUNTL010000007.1 GCA_030538705.1 Paracoccus sp. (in: a-proteobacteria) | reverse complement strand
CGTGCCCGTGCCCGCCGCCGTCACCGTGCCCGCGATATTATAGCCGCCGGCACCGCCGCCGCCGCCGACGGATTGCGCGACCACACCGCCCGAGCCAAAGCCCGAGGTGACAATCTGAACCGCACGGCTGTGGGCAAGCTCCAGCCCGACCGCGCCGCCGCGTCCGCCGCCGCCACCGGTGCCGCCCATGCCAAAGGATTCGCCGCCGCTGCCAACCCCGCCGGCCGCAATCGCGCCGGCCACATTATAGCCGCCCGCGCCGCCGCCGCCGCCAATGGATTGCACCAGAAGGCCGGTCGCGCTTCCGCCAAGCGTGTTGATATTGCCCGAATATTTGGCCGTAACCTGACCGCCCGCACCGCCCGAGCCGCCGCTGCCGCCCAAGCCCCCCGAGAGGCCGCCGCCGCCCAGCCCCGCAGCCGAGAGCGTCCCCGCAACCGAGAATCCCCCCGTGCCGCCGCCGCCGCCAATCGACTGCACGATTGCGCCCTGGGCGCCGAAACCACGCGTGATGATGTCGCTTGCCAGATCGGCCGTGACGATCCCGCCCGCACCGCCGCCGCCGGCACTGCCACCGATATTCATCGTCCCGGTGATATTGACCGCAAGCGAGGCCCCGCCGCTGGCCGAGATGCTCGACCCGCCCGCGCCGCCGCCGCCGCCGACCGACTGCACCAGAAGCCCGGTCGAGGCAAAGCCCGAGGTCTCGATCAGATTGCCCGCGGTCGTCACATCGACGCGCCCGCCGGACGAGGCCGCGCCGCCCTTGCCGCCGACGCCCATATTCGCCGTCATGCCCACCGCATTGACCGAGGCCGCCGCGGTGATGACATCACCGCCCGCGCCACCGCCGCCGCCGATTGACTGAAATACCGCGCCGCGCGCGAACATGCCCGAAGTCCCGACATCGGCATAAAGCCTGCCTGTCACATGACCGCCCGCGCCACCGGCGCCGCCCGAGCCGCCGGTCTGTGACGTTGCCGTGATCGACGCGCCCGCGATGCTGAAATTCCCGTTGGTCACGTTACCGCCCGAGCCGCCGCCGCCGCCGACCGACTGTGCCAGAATGCCGGTCGCGAAATGGCCATGCGTCACCACGCTGCCGCGTGACGCCACATCGGTCCCCGAGGCATCGCCCATGATCGCGATGACCCGCCCGCCGGCACCGCCGTTGTCGGCATTGCCGCCGGTCCCTGTTGTCACCGTCAGCTCTTTCAGTGAGGCGCCCGCGCTGACGGTCAGCACGTCGCCGCCATTGCCGCCGCCGCCGCCGATCGACTGGATGACCACGCCCGAGGCGTTCAGCCCCGAGGTCTCGACATGACCGGCAAGATTGGCCGTGACAACGCCGCCGTCCCCGCCGGTGCTGCCCTTGCCGCCGCGCGTGGTATTGATGGTCAGCGAAGCCAGCGAGACATTGGCCCCGACCGAGGTCGCATCCCCACCCGTGCCGCCGCCGCCGCCCAGTGACTGGGCCAGCAGGCCGATGGAATTCGCGCCCTCGGTCACGATGGCACCGCGGAATCCGGCCGTCGTCTCGGTGCCGATGCGCACGGTCCCGCCGTGGCCGCCCGCGCCGCCGGTCCCGCCAATGGTGGTCCCCACATTGATGCCCGCCACGACACTGGCGCTGAACGAGCGCGCATTGCCGCCGTTGCCGCCGCCGCCACCGATGGATTGCAACACGATGGCCGTGGCGTTCTCGCCCTTGGTCGCGATCAGCTGGTTCGTGCCGGTCGCCGCATTCATGACGACCGTGCCGCCCGCGCCGCCCACGCCGCCGGTGCCGCCGATGGTTGTCGTCACCGTCCCGCCGATGCCCGCCGCAAAGGTCTGCGCATGGCCGCCATTGCCGCCACCGCCGCCGACCGACTGGGCAAAGATCGCGTGCGAACGCGCGCCCGTGGTGCTGATCTCGGCCGGCAGGCCGCCGGCGCGGGGTTCCAGATTGATGGTGACATCGCCGCCCTTGCCGCCCTGACCGCCCGTGCCGCCGATGGTGGTGACGGCAAACAGCCCGACCCCGGTCACGCGTCCGCCGTCGCCGCCACCGCCGCCGACCGATTGTGCCATGATCGCCGTCGCATCCGCGCCGGTCGTGCGGACCACACCGGAATGCGTGACCCGGACCGTGCCGCCATCGCCGCCACCGCCGCCGGTGCCGCCAACTGTCACCCAGCCGATGCTGCCGCCGGCATCGCCGCCGCCGCCGCCGACCGATTGCGCGACGATACCGCGCGCACCCGCGCCGCTGGTCGTAACCCAGCCGCGGTTAATAACGTCGACATCGCCGCCTTTGCCGCCATTGCCGGCGTCGCCACCGATGGAGACAAGACCCGCCGTCAGCCCGCCGCGACCGCCCGAGCCGCCAACCGATTGCGCAAAGATCCCCGTGGCGCCCGTGCCGGTGGTCGAGATGACGCCGCTCGCGTCATTGGTCACCGTCACCTTGGCGCCGTTACCGCCGCTTTCGGCCATGCCGCCGATCGCGATCAGCCCGAGCGTCCGGCCCGCCGCCCCGCCGCCGCCGCCGACCGACTGTGCCAAAATCCCATAGGCGTAATCACCGCGGGTCTCGATCCGGCCGGAATTCGTCACCGTGACCGCATCGCCGTTCCCGGCGATGCCGCCGTTCTGGCCCGCCGACAGAAACACGTTATAGGCATTGCCGGCATTGCCGCCATCGCCGCCCACCGATTGCGCGACGACGCCGTGGCTGAACCTGCCATGGGTGGTGATATTGCCGGCATTGGTCAGATCGACCCAACCGCCCTTGCCCCCGGCACCACCCGCGCCGCCCTTGCCGACCAGCCCCCACTGGCTGCCGCCGGAGCCGCCGATATTGCCAAAGCTCTGCCCCAGAACGCCATAGGCGAAATTGCCATGCGTCGTGACCGTGCCATTATTGGTAAAGGTGACATTGCCGCCATTGGCCGCAGCCCCGCCGTCGCCGCCGCCCATTCCGGCCTTGCTGTCGCCGGCATTGCCGCCCTGACCGCTGGTGCTGTAGACGCGGATGCCGTGATTGCCGGTGCCCTGGGTCGTGACCGTCCCGCCGTAGCTGGCATTGACATTGCCGCCATCGCCGGCATTGCCGCCGTCGGCCGCGCCCCACCAGGCAAAGGTCACGCTGCCGCCTTTGCCGCCGCTCCCTCCCTCCGAGCCGATGGTGACGCCGATATTGCTGGTGGCCGTGACATTCCCTGACAGGTTCGCATTGACATCGGGACCGCGCGCACCGTCCCCGCCCCGCGTCGGGCTTTTGAAGATCCAGCGCGCATTCTTGCCGTTGGCGCCGTTGGCGCCGCGTTGGATATGCGTGATCTGGCTTGAGGAATTGAGATTGCTGCCGGGGTTGGGATTGGCGTCGCCGCCAGTGTCGGCAGCAAATGTATCATATTCGGCCTGCGTCATATAGATCGGCACATAATCGGGCTGATCCGCGCCGGGCACGCTCAGCTTGATGCTCTGCCGGCCGGTGTCGGGGTCATTCTCGACCGCGTCGATGCGCATCGCCTCATGTGGCGGCTCATCCCCATAGATATAGTCCCCGGTCCCCTTGACCAGAAAGACCTGCCCGTCGCTGGTCTTGACGAAAACTGTCTGGCTTGACCCCGATCCGGCGGGATCGGTGACAACCCCGGTGACGTTGACCAGCGTGTTCGTATGGGGGTTACAGACCTGCCCGCCGGTGGTGGTCTTGCTCGGATGCGGCGAGATCAGGTTATTGTCGCTGTCATAACAGCTTGCGAGCGCCGCCGAACCAAGCGCCGTCGAACCAAGCAAGGCCGCAAGGCCAAAAAACACACCACGCATCATCCACCCCGTCCACATATCAAGACTTCCTCGGAAGGCGCCAGGCCCTCCGGGAGTCCGTTTTCTTTACTGGAATGTTAACCCCGTTTGCGTAAGGTAATCACATTCCCCGCCCGCCTGTAAACAAATGTTTTTATTCAAGGCGTATTTTCTATCTTGCGCGCGAACAATCTGCCGCCGGACGGTGAAACAAATTTCTTTCCCGAAAGGTATCAGGAAAGATATTTCGTTTCTCCGCACCCCATCCTTCCGCCCCGGCGAGAGGAAGAGAAAAAACCATGCCGCGCGTTGCGCAGCGGTATATAACAAAGTGGACCGCCCGGATGCCGGACAAATCCACTTGAAATCCCTGCCGTAACAACACCCTCTCCGGCGCGGCGGCATTTACCGGAACCGAACGGTTCAATTTTGCCGCGACAGGTTTTGCCACGGCAGGAAAGCCGCCGATCCGCGCATTTCCGGCTGCATTCCGGGCATTGCGTGATCCCCGCACCCCGGCGCGCCGCATGCCAGCCGCAGATGGCTGCCCGCCCACGCCATTCATCCTTGCCGGACAGTTGATCCGCTGCGCGCCCGCGAACATCGACGCCACTCTCCCCTTGGCGCATCCACCGGACCTCCCCCGAATGATGTGCCTCTTGCTCTATCCCTGCTCGATCCGCAGACAGACGATCCCACGGCCGGCCCCTTATTTTGTGATGCCCGGTCACGATCCGGTGACACAGGGCATGGGCCAACCTCGCGCCGCCGCCACAGGAAAGCAACAGAAATCTTTATAACTATATAATTTTTAAGGAAAGTTTATCCTGCGTCTCATATGGCGGCGCAATAGTTTATCCGGCGTCTCATCCCTCTTGCCGCCGCGGACCGGCCGGCGCGCCGGATATTACGGGCCATGCGCGGATCGGGATCCGGCCTGTATCGCACTGGCGCGCGCTGTGGCCGGCCCGCCAATCACGGCCGGGCAAAGCGGGATGATGGCGCGATGACAGGCTGGGCGCACCGCCCGGACCGAGCCTGCCCCGTGGCCTGGGCGTGGCCGGGGCGGGGCCTTCTGCGCGCTGATCGCGGTCCGGGTGCAGGGTGCGGCCCCCGCATATCTGCATGCCGGTCCTCCGCTCATCATGCAATTACGGGCAGCCGGCACAAGTGTTCGCGCATCCCCCGGAATCAACGCTCCGTAATCCTGTTCCCCTTGCGGCGCCACATTGCCCCGGACCGGCGATCACGAGGAAAACACGCCATATTTCCATGAACGCGGGCCGCCTTTATCACAAAATGATTATGCGCACATTCAATATGACAGCGGCATTACGGAAAGTAAGTGATTAATTATCTCGGGAATAAATTCCGGCATTCTGGAAATGCCGGACAGGAATACCAGAAGTCAACATCGCGATGATGCCCGTATCCGGCCCGGTCAGACCATGCAAAAGACCCAATATCCCCGAGATGACCGGCGCGGAAATCCCGCCACCACCTGCGCCGGATCTTGGCCGGAAAAATTCCGGGCGCGGTCTGGAACGGCCGGCCGCGCATCCCGCCATCGGCAAAGATCACTGACCCCGGTCAGATGCAGGTCAGGAATGCCCGACCGCCAACGCACCGCCAGACACCAGCCGCAGCGCAGATCCGTGGCGCAGATCCGCAGCACGTGCCGCCGCATCAATACGGCGGCACGTCAGGGTCGTTCACCAAAGCCGGCAATCGCGCCCGGTTTCACCCGCGGGCCGCTGCGCCGCACCAAATGTTCACCGTGCGGCGCGCAGCTGCATACCCGCAGCCTGCGGCAGCACGAACAGGCCCGAGGGCGGGGTGCGTCCGACCGCGATGCGGCAGCCATAGGCGGCCGAAAGGCTGTCAGAGGTCAGCACCTCTGCCGGGGGGCCACTGGCCAGCACCCCGCCTTGCGACAGCAGCACGACATGATCCGCATACATGGCCGTCAGGTTCAGGTCATGCATCACCACGACCACCCCACCCCCGGCATCGGCAAAGCGCCGCGCCTCATCCATAACCCACAGCTGATGTGCGATATCCAGACTGCTGACGGGTTCGTCCAGAAACAGCCAGGCCGGGCCGTCATCCGTGATACTGTCCCAGACCTGCACCAGCACCCGCGCCAGCTGCGCCCGCGCCTGCTCGCCGCCGGACAGCTGCTGATACATCCGCCCGCCATAGCCCGCCAGATCAACCCGCGCCAGCGCAGCGGGAATACGCGCGCCGTCCGGGCGGCCAAGCGCCTCTTGCCCGATGCCGACGACCTCGGCGACGGTAAAGGGAAAGCTCAGCGCACTGGCCTGCGGCAGCACCCCGCGCATCCGCGCCAGACGCGCCGGGCCAAGCCCGGCCAGATCATGACCGTTCAGCGAGACCGCGCCGGCATCGGGTGGCATTTCCCCCGTCAGCAGGCGCATCAGCGTCGTCTTGCCCGACCCGTTGGCGCCGATGATGGCCGTGACCTGTCCGGGGTCGGCGCGCAGGTCAATGCCGCGCAGGATGGCGCGCCCGCCGCGCCGCAGGCTCAGGCCGGATGCGATCAGGCTCACAGGTCCACCACACGACGGTTCGACAGAAGGATATACAGAAAGAACGGCCCCCCGATCATCGCGGTCAGAATGCCGATCGGCAACTCGGCCGGCGTGATGATCGTGCGGCTGACAATATCGGCCGCGACCAGCATCACGCCCCCCAGCAGCGCCGAGGCCGGCAGCAGCCAGCGGTGATCCGGCCCGATCATCAGCCGCAGCAGATGCGGCGCGACGATGCCGACAAAGCCGATCCCGCCCGCCATCGCGACCGCGGCCCCCGCCAGCGCCGCCGTGGACAGCACGGCAACCATCTTGACCCGCTGCACGTTGACGCCGATATGGCCGGCGACCGCCTCGCCCATGGCGATAGCGTTCAGCCCGCGCGGCAGGGTCATCGCCGCCGCCAGCGCGACCAGCATCACCGGCGCGCAGGCAGCCAGCTTGACCCAGCTTGCGCCGGCCAGCGATCCCAGCCCCCAAAAGGTCAGGTCGCGCAGCTGGCTGTCATCGGCGCGATAGATGATGATCCCCGACAGCGCCGAAATCATCGCTCCCAGTGCGATCCCGGCCAGCAGCATCGTCGCGACCGAGGTCCGCCCCGCGCGCGTGGCAATACGGTAAAGCACCATCATGGCGATCCAGCCGCCGCAAAAGGCCGCGACCGGCACCAGATACCAGCCCATAACCTGCTGGAGGGCGACGGGCAGCGTTCCGCCCAGCACGATGGCCCCGATCGCCCCCAGCGACGCCCCGGCACTGACCCCCAGAAGGCCCGGATCGGCCAGCGGGTTGCGAAACAGCCCCTGCATCAGCGCCCCGGCCACCGCCAGCGATGCGCCGACCATCAGCCCGGCCAGCACACGCGGCAGGCGGATCTGGACCATCACGATACGGTCGGTCACATCCGCCGCCGCCCCGCCGATCAGCGCCGAAATGGCGCGCCCCGTGCCCAGACCCGCCGCACCCTGCCCCAGCGAGACAACCGATACCAGCACCGCCAGCAGCGCCAGCCCGATCACCGCGCGGCGCCCGAGATGGGTGCGCTGCCCCTCGATCCGGGGAATGTCTGCCACGGACACCATCACCCGTCCCCATAAAGCGCACGGTTCAGATCCAGCGCGGCCTGCCCGGTGCGCGGACCAAAACCCAGCAGGTAAAGGCCGTTCATGCGGATCAGCCGCCCGTTGCGGCCGGCCGGGGTCTGGCTAATGGCAGGCAGTGACAGGATTTCGGTCCCCTGTGCCCCGGCATCGGTGGCGCCGTCGCCACGGTCCATCATCAGCACCACATCGGGCGCGGCCGCGATCAGGGCCTCGTCGGTCAGGGGTTTGTATCCCTGAAACCCGGTCACGGCGTTTTCGGCCCCGGCCAGCCGGATGATCGCATCCGCCTCGGTGCCGCTGCCCGCGGCCAGCACCCGCCCGCCCTGCAAGGTCAGCGCGAACAGAACCCTTTGCGGATCGCTGACCCTGCCTGCGGCATCGGCCGCAGCCTTCAGATCATCGGCCAGAGCCTGCATGACCGGGGCATCCGGCGCCACGCCCAGCACCCCGGCCACCGCGCGGGCCTTGCCCTGCACCCCTTCGGCCGAGGCGCCCGAGGGGATTTCCTCAAACGCGATTCCCGCCGATTTCAGCAGCGCCACCGCCTCGGGCGGGCCGGCGCCTTCTTCGGCAAGGATCAGATCAGGCTTCATCGCCAGCACACCCTCGGGCGAAAGCTGGCGCATATAGCCGACATCCGGCAGCGCCATCACCTCGGGCGGAAAGGATGATGTGCTGTCACGCGCCACCAGCCGGTCCTGCTGACCCATCGCATAGACAAATTCCGTGACCGAGCCGCCAATGGCCACGATGCGGCGCGCCTCGGGATGGGGATCGGCCAGCGACGGGCCAGCCATGAGACCAATCACGACAGCCGCGCGGATCATGCGCCCGCCACCGCAGGCAGCGCCGCAACCAGTTCCGCCCATGCCTCGGGATCGCCGCCCTTTTCGCCACGCATCCCGAAACACTGAAAGATCAGATCGCCGTTTTCATCAAAAGCCTCGACCGACAGCGCCGGGCCGCGCTTTGTCGGCTTGTCCACCGCCCAGACCTCGGTCACGTGATCGCCGCGCAGGTGCAGGTTAAAGCGTGCATCCAGCACATTCAGCCATGGCCCCGTCGGGCGCAGATTGCCAAAGCCGCCGGAATGGATCTCGATACAACCCATATTGCCGACAAACATCATCACCTGCGCCCCGGTCCGGGCTACCTCGTCCAGCAGCACCGGCACCGCCGCAACATCCAGCGGACGCGCGAAAGGCGCGCCGGCGATGCGATAGGCGCCCAGACGGTTCATCTTCAGCCGCCGCACCAGCGTATTGAACTGATGCGTGTCGGTCATCCTGCCCCATTCATCGCGCAGCGTATCGGCGCGTTCGGGCGCAATGCGCGCGCCTTCGGGTGCGGCACGCGGTGCAAAGGCAGCACTGTATTCCTGATCGGGCAGCGCCAGTTCAGCGATCAGCGCATCCCATGCCGCCAGATCCGACCCGTCGCGCAGATGAACCTTGTGAACAGCATCGCCGGCTGCGTCAAAGACCTGAACCGAGCGGCGGATGTCCTGCCCGCTTTCGTCCGTCACCGCAAAAGCCTGCACCCAGTGGCGCGGGAAAATGCGCAGGTCGATTTCCGCATCCAGCACCATGGCCGCGTGATCGCCATCATGAAAATTGCGATAGGTGCCGATCTTTTCGATCACGCAGGACCGGTTGCGGGTCAGGGCCATCACCTCGCCCAGCCGCCCGACCGCCGGGACCAGCCGGCCCGGCGCCGGGTCGAGCCGGGTCACGCCGTGGCCCAGCCCGGCCGCGACCAGTGCCGCCTCGGGCAGGCCGAGAGATGCGGCCAGATCAGCCGGGCGCAGGGTGGAATCGCGGCGCAATTCGCGCAGGCGGGCGGGGGTCATATCATTCATCCGGTTGTCCCAATCTATGCAGGAGGTGGCATCTGGCGACAGGCTGGATGTATTGTTGACAGAATTACTATGCCAATCTATCAGGCGCAAGTCCCGCCAGCCTGCGCCAGCGATCAACTCACGCTGAAATCAGGAAGCGCCATGTCCCTATCCCGCTGTTTCGCGGCCCTGCTCTGCACGGCCTCGCTCCCCTCACTCGTCATCGCGCAAGAGGCGGCGACAGTCCTGCTTGATCCCATCGTGCTGCGCGCCGGCACCGAAAAGGTCGCCTCGGACGTGCCGCAATCCGTGACGGTCGTGGATCAGGACACGATCAACGAGATCGCCCCCGATCATATCGGGCAGGTGCTGGATACCGTGCCGGGCGTAGCCGGGGTGGGCGCGGGCAGCTTTTTCGGGCAGGCGTTCAACATCCGCGGCTTTGGCGCCGGGCTGGCCGCGTCTGAATCGGGGATCGTGCAGCTGATCGACGGGGAGGAGAAATATTACGAATCCTATCGTCAGGGATCGCTGTTCGTGGAACCCGATTTCCTCAAGCGGGTCGAGGTGCTGCGCGGGCCGGGCTCATCCACGCTTTATGGTTCGGGCGCATTGGGGGGCGTGATCGCGATGGAGACGATCAGCGCCGGCGACCTGATCCCCGAGGGCGCAACACAGGGCGGACGGGTGCGGCTGGGCTATGCCTCGAACCCGGATACCGCCTTTGGCAGCGTCGCCTATGGCTGGCGCAATGCGCGCGGTTTCGAGGGGGTCGCGGCATTCGCGCTGCGGGATCTGGGCGATACCACCGATCCCGATGGCAATGTGCTGGTGCGCTCCAACTCGACGACACCGAACCTGCTGCTCAAGGCGCGTCAGAGCTTTGGCGATCATTATATCGAGGGCAGTTACCTGCATCTGGAGGCGCGCGGCGACAATCAGGATTTCAACCAGCTTGAAGGGGCACAGGTCGGGCTGTTTCCCGGCTTTCCCGGCTGGGGGGTCGGCGATATCCTGACACGCGACCAGACGGCGCGGCTGGCATGGGGCTATAACCCCGCCGATCCGCGTGTGGATCTGACCGTGACGCTGTCTTATACCAACACAATCAAGGACATCCGTCAGGGCGACAACCCCGACGAGCCGATCATGACATCCCTGCTCGGGCGGCGTGATTACGGGTTATGGAAACTCAAGGCACAGAATGTCGCCGATCTTGGCCGCGACAGTTACGGCCATTTCCTGACCACGGGGGCGGAACTTCTGTGGCAGGACCGGACATCATCGGTTCCCTCGTCCAGCCACCCCGAGGCCAAGACACGCGGCGCGGCGGTCTTTGCCTTTTCCGAACTCGACCTCGGCCGGCTGACGGTGAACACCGGCCTGCGCTATGAACGCCAGCGCACGACACCGGCGGGCAGCGTGACCTATTCCGACGACAGGGTAAGTTCCGAATCGATCGAGCCGCAGATCGCCGCGATCTACCGGCTGACGGATAACTGGTCGGTTTTCGGCTCGCTGGCATTCGTCAACCGCATGCCGACCGTCGACGAGTTGTATGACGGCTTTCGCGGCGGGGCGGCCTCGCCGGATCTGAAGACCGAAAAGGGCAAGAATATCGAGATCGGCCTGTCATGGCGGGGCAATGACGTGCTGACAGGCGGCGACGAGGCGGCGGCCAAGTTGACATTATTCCGCAACCATATCAGCGACATGATCGTGCGCACTAACGGCGTGGCGCCAATGCCGGCCTATGAAAACCTTGATCGCGCCTATCTGCGCGGCGGCGAGCTGGAGGCCAGCTGGCGCGGCGGCCCGCTGTTTCTCAGCGCGGCGGTATCGGTGGTCGAGGGCGAGGATGGCGAGGGCACGGCCCTCGACACGCTGCCCAATGACCGCGTCGTGCTGCGCTCGGTCTGGGAGGCGGCACCGGAATGGAAGCTGGGCCTGACCTCGACGCTGGCCAAGGGCCGCGACAAGCCGGACGGAACCCGTCGCGGCGGCTATGGTGTGCATGATATCTTTGCCGAATGGTCCCCCGCGCATGGCATGGCCGAGGGGCTGACCCTGCATCTGGGCGTCGATAACGTCACCAACCGCGAATATACACCAGCAACATGGGTCACCGGCCCGGCGCCGGGGCGTAACTTCAAGGTGTCGCTGACGCGGAAGTTCTGAACGGGCGGCAATCCGGCGGGCGCATGGGCGGGCGCGCGCACGCCGGGGCGCCGCCGCGCAAGGGCGCGCGCCGGGGGGGCGCCATCCGCGCCAACCCCACCGCCCCGCCGCCCGCATCCCCGCGCGCGGGGGGGGGGGGGGAAACTCGGCATTCTCGGTCACGATGGCGACCGGAAACTCCGGTCGCCCGTGTGCGCGTGCGAGGGAAAACCGTGTTTGCCTCGACGCTCCAGCCGTCGCACAAACCGGCCGCCCGCGTGCGCGCGAAGGAAAACGGGCTGAGGTTTTTCTCGCCCTCGATCCAGCCGGTCGTTTCCCCGCGCACGCGGCGAAACGGCCGCAAGTCCGATCCTGCACCGCAATATCAACCGTTTCCCCACCGTCCCATTCCCGCATCCCTGCGCGCGCGAGGGGGCAGGCGCGCAGGGATGTCGGCCGCTTATGCAGTCGCGGCACCCGGTGGTGCTGCACATGGGCGGGCGCGCATGCTCTCAACCGCCCGTCCCACACAGGCGGGGCTGGCCCCTGTAAGAGCGTCCGTCCCGATCTGTCTCTCTCCGCCCGCCCCACACGGGCGGGGCTGGCTAGGGACGCTTTCTGCACAGCCAGACCGATGATCGCCCGCCCCGCACAGGCGGGGCCGGCCCCTGTAAGAGCGTCCGTGTCGATCTGTCCCTCTCTGCCCGTCGCGCACAGGCGGGGGCTGGTCACGGCCCCCGCAACCGCTATCCTTGGTATTGCCCGCCGCATCGCAAAGGCCGGCGGGTCCAGACCATCGCGGGGGGAGGCGGCCGGGTGATCGACAAGCTTGAGATGTTCATCGCCCTCGCCCGCGAGCGCCATTTCGGCCGTGCGGCGGAGTTGTGCGGCGTCACCCAGCCCAGCCTGTCATCGGCGATCCGCGCGCTTGAGGATTATTACGGCGTGCCGCTGGTGCGGCGCGGATCGCGGTTTCAGGGGCTGACACCCGAGGGCGCGCGCCTTTTGGACAGCGCGCGGCTGATCGTCGCCGAGGCCCGCGCGATCCGCAGCACGATCCAGCAGGCGCAGCGTGAACCCGAGGGCGTTCTGCGCCTTGGGGTGATCCCCAGTGCGCTGACGGCCCTTGGCCTGCTGACGCGGCCCTTCATGACACGCTGCCCGCGCATGGGGCTGAACATCCGCCCCATGACCAGCCTCGCCATCGCCGAGGCAATGGCCGATTTCCGCATCGACGCCGGCATCAGCTATGCCGCCGACGATACCGGGCGCCTGCCCGGTCCGGGGTTCGAGGCCCTGCCGCTCTATCGTGAAAGCTGGGCCGTGCTGATGCCGGCGGCCGGTGCGCCCGACCGTGTCGGCTGGGATGATCTGCCCGGGCTGCGGCTGTGTCTGATGACCGGCGACATGCAGAACCGCCGTATCCTCGATCAGCGCCTTGCATTGCGCGGCCTTGATATCGTGCCGGTGATCGAGGCGGCCAGCATCCTTGGCCTTGTCGCCCAGGTCCAGAGTGGTCCGGCACTTGCCGCGGTCCTGCCGCGCCGCGCGGCGCAGTTTTTTGCCCGCACGCCCGGTCTGGCCTGCCTGCCCCTGCCCGAGGACGACGCCTTCAGCGCACCCGAGGTCGCGCTGATCGTCCCCGCCGAGGGCCGGCGCAGCCCGGCGCTGAGCGAATTTCTGCGTGGCTGGCCATTGATAGACAGCGCCAATCACCCGACGGAAAGCGCTATTTGAACCCTGCCCTGCGGCTGCGCTATGCTGCCGGCAAAGGGAGTAGCCATGTCCGCACAGCCGGCCCTGATGTCCGAACGCGACGCCGCCGTCGCGCAGATTCTGGCGCGCCACCAGACGCGCGAGGGCGCCTTGCTGCCGATCTTGCATGACGTGCAGGCGGCTTTTGGCTATGTGCCGGCGGATCTGCTGGGCCAGATCGCGGGGGCGCTGAACCTGTCCGAGGCCGAGGTTTACGGCGTCGTCAGCTTTTATCATGATTTCCGCGACAGCCCGGCGGGGCGCCATATCCTGCGTATCTGCCGGGCCGAGGCATGTCAGGCCGTCGGCGGCGCGGCACTGGCCGGACACGCCCGCGCGTCCCTCGGACTGGACTGGCATCAGACCACGCCCGACGGGCGCATCACGCTGGAGCCGGCCTTTTGTCTGGGCCTGTGCGCCTGCGGACCGGCGGCGATGATCGACGGCCGCCCGGTCGCACGGCTGGATGGCGAAGGGTTGGACCAGCTGATCGCGGGGCTGGTCTGATGCGGATCTACGTGCCTGCCGATGCAGCGGCCCGTGCCCTCGGCGCCGATCAGATCGCCGATGCGATCCGCGACGAGGCCGCGCGGCGCGGGATCGGGGTCGAGATCACGCGCAATGGCTCTCGCGGGATGATCTGGCTGGAACCGCTGGTCGAGATCGCGACCGACCTTGGCCGTTCGGGTTTTGGCCCGATGACGCCGCAGGACGTGCCGGCGCTGTTTGATGACCCCAAGACCCACCCAAAGGCGCTTGGCCTGACCGAAGAACTGTCATGGATGCGGCGCCAGACGCGCCTGACCTTTGCCCGCGTCGGCGTGACCGATCCGCTTTCTGTGGATGAATACGAACTGCACCACGGGCTGCGCGGGCTGCGCCGCGCCGTGACCATGACCCCCGCAGAGATCATCGCCGAGATCACCGCCTCGGGCCTGCGCGGGCGCGGCGGCGCGGGCTTTCCGACCGGGATCAAATGGCAGACCGTCCATGACGCGCCCGGACCGCAGAAATATATCATCTGCAATGCCGATGAGGGCGACAGCGCGACATTTGCCGACCGTATGCTGATGGAGGGCGATCCCTTTACCCTGATCGAAGGCATGGCGATTGCCGGCATCGCCGTCGGCGCGAGCCGGGGCTATGTCTATACCCGCTCTGAATATCCCGACGCCATCGCCCGGATGGAGAGCGCCATCGCGATCGCCCGCGCCGCCGGGATACTGGGGGACAACATCCTCGGTTCCGCCCGCGCCTTTGACATGGAGATCCGCACCGGCGCCGGCGCCTATGTCTGCGGCGAGGAGACCAGCCTTCTCAACAGTCTTGAGGGCAAGCGCGGCGTGGTGCGCGCCAAGCCGCCCCTGCCGGCGCTTGCCGGATTCATGGGCCGGCCTACGGTGGTCAATAACGTCATCTCGCTGGCCTCGGTGCCGGTCATCATGGATCGCGGGGCGGATTTTTACCGCAACTTCGGCATGGGCCGCTCGCATGGCACGATGGCGCTGCAACTGGCGGGCAATGTGAAATATGGCGGGCTGTTCGAAACCGCCTTCGGGCTGACGCTGGGCGAGATCGTGAACGATATCGGCGGCGGCACCGCCTCGGGCAGGCCGCTGCGCGCGGTGCAGGTCGGCGGGCCGCTGGGGGCGTGGTTTCCGCCCGCGCTGTTCGACACGCCCTTTACCTATGAGGATTTCGCACGTGCCGGCGGGCTGATCGGGCATGCCGGTCTGACCCTTGCCGATGACCGGCTGAACATGCGCGACATGGCGCGCTTTGCGATGGAGTTCTGCGCCATTGAAAGCTGTGGCAAATGCACCCCCTGCCGGATCGGCGCGGTGCGCGGTGTCGAAACCATCGACCGCATCGGCGCCGGTGATCCGGGTGCCGAGACCCTGCTGCGTGATCTGTGCGAGGTCATGAAATCGGGCAGCCTCTGCGCGCTTGGCGGCTTTACGCCCTATCCGGTGCTGTCCGCGCTTGACCACTTCCCCGAGGATTTCGCCCCCCGGCAAGAGGCCGCAGAATGATAACCGGCCTGTCGCATATGACCTTTATCTGCCGCGATCTCGATCGGATGACCGCGATCCTGACCTCTGTTCTGGGCGCGCAGCAGGTCTATGACAGCGGCGAGAATACCTTTTCGCTGTCGCGGGAACGGTTCTTTGTCGCGGGCGGGCTGTGGATTGCGGTGATGCAGGGCGCGCCCCTGCCGGAACGCAGCTATAACCACATCGCCTTTCAGATCGACGACGCCGATTATGATGTGCTGCATCAGCGCATCCTTGACCTAGGGCTGGAGATCCGCCCGCCGCGCCCGCGGGTCGAGGGCGAGGGCCGGTCAATCTATTTCCATGACGACGATAATCATCTGTTCGAGCTGCATAGCGGCACGCTGGCCCAACGGCTCGGCCGTTATACCGCGCCACAGGAGACCGCCGAATGAAGGATTTCATCATCCCCGGCACGCGCGACATGGGCACACCGGCCAGCCGCTCGGATATCATGATCACGCTGGAGATCGACGGCTTTGCCGTGACCGTCCCCGAAGGGACATCGGTCATGCGCGCGGCGGCCGAGGCCGGGATCAGCGTCCCCAGGCTTTGCGCCAGCGACAACCTCGAGGCGTTTGGCTCCTGCCGGCTGTGTCTGGTCGAGATCGAGGGCCGCGCCGGCACGCCGGCCTCATGCACGACCCCGGTCACGCCGGGGATGGTCGTGCGCACCCAGACCGGGCGGCTGGCAGATCTGCGCCGCGGGGTGATGGAGCTGTATATCAGCGACCATCCGCTGGACTGCCTGACCTGCGCGGCCAATGGTGATTGTGAATTGCAGGACATGGCCGGGGCGGTCGGCCTGCGTGATATGCGCTATGACGCACAGGCAACCCATTTCCGCCAGCGCAGCGGCGAATTGGCCAACCCTGACTGGCGGGCGCATGACGACAGCAACCCCTATTTCAGCTATGATCCGTCGAAATGCATCGTCTGCAACCGCTGCGTGCGCGCCTGCGAAGAGGTGCAGGGGACATTCGCGCTGACCATCTCGGGGCGCGGCTGGGACTCGCGCGTGCATGCGGGGGGGGCTGCCGACAGCTTTCTGACCTCGGATTGCGTCTCCTGCGGGGCCTGTGTGCAGGCCTGCCCGACGGCGACCCTGATCGAGAAATCGGTGATCGCGATCGGCACGCCCGAACATGCCATCGTCACGACCTGCGCCTATTGCGGCGTCGGCTGCCAGTTCCGCGCCGAGATGCGCGGCGATCAGCTGGTGCGCATGGTCCCGCACAAGGACGCCAAGGCCAACCGGGGCCACAGCTGCGTCAAGGGCCGCTTTGCCTGGGGCTATGCCAGCCACCCCGACCGCATCCTCAAGCCCATGATCCGCGAGAGGATCACCGATCCGTGGCGCGAGGTTTCATGGACCGAGGCCATGGAGTTCGCCGCCAGCCGGATGCGGGCCATTCAGGCCGAACACGGGCGCCAGTCGGTCGGCGTCATCACCTCGTCGCGCTGCACGAATGAGGAAACATATCTGGTCCAGAAGCTGACCCGCGCGGTATTTGGCAACAACAATACCGACACCTGTGCGCGCGTCTGCCATTCGCCCACCGGCTATGGGCTGGGACAGACCTTTGGCACCTCGGCCGGGACGCAGGATTTCGATTCGGTCGAGGCCTGCGATGTCGCGCTTGTCATCGGCGCCAACCCGCATGCCGCCCATCCGGTCTTTGCCGCGCGGCTGAAGAAACGCCTGCGCGCAGGCGCCAGGCTGATCCTGATCGACCCGCGCCGGACCGAGATGTACGAAGGCCCGCATTTCCGCGCCGCGCATCATCTGGCGCTGACCCCGGGCACGAATGTCGCGGTGGTGACCGCAATGGCCCATGTCATCGTGACCGAAAACCTGTTCGACGCCGATTTCATCCGCACCCGCTGCGACGCCGAGGAATTCGCCGATTACGCCGAATTCATCCGCGACCCCCGCCACAGCCCCGAGGCGGTCGAGGCGCTGACCGGGGTGCCTGCGGCCGAGCTGCGCGCGGCCGCACGTCTTTACGCCACAGGCGGGAATGGCGCGATCTATTACGGGCTGGGCGTGACCGAACATTCCCAGGGTTCGACCACGGTGATCGGGATTGCCAATCTTGCCATGCTGACCGGCAATATCGGGCGGCCGGGATGCGGGGTGAACCCCCTGCGCGGGCAGAACAATGTTCAGGGTTCCTGCGATATGGGATCATTCCCGCATGAGCTGCCCGGCTATCGTCATGTCAAAGACCCGGATGTGCGGGCGATCTATGAAAACCTGTGGGGCGTGAAGATCGACCCCGAGCCGGGACTGCGCATCCCCAATATGCTCGATGCCGCCATCGAGGGCAGCTTTCGCGGGCTGTATTGTCAGGGCGAGGACATCTTGCAATCGGACCCCGACACAACCCATGTCGCGGCGGCCCTTGCGGCGATGGATTGTGTCATCGTCCATGACCTGTTTCTGAACGAGACGGCGAATTACGCCCATGTGTTCTTTCCGGGATCGTCATTTCTGGAAAAGGATGGCACATTCACCAATGCCGAGCGCCGTATCAACCCGGTGCGTCGTGTCATGGCGCCGCGTCAGGGCTATGCCGACTGGCAGGTGACGCAGATGTTCGCCAACGCCATGGGCGCGGAATGGTGCTATACCCATCCCGCGCAGATCATGGACGAGATCGCCGCCACCACGCCCAGCTTTGCCGGCGTCAGCTATGACCTGCTGGACCGGCTGGGTTCGGTGCAATGGCCGTGCAACGCCGATGCCCCCGAAGGCACGCCGATGATGCATATCGACGGTTTCGTCCGCGGCCGCGGCCGGTTCATCCGCACCGAATATGTCCCCACCGACGAGCGCACCGGCCCGCGCTATCCGCTGCTGCTGACGACCGGGCGCATCCTGTCGCAATATAATGTCGGCGCCCAGACCCGGCGGACGCCCAACAGCACATGGCATGACGAGGATCTGCTGGAGATCCATCCCCATGATGCGGAAAACCGCGGCATCCGGGCCGGCGACATGGTGCGGCTGGCCAGCCGCGCCGGCGAGACGACCCTGCGGGCAGAAATCACCGACCGCGTATCGCCCGGTGTCGTCTACACGACCTTTCATCACCCCGAAACGCAGGCCAATGTCATCACCACCGATCACTCCGACTGGGCAACCAACTGCCCGGAATACAAGGTGACGGCGGTGCAGGTCACCCCGTCCAACGGACCGACCGACTGGCAGCGCGACTATGCCGAGCAGGCCGCCCGCGCGCGCCGCATCCTGCCGGCGGCCGAATGACGATCCGCCGCGCAGGAGACCGGCGATGATCACATCCGCCCCCCCGAAAATCGCCCGCATGGCGAACCAGATCGCCCGCTTTATGGAAAGCCGCCCGCCGGAAGGGCGCGCCACGGGGCTTGCGGCCCATATCAACGACTATTGGGAGCCGAGGATGCGCCGTCAGCTGCTCGCGCTGATCGACGCAGGCGGCGAAGGGCTGGTCCCCATGGTGATCGAGGCCGCACCGATGATCCGCCCGCCCCCACCCGAGGTTCAGGCGATCAACCCGTAAACCCGGTTTGCCGCGGGAAAAACCGGCCTCATGCACCACCTTGCGCTGCCCTTCGGTGATGCGCCTGCCGGCAGGTTTCCCGCATGCGGGCCGGCCGGACGGCCCCATGACCATGACGGCACCCGCATGAGGGCCGGGGCCGGCCATATTGGCATGGCGCATGATATCGCCGGGGCGGCCGGCCGCGACCCCTTGCCATATCACACGCGCGCGCGGGGCGGACACGGTATTTTCGGCTGGATCACAGGGCGCGGACAGCACACGCCCGCGCGCGGGGTGGACGGAAGACGATCAACAGATGATCGACGATCCCGTCAGCACACGCCCGCGCGCGGGGTGGACGCACCGCTGATGTCGATCACGCACAGCGCCTCAATATCACACGCCCGCGCGCGGGGCGGACTCTGCTTCCTGCGTTGGTATCCGGTGGCCTGCCCACGCGCCCGCGCGCGCGGGGTGGACATGGCCCCCAACCATGGGCCGCTGCCGCCTCGATCCACGCGCCCGCGCGCGGAGCGGACATGCCCCACACCCGGCGCATCCCGCGCGGTCTCTTTGCCGGATGAAACGCGCTGCAAGTGCGCAAGCTATGGGGTCGGCAACCTGGCCACGCCGCAGCGCCGCCAGCCGGGGAACGACCGCCCGCCCGGCATTCACCGCCCGGCGAAATATCCGCCGGCAGGCACGGATGGTCACGGCTGCCTGACGCGCGGATCACATCCGGGCAGACAGATATTGCCTGCGCCCCGGACACAGCCGGATCCGCGCCGGGCAGAGCAGATCCGCGAGACAACGGGCGCGGTGCTGCGGCCGATCCCCGTGGGGATGGCCGCCGGCCCCGCCTGTCAGATCCCGGCCTCGACGATGGCGCGGGCAAGGATCGGCACGCTGTCGCGATTCAGCCCGGCGATATTCAGCCGCGAGTCACCAACCATATAGATCGCCGCCTCTTCCTTGATCCGCGCGACCTGTTCCGGGGTCGCACCAAGGCGCGAGAACATGCCGCGATGGCGCGCGATAAAGTCAAACCGGTCACTGCCGGTCAGCGTGCGCAGCTCGCCCGCGAGTTGCTCGCGCAGCGCCAGCATGGTCTGGCGCACCTCTTCAAGTTCGGCCTTCCAGTCGGCGCTGAGCGCGGCATCGGTCAGAATGGTCGAGACGATGCGCGCGCCGTGATCGGGCGGAAAGGAATAGTTCTGCCGGTTCAGATAGGCCATCGCGCCCTGGGTCAGCGCCGTCGCGGCACCGCCCTCGGTCAGGGCCATCAGAATGCCGGTGCGCTCGCGGTAAATGCCGAAATTCTTGCTGCATGAGGCGGCGATCAGCACCTCGGGCAGGCGCGCGGCCAGCATCCGCGTCGCCGCCGCATCCTCGTCCAGCCCGTCGCCAAAGCCCTGATAGGCCAGATCAATCAGCGGTATGGCCCCCGTCCGCTCAAGGCTTTCGGCGATGGCCTGCCATTGATCGGCATCCGGATTGGCCCCGGTCGGGTTATGACAGCAGCCATGCAGCAGCACGACATCGCCGCGCCTGGCCCGGCCGATCCCGGCCAGCATGGCATCAAAGGCCACGCCCCGGCTTTCACTGTCGAAATATGGGTATTCGACAAAGGCTTGCCCCATAAAGTTCAGGATCGAGATATGGTTGGGCCAGGTCGGGTCCGAGACATGGACGACCGCGTCGGGGTTGGCCATGCGGATCAGCTCCAGCGCCTGACGGATCGCGCCGGTGCCGCCCACGGTGGCAACGCTCGCCAGCCGGTCGGCCGGGACATCACCGCCCAGAACCAGACCCGCCATGGCATCACGGTAATCCGCCTCGCCCGCCAGCGCGGTATAGGACTTGCTGTCCTGCGTCTCCCAGATCTGACGCTCGGCGGCCTTGACGGCGCGCATCACCGGGGTCAGGCCATTGGGGTCCTTATACACGCCCACGCCAAGGTCGATCTTGCCCTGACGGGTATCGGCCCTGAACTCGCCCATCAGGGCAAGAATCTTGTCGGGGGCTTGTGGCTTGAGATTGCCCAGCATCATGCTTCTCCGGTTGCGATCTTCAGATCGGGGTTGGCGCCCCATTCGGTCCAGGAACCGTCATAAAGCGCGTGATTGTCATGTCCCAGCACCGCCAGCGCCAGCGACAGCGAGGCCGCCGTGATCCCCGAGCCGCAGGTGGTCACGACGGGGCGGGTCAGATCAAGGCCCGCCGCCGCGAATTCGGCGCGCAGGGCATCCGCGCCCTTCATCGTGCCGTCGGGGTTATAAAGCCGGTCAAAGGGCAGGTTCAGCGCGCCGGGGATATGACCGGCACGCAGGCCGGGGCGCGGCTCGGGCGCCTCGCCACGGAAACGCGGGGCGCTGCGGGCATCAAGGATCTGTGCCCCGCCCGCCGCAGAGATCGCGGCGACCTCGGCCGCATCGCGCAGCCGCCCGGGGCGGGGGGCAAGTGCGGGCGGGTCGCAGGGGACCGCGATCACCGGCGCGGTGCTGATCGCGCGGCCCTCGGCACGCCATTTGGCCAGCCCGCCGTCCAGCACCGCCACGCGGTCCCAGCCCATCAGATCAAAGGTCCACCACGCCCGCGCCGCGCTGCGTGTCGCGGCATCGTCATAGATCACCACAAAATGACCCGGACCGATGCCCAGATCACCAAGGGCACGCGCAAAGATGCCCGGTGGCGGCGCCATATGGGGCAGATCGCTGTCAGGGGCCGAAACCGCATCTATATCGAAAAACCGCGCGCCGGGGATATGGCCGGCGTCAAATTCGGCACGCGCATCGCGCCCGGTCGCCGCCATGTGCCAGCTTGCATCCAGCACCCGCAGGTCAGCCTCGCCCAGATGTGCCGCCAGCCAGTCGGTCGATACCAGAAATTCCGCCGCCCCGTTCATCTGTCCCCCGTCCATCCTGACGCCGCATGTGATAGCGCCCCGCCCGGCGCGGGGCAACGATTATACGCGCATCCGCCGTCTGGCGTGGCGCGCAAAGGCCGGCCGGGCCGGACGGCCTCGATCACCGGTCATCACAGCAGGCATGTGCCCGGCTGACAGACCGGCGGCCCTGCCCTGCCCGGCGCCGTCACACATGCGGCCCATAGGCATCGACCCGCTGGAACAGCGCCGCCCGGAACCCGGCGCGCGCGCCTGCGGCCCATACCCGCACCATGGCTCAGCCAGCCGTGGCGGCGGCGCGGATCTCGGAAAGGGTCGCGGAACTGGTCAGCGCCTCGGGGTCGAGTTGCAGCGTGATCACCGCAAAGCGACCGCTGTCCCGCGCCCGCTGAAATGCCGCCGCGAATGCGCCCCCTTCGGTCACGGTCTCGCCATATCCGCCATAGGCCCGCGCCAGCGCCGCGTAATCGGGATTTGCCAGCGCCGTGCCGGAAACACGGCCGGGGTAATGTTTCTCCTGATGCATGCGGATGGTGCCGTATTGGCCATTATCGGCAATGATGACGATCACCGCGACGCCGTGCTGGGCGGCGGTCGACAGCTCGTTGATGGTCATCTGGATACAGCCGTCCCCGGCCAGACAGACCACCTCGCGCCCGGGGTGATGAAGCTTGGCCGAGATCGCGGCAGGCAGGCCATACCCCATACTGCCCGAGGTCGGCGCAAGCTGCGTAAACGGCGCCTTGAAGCGGAAATAACGATGCAGAAAGACCGCATAATTGCCCGCGCCATTGGTCATGACCGCATCCTCGGGCATGTTCTCGCTGAGCCAGAGAATGATCTCTTCCAGCCGGACCGCGCCGGGGGTCGGCCGGGGGCGCTGCCAGTCCTCGTAACCCGCGCGCAGGGTCCGGGTCCATTCGCCGAAACGCTGCGTGGCAGGCCAGGCGGCAAGCGCCGCGATCATGGCGCGCGGGTCTGCGGCGATGGCCGGGTCGGGGCGCCAGACGGTTCCCATAAGATCACCGTCGGGATGGATCATGACGATCCGCTTGTCCGGCCGGGCCGGCGCGATCAGCGTATAGCCATCCGTTGCCACATCCCCCAGCCGCGACCCCAGCGAGATGATCAGATCCGCATCCCTGACCGCCTGTTTCAGCGCCGGGCTCATCCCCGCGCTGAGATCGCCGACATAATGCGGCAGGCGGTTATCCATGCGGTCCTGCCGGCGCGAGGCGACCGCGACCGGCAGATCCCAGGCCGCCGCAAAGCGCGCCAGATCCGCCGCCGCCTGCGCCGACCATTGCCCGCCGCCGGCCACCAGCAGCGGGCGCGCGGCGCGGCCAAGCGCGTCACGGACCGCCTCGACCGCCGCCTCGCCGGGGGCGTTGATCACCGGGCGCGCGGGGGCCAGACCAGGCACATCACAGGCAGCGTTCAGCACATCCTCGGGCAGCGACAACACCACCGGGCCGGGCCGGCCCGACATCGCCACATGAAAGGCGCGGGCCATATATTCGGGAATGCGGTCGGTCGCGTCGATCTCGGCCACCCATTTGGCCAGCGGGCCGAACATGGCGCGGTAATCGACCTCCTGAAACGCCTCGCGGTCACGGTCGGACCGGGCGATCTGGCCGATCAGCAGGATCATCGGCGTCGAATCCTGCCGCGCGACATGGACCCCGGCACTGGCATTGCTTGCCCCCGGACCGCGCGTCACCATGGCAATCCCCGGCCGGCCGGTCAGCTTTCCCGCCGCCTCGGCCATCATCGTGCAGGCGCCCTCATGACGGCAGACGATATTGCGGATGGAGGTGTCATAAAGCCCGTCAAGCACGGCAAGATAGCTTTCGCCGGGCACGGAAAAGACCATGCCGACCCCGTTGGCGACAAGCGCATCGACCAGTATCTTTCCACCCTGCGCCATGTCCCGCCCTGTTTTTGCTGCCATCCGGCCCAGACTGCCCCAGCCCCCGCGCCGGGACAAGCCGGCGCCTTTACTTCGTGCCCCGGCGACCCTATCTGTCGCCCATCATGGCCCAGCAGAAAACCGACCCGAATTACAAGATCATCGCCGAGAACCGTCGCGCGCGCTTCGATTACGCCATCGAAAGCGATCTCGAATGCGGTGTCGTGCTGACCGGATCAGAGGTGAAATCCCTGCGCACCGGCCAGTCGAATATCGCCGAAAGCTATGCCAGCGTCGAAGGCAGCGAGCTGTGGCTGATCAATTCCTATATCGCGCCCTACAAACAAGCCGGCGTATTCGGCCATGAAGAACGTCGCCGCCGCAAGCTGCTGGTCTCGCGCAAGGAAATGGCGCGGCTCTGGGCCGCGATCGGGCGCGAGGGCATGACGCTGGTGCCGCTGGTGATGTATTTCAACCACCGCGGCATCGTGAAGATCAAGATCGGCATCGCCAAGGGCAAAAAGCTGGCCGACAAGCGCGAGACAAGCGCCAAGCGCGACTGGAACCGGCAAAAGCAGCGCCTGTTGAAACAGAACCAGTGACCCAGCCCTGCCCTGCGGCCCGGCCCGGTTGGCGGGGCTGCCCGGCCTGACGGCCGCTGAACCGCGCCCGTGACGCACCGGTAAAGCAACAGGGCCGCCGGCAGGGCACGCAACAGTTCCCGGTGCGCCCGGTGCGCCCGGACAGCCAGGCGCGCTGACCTGCGGCGGCCCGCGCGTCATCTTGCGCGGGCGTGGCGGATAAACCCCACCGACCCGGTGCGCGGACTGATCACCCTGACTGCGCAGCGAGACGGCGGCCCGCGCGTTATCTCGCGCAGACGCAGCGGATAAATCCCGGCGATCCCGCTTTCAGACCGATCATCCTGACTGTGCAGGGGACGCCGGCCCGCCCGTCATCTTGCGCGGACGCGGCGGATAGATCCCGGCGATCCCGCTTTCAGACCGATCATCCTGACCGTGCAGGGGACGCCGGCCCGCCCGTCATCTTGCGCAGACGCGGCGGATAAATCCCGGCGACCCGGCCTTCGGACCGATCGCCCTGACTGTGCAGGGGGACGGCGGCCCGCGCGCTATCCCCTATTGCGCGCCCATGAGGCCAGTTACGCCGCGCAGACAGGCCGGATGCCCCCGGCGGCGCCCGAGGCTGCCCCCTTATTGCGCGCGAACGCGGCGGATGCGGGTCGTGATGCGGGCGCGCGCCTCGTCGGGTTCCTCTGCCAGCGCGGCCATCACGGCGCGCATCTCGCCGCGCAGCCCGTGCATTTCGTCCAGCAGCGACATCATCAGCGACAGCGCATCCCCGTCCAGCCCGTAATCATCGCTGAGGCTGCACAGCAGGCGCAGGCGGGCGCGGTCAATCTCGCGATAGGTTTCGCCGGCCTCGGACAGGACCGGGCGGATCACCTGTATCTCGATGTAATGGCTCAGCCGCGGGGCCGTCAGCTCTTCGATCGTCGCAATCAGTTCCTCGGCGGTATAGCGGGTCATCTCAGGCCCCTTTCGCGGCGCGCGGATCATAGGCGTGATCCTTGCGCCATGTTTCCATAAAGGCGGCGAGATCGTCGTCGATGCGCTCAGGCATCACGATGCGGATCTCGACATACTGGTCGCCCTTTCTGATCCCCTTGCCTTTCAGCCGCAGCCTCTGGCCCGTGGTCGTGCCGCGCGGCAGGGTCATGGCCACCGCGCCGGTCAGGGTCGGCACCTCGACCCGCGCGCCCAGAACCGCCTCGTCGATCGAGACCGGCAGGCTGATCGTCACGTCATCGCCGTCGCGGCGCCAGTCAGGGTCATCGGCGATATGCAGCGTCAGATAGGCATCGCCGCGCCCGCCATTGCCGTAACCCTCGCCGCCCTTGCCACGCAGGCGGATGACCTGGCCATCAGTGGCGCCTTCGGGGATTTTCACATCCAGCGTATTGCCGTCAGGCAGCGTGATGCGGGTCGTGCCGCCGCGTGCGGCGGTCATGAAATCGACCTGAAGATCAAAGCGCTGATCCTGCCCGCGCATATCGAACCCCTGCCGCCCCGCGCCGCCGCCACCCGCACCGCCGCCCGCACCCCGGCCAAAGCCGCCGCTGCCGCCGGCACGCGCGCCGAAAAGATCCTCGAACACATCCGAGAAATCGCCGTAACCGCCCCCCGCACCAGGCTGGGCGCGGTAAGGGTTGTCGCCCCGTTCGGCAAAATCGCGATAATAGCGCTGCTGCGGGCGTTCCTGCCCCTGCGCGTCGATCTCTCCGGCATCAAAGCGGGCGCGCTGATCGGCGTCCTTGAGCAGATCATAGGCCGCCGCGGCTGCCTTGAACCGCTCGGCCGCGGCCGGATCGGGGTTAAGGTCAGGGTGATCGGTCTTGGCGATCTTGCGATAGGCTTTCTTGATCTGGTCCTGTGTGGCGGATTTCGTCAGGCCAAGCGCCTTGTAAGGGTCGTCCATATCTGTGCCTTCGTGATTTCACGCTCAACGCGCGGGGGTGGCGGCCGGTTCATCGCGGAAATGGACCGCGATATCTTCGGGCAGCGCGAATTCGGTAATCGCACGGGCACGCGCGAATGCCGACATCTTGCGTGCGGTGCGATCGACGATACGCGCCATCTCGGCCGGAGTCCGGGTTTCAGAAAAAGGTGCCATGTAATGACGCATGAAGGTGAAACAGGCGACGTCCTCCAGCGCTTGCGCGTCGGGGTCGCGCTTGATCCCCTCTTTGCGCAGAATGGCGGCGGCGTGATCGGCCTGTGCCTGCGCGAATCCCAGATCGCGCATGATCGCGGCGATGCGCGCGCCATGGCGGCGGCCCTGTTCGCCGCGCCATGCCAGATATCCGGCACGACCCTCGGGATAGTCGCCGCGCGGCAACAGCCAGCGTTCGATATGCTGGCCCCGGCAGGCGATGCGCAGCACCGCCCCCGCATCGGGATAAAGCGCGGCCTGCTGGGCCGTCATGCGCCGGCCATAGATCAGGGCGGCGGGCTGGTCGCCATCGCGGCCGGGATCGGCGGCGTTGATGTCATCGATTCGGGCAAAGGCCAGGTCTGTCAGCTCATTCATGCCCCTATCTTGCCGTCTGCGGCGCGCCATGTCATGCCACAAAGATCATGCTGACCAATTCCGATATCGCCGAACTGACCGATTTGCGCCGCAGCCTGCACCGCCGGCCCGAACTGTCAGGGCAGGAGACGGCAACCGCGGCGGGCATTGCCGCGATCCTGCGCGATCTCGGCGCCGATCAGATCATCACCGGGATCGGCGGGGCGGGTGTTGTGGCGATGTTTCGCGGCCCCGCCCCCGGTCCCGTGACCATGTTCCGGGCAGAGCTGGACGCCCTGCCGATCCCCGAGGCACCGGGGCGGGACCACCGCTCGATCCATGAGGGGGTCGCGCATCTGTGCGGCCATGATGGCCATATGGCCGGGCTGATCGGGCTGGCGCGGCTGCTGGCGCGCCGCCGTCCGGCGCGCGGCGCGGTCATGGTGCTGTTTCAGCCCGCCGAGGAAACCGGTGCCGGCGCAGCTGCCATGATCAGCGATGCGGCCCTGCCGGGTTTTGACTATGGCTTTGCCATCCATAACTTTCCCGGCCTGCCGCTGGGGCGGGCATTGCTGGGCGCGGGGGTGATCGCCTGCGCCTCGGTCGGGATGCAACTGCTGCTGAGCGGTGCGACTTCGCATGCATCCGAGCCGGAAAAGGCCCGCACCCCGGCGCCGGCCATCGCCGCGATCACCCCGGCGCTGGCGGCATTGTCGCGCGGCGCGGGTGCGGCCGGGCCAGGCTTTCGGCTGGCCACGGTGACGCATCTGCGCATGGGCGTGCCCGCCTTTGGCATCACACCGGGCGAGGCCGAGATCCGGGCCGTCCTGCGTGCCCATGATGATGACGGGCTGGCCGCTTTGCGCGCGCAGGCAACCGGCATCGCCCGTCAGGCCGCGCAGGCCCATGATCTGGACATCACGATCAGCTGGCACGAGCATTTCGCGGCCTCGGTCAATGACCCGCAGGCCACGGCCATCCTTGCCCGCGCGGCCGCAGCCGCAGGCATCTCGCTGAGCGCAGAGCATCTGCCGATGCGCGCATCCGAGGATTTCGGCCGCTTTGGTGCCGGCGGCCGCACGGCGATGATCCTGATGGGCGCGGGCGCGGATCATCCGCCGCTGCATGCGCAGGATTACGACTATCCCGATGCGCTGATCGCGCCCTCGGTCGGGCTGCTGGCCCGTGTCGCGGGCGAACTCAACGGCTGAGCGCCTCGCGCAGCATCAGATAAGACCCTTTGGGCGTGCGGGTCTGGGTGGCATAATCGACATGCACGATGCCGAAACGCGGACCATAGCCCAGCGACCATTCGTAATTGTCCAGAAGCGACCACTGGAAAAAGCCGCGCAGATCGGCGCCGTCCGCGATGGCGCGGCGTGCCGCCGCCAGATGGTCGCGGATATAATTCTGCCGCTTTATGTCGTCGACACGGCCATCGCTCAGGCGGTCATCCCATGCCATGCCGCTTTCGGTGACATAAAGCGGCACCTGCCCGCCGGTCGCCTGATGGGCGCGCATGATGAATTCATGCAGCCCCTCGGGCCGGATCTCCCAGCCGATCTGGGTCTTGTCGGGCAATGGGCCGGGGATGATCTCGGTCCCCGGCCAGTGACCGGGCACGGCACGATAGGTTGCGCGGGTGTAATGGTTGATCCCCAGCCAGTCGAGCGGGGCGGCGATCACCGCCATATCCTGCTGCCAGCCCGCAGGCAGATGCGGCCCCAGCCCCGCCATCGCCAGCGCCGGATAGCCGGCACCGGTCACGGCATCGAGAAACCAGCGGTTATAGATCGCATCCTGTGTCGCGGCGGCCGCATGGTCGGCCGGACTGTCCGAGGCCGGGCGGGCGGTTTCGAAATTCAGCACCAGCCCGAGGTTGCCGCGGCCTTCGGCCCGCAATGCCGCCATCGCCGTGCCATGGGCCAGCAGGACATGGTGCATCGCGCGGGCCGCCGCGCGGATATCGCGCAGCCCCGGCGCATGGGCGCCGATGAAATGGGACAGCCAGGCGATGCACCAGGGTTCATTCAGCGTCGCGGTCATCGCGACGCGGTCGCCGATCCGCCCCGTCACCGCCCGCGCCAGATCAGCGAAATGCGCCGCGATATCGCGGTTGCGCCAGCCGCCCTGATCGGCCAGCCAGACCGGCAGATCCCAGTGATGCAGCGTCAGCACCGGACGAATGCCACGCGCCACCATGCCATCGACCAGCCGGTCATAGAAATCCAGCCCCTGCGCATTGATCTGCGGGCCATCAGGCATCAGCCGCGCCCAGCTGACCGAAAAGCGGTAGGCGTCGAAATTCCCGTCGCGGATCAGGTCCAGATCCTGCTGCCAGCGGTGATAGTGATCACAGGCCACCGCCCCGTCGCTGCCATCGGCGATATTGCCCGGCGTATTGGCGAATGTGTCCCAGTGGCTGGCCCCGGCACCGCCAAAGCAGCTGCCCTCGATCTGATAGGCCGAGGTTGCCACGCCAAAGACAAAACCCTGCGGAAAATCCTTACGCCTCAGCATCTCGCCCCCCTTCACAGGCCGCCGTTCCTAGCCATGCATGCTACATCCGCCGGGCGGGCGGGCCAATCCCCGCATTGATCCCGGCGCGCCGCCGGGCTAACCGGTTCCCGACACGGAGGACATGATGAGCCGAATCGACGCTACGTTTTCCCGCCTGCGGGATCAGCAACGCAAGGCCTTTGTCGCCTATATGATGGCCGGCGATCCCGACCGCGAGGTTTCGGCCGCAATTCTGGCCGGCCTGCCGGGCGCGGGTGTCGATATCATCGAGCTGGGCATGCCCTTTACCGACCCGATGGCCGACGGCCCGACGATCGAGGCCGCAGGCCACCGCGCGCTTGGCGCCGGGGGCGGCGTGACCCGGACGCTCGATATGGTGCGCGAATTCCGCGCCGCTGATGCCGAGACGCCGATCGTGCTGATGGGCTATTACAATCCGATCTACGCGCGTGCCGGTGGCGTGGCGCAGTTTCTGGCCGATGCCACCGATGCCGGGGTCGATGGGCTGATCGTCGTCGACCTGCCCCCGGAAGAGGATGCCGAGCTGTGCCTGCCCGCGCAGGCGGCGGGGCTGAATTTCATCCGCCTTGCGACACCGACGACGGATGCGCGCCGCCTGCCGGCTGTGCTGAAAAACACCTCGGGCTTTGTCTATTACGTTTCCGTCACGGGCACGACCGGCGGGCCTGCCGCCGATGCCGGGGCCGTCGCCCCCGAGGTCGCGCGCATCCGCGCGGCCGCCGGGCTGCCGGTCATCGTGGGGTTCGGCATCTCGACGCCTGATGCCGCGCAGGCCATTGCCGGCGTGGCGGATGGCTGTGTCGTCGGCTCGGCCATCGTGTCGCGTATCGCGCGCGGCGACAGCGTCGATGAGGTGCTGGCATTCGTCGCCAGCCTTGCCGACGGCGCGCACAGGGGATGAATGCCGGCCGCATACGTGATGCACGGCCCGGCGACGCGGCCGCCATCGCCGCCATCTGGAATCCGGTCATCCGCGACAGCGCCGTCACGCTGCGCGACAAGCCACGCCCCGAGGCCGAAATCCGCGCCGAGATCGCCGCGGGTCAGAACGCGGGCCACGGCTTTTTCGTCTGGGAGGACGCGGACGGCATCGGCGGCTTTGCCAGCTATGGCCAGTTCCGCACCGGTGGCGGCTATGCGCGCTCTATGGAGCATACGATCTATGTCTCGGCCGATCATCAGGGCCAAGGCATCGCCGACGCCTTGCTGGGCCATCTGGAGGCACATGCCCGCGCCGGTGGTGCGCGGCTGATGGTCGGCGCGATGACCGGTGATAATGACCGCTCGATCTCGTTCCATGCGCGGCATGGCTATGCGGTCTGGGGCCGGCTGCCGGCGGCGGGGTTCAAGCTGGGCCAGTGGCATGAGCTGGTCTTGATGTTCAAGGATCTGGAGACCGCCGGCCACATCAGCGCGCCCGGCTGAACCACGCGGAATTGAGCATGGGCCGGGCTGGACACCCATCCGAATCCGGTTAGCATCAGACAATGCCCGAAACCGCCGCCCCCTTTGCCCCGATAAGCCTTGCGCCGACACCGGAACTGCCGCGCCCGCGCAGCTTTTGGCGGCGCATCGCCGACCGCGTGGCGGCCTTCATGGGGGCGCGCCGGGCCGCGGTGCCGCCCGAAAAATCGGTGGCCTTCACCATCGCGGTGATCGCGCTCGGGGCCAAGCTGGCCAAGGCCGACGGCCGGGTCGACCGCTCTGAGGTTGCCGCATTCCGCCGCGTCTTTACCATCCCCCGTTCAGAAGAGCGCAATGCCGCGCGGGTCTTTGATCTCGCCCGCCAGCACGTCGCCGGCTATGACGCCTGGGCGGCGCGCATCGCGCGCATGTTTCCGCCCGGCGACAAGGTTCTGGAGGACGTGATCGAGGGGCTGGTCATCATCGGAACGGCCGATGGCTCGCTTCATCAGGCCGAGCAGGAAATGCTGGAGGATATCGCGCGGATCTTCGGCATTGCGGCACCGCGTCTGGCCACGATCATCACCCGCCACGATCCCGCGGCGGGCTGTCCCCCCTGCGAGGTGCTGGGCATCACCCCCGAGACGACGCTGGACGAGGCCCGCGCCCGCTGGCGTGCGCTTGTGCGCGAACACCACCCCGACCGGGCCATCGCCGCCGGCCTCCCGCGTGAGGCGATCCGGCTGGCCGAGGCCCGCACCCGTGCGATCAACGACGCATGGCAGCAGTTCCGCCTGACCCCTGCGCCGCGCAGCTGACGGTTTGCGGAACCACATGGCCGGCAGGCGGGTTTTCCATCAGGTGACCTGCCCCGCCAAGGAGCGCACAATGATAAAAGCCCTTTTGCCCGCCGCCTTTCTGGCCGCCGCGCTTTGCCAGCCGGCGGACGCCCAGATGTGGCGCATGCCCCGCGCCGACGCGCCGCCCCCGGTGACGCAAGACAGCCCCGCCGACAGTTTCGAAACCGAGCTGGACGGGATCATGGAGGGGCTGTTTCAGCGGATGCGCCCTCATCTGGAGGGCTTGGGCAACGAGCTGGCCGGGACATTGAACGAGTTCGGCCCGGCGCTGAACGAGTTGTCCGGGCTGGTCGATGATATCAGCAATTATCAGCGTCCCGAGCGGCTGGAGAATGGCGATATCATCATCCGCCGCCGCGCCGAGGCACCCCCGCCGCCACCGCTGGACGAATTGCAGCGTCTGCTGCCTGAACGCGAGGGCCGCGACCGGCCCGCCACGCCCGGGCGCGATGGCCGCACCGATCCGTGGCGTCATCCGCTGCCGGGCGGGACTGTGCCTGATCTGCCGCAGACCGATCTGTAACCCCCGCCGTCCGCCATCGGGCCGGCACGCCCGGGCGCGATGGCCGCACCAATCCGTGGCGTCACCCGCTGCCGGGCGGGACTGTGGCTGATCTGCCGCAGACCGATCGGTAACCATCCCTGTGCGCGACCCGCAGGGCCGGCACGGCGCCCGTGGTCCGAGCCCCGGCACAGCCCGGGCCAGACATCGGCCTGCACGACACCGGCCTGCGCGCACATGCGCCGCGCCGCGCCTTCAACTCAGCCCGACGCGGGGCACAGGCCCCTGCCCGTCAGCGCACCAGCAGCACACTGACCGGTGAATGACGCGCCACGCGGTCGCCCTGACTGGAGACGCGGAAGGTGCGCAACTCATCGGGCGAGCGCGAGGACATCACGATCAGATCCGCGCCGATCCGCGTCGCGGTCCCGACGATGGTTTCCGCGACATGGCCGTGACCGACATGGGTCACGACATTGCCTTCATCCCCGATCTCGCGGCGGACGAACTCGCCCAGCTGTGCCTTCATATCGGCAAGCGCCCGCGCCTCATACCCTTTTGGCAGATAGCTGGCGACCCAGGCGTTGCCGACATCATGGACGATGCCCAGAAGATGCAGCACACCGCCCTCGGCCAGCACCTCGCGCGCCACCGGCAGCGCGCGGGTCCAGCTGGTTTCATGTTGCAGATCAACCGGCAGCAGAATGGTGCTGAACATGGGGTCTCCTCAGGTTGCGGCAGGCAGCGGCGCGGTCGTCATACGCCGGCGCTGAAGCCAGATCACAAAGCCCAGCAGCGCAAAGGCCGGGATATACATCCAGTATTTCGACGGCACGGCGACCGGTGCCCGGACAAGGTCGATTTCCTGATCCCAGTCGAGACCGGCCGCCTGCGCGGGGCTGCCGAAGGCAACATCGTCGATCACCATCCGTTCGCCATCCTCGGTCACCGTCATGCCCAGTGCATCCAGACGGTCCTGCCCCGTAGCGCCTTCGGGCACGGTCATCTCGACCCGGAAGGTGACGGGATTGCCGATATCGTTCATGCCCGAGATCTGCATCCTGAACGGCTGGCCGGGGGTCGTTTCCTCCAGCGTCTGGACAAGGGCCGCGGGCGCGCGGTCATCCCAGGGCGGGGCGATCATGTCCATCCAGTAGCCGGGGCGAAAGATCGAAAAGGCGATCAGCACCAGCAGCACCGTCTCATGAATGCGGCTGCGCGTCAGGAACCAGCCCTGTGTCGCGGCCGCAAACAGCAGCATGGCGATGGTCGCTGTCGTAAAGACGAATATCCCCTGCATCCAGCCGACATTTATCAGCAGCAGATCGGTGTTAAAGATGAACAGGAAGGGCAGCGCCGCCGTCCGCAGGCTATAGCCAAAGGCCACGACCCCGGTGCGGATCGGATCGCCCCCCGACACCGCGGCCGCTGCGAATGACGCCAGCCCGACGGGCGGTGTCACATCCGCCATGATCCCGAAATAGAACACGAACAGATGCACCGCGATCAGCGGCACGATCAGCCCGTTCTGCTGGCCCAGTGTGACGATCACCGGGGCGAGCAGCGCCGAAACGACGATATAGTTCGCCGTTGTCGGCAGCCCCATCCCGAGGATCAGCGACAGCACCGCCGTCAGAACCAGAATGGCCATCAGGTTGCCGCGAGACAGGACCTCGACCACATCGGCAAGCGCCGAGCCGACACCGGTCTGGCTGACCGCGCCGACGATGATCCCGGCCGTCGCCGTGGCGATCCCGATGCCGATCATGTTGCGCGCCCCTGCGATCAGACCGTCGGTCAGATCGTTGACACCGGCGCGGAACGCCCCGCCGATGGTGGCGATACCGCCCCCGTCCGAACCACGCATCATCACCATCAGCGGGCGCTGCGTCAGCAGGATAAAGATCATGAAAGCCGTCGCCCAGAAGGCCGAAAGGCCCGGCGACAGCCGGTCCACCATCAGCGCCCAGACCAGAACGACGACCGGCAGCAGGAAATACAGCCCCGAACGCACGGTCGGGCCGGGGCGCGGCAGCTCGGTGATTTCCGCATTGGGATCGTCGATCTTCAGCGGCTCCTCGCGCGAGCCGACCCAGAGCAGCGCCAGATAGGCCGCGCACAGCAACCCAAAGACAATATAGCTGGCCGAGGCACCAAAGGTCGGCCGCACCCAGCCCATCGTCAGGTTCATCAGGATCGACAGGCCCGAAATCAGCATGACGCCAAAGACAAAGCCGACGATGCGCCGCATCCACGGTCCCGGCTCATAGGAACGCGGCAGACCCTTCATGCCTTTTTTCATCGCCTCAAGATGGACGATATAGACAAGCGCGATATAGCTGATCGTCGCGGGCAGAAAGGCGTGGCGGACGACCTCGAAATAGGGGATGCCGACATATTCGACCATCAGAAAGGCCGCAGCCCCCATCACCGGGGGCATGATCTGGCCATTGACAGAGCTGGCGACCTCGACCGCGCCGGCCTTTTCCGCGCTGAACCCCACCCGCTTCATCAGCGGGATGGTGAATGTGCCGGTCGTGACCACATTGGCGATACTCGACCCCGAAATCAGGCCGGTCATGGCAGAGCTGACAACAGCCGCCTTGGCCGGTCCGCCCCGCAGATGACCCATCAGCGAAAAGGCAACCTGAATAAAGTAATTGCCGGCCCCGGCCTTGTCGAGCAATGCGCCGAACAGCACGAACAGAAAGACAAAGCTGGTTGAAACGCCAAGCGCGATGCCAAACACGCCCTCGGTCGTGATCCACTGGTGGTTGGCAACCTCGGACAGCGAATTGCCGCGATGCGCGATGATCGAGGGCATGTAAGGCCCAAGAAAGGTATAGACCAGAAATACCGTCGCCACGATCATCAACGCCGGTCCAAGGCTGCGCCGCGCCGCCTCAAGCAACAGCAAGAGACCGACCACGGCGACGATCATGTCGGTCCGCGTCGGCGCACCGACGCGTCGGCCGAGTTCGTTCTTGTAGACAAAGACATACATCGCCACGACGACGGCGGCGATGGCGATCAGCCATTCCCAGGGCGGCACCCAGTTCTTGGGGCTGCCCAGCAGGACGGCCGTGATCATCGCACCCGCGCTCAGCACGATCCACCAGGCGGGCATCGAGGCCGGCGCGCCATAGATAAACAACCCCGCCAGAATGACCGGCACCGCGATCCCCAGCCCCAGCTGAAAGGGCGAGCGTTCAGCGGGATAGGCCATGAAGGCCAGGAACATCGCGAATGCCAGATGGACCGCGCGGGCGTCGGTCGCGCCAATGATGCCGAAGTTCAGCATGAAAGGCAGCGGCGAGGCAATCCACAGCTGGAACAGCGACCAGCACAGCGCCACAATCAGGATCAGCTTGCCGACCAGCCCCGGTGGCGTGCGCGCGCCCGTATCCGAGGATGCGATCAGCTCGTCCAGCTCGGACTGGCTCAGCCCGCCATGGCCGGAACCTTCCATTTCAACGGCAGCGGCCTCCATCTGGTCACGATGGCGCGCACGCGGGGCGTCACGTTCCGGGCGCGGTGCTTGCGGATCATCTGTGGTCATTGGCGTATCCCCGTTGGGGCCGGTTCATTGCCGGCACTCTCACATTCCTGTCATTAACCTTCACGAAAAAGCGGCCCCACCGCAAGGGTGGAGCCGCCAGAAGATGGTGACACCGCCCCAAGGCAGTGCCGCAGCGGGTGGACCTCTTACTGGAGCCAGCCCTTTTCACGGTAATATTTCTCGGCACCCGGATGCAGCGGCGCGGTATTGCCCTCACCGATCATTTCCTCGGGCGTGAGGTTCGCAAATGCCGGGTGCAGCCCCTTGAAGCGGTCGAAATTGTCAAAGACCGCCTTCACGACCTCATAGACCACCTCATCCGGGATATCGGCCGAGGTCACAAAGGTCGCCTTGACGCCAAAGGTATTCACGTCGTCGTCATTGCCCGCATACATGCCGCCGGGGATGACCACCTTGGCATAATAGGGGTTTTCCTCGACCAGCTTGTCGATGGCCTCGCCCTCAACCGGGACCAGACGCGCGTCGACGGTCGAGGTCGCTTCCTGGATCGAGCCATTGGGGTGGCCGACGGTATAGGTGATGGCATCGACCTGATTGTCGCCCAGTGCCGCCGACTGTTCGGCCGGGCGCAGTTCCGAGGTCAGGGCAAAGTCGGACATCGACATGCCCTTGGCATTCATCACCACCTCGAACGTGCCACGGCTGCCCGAGCCGGGGTTGCCGATATTGACGCGCTTGCCCTTCAGCTCTTCAAAGCTGCCGATATTGGCATCGGCGCGGGCGACGACGGTGAACGGCTCGGGGTGGACGGCAAAGACGGCGCGCAGATTGTCGAACTGGTTGCCCTCGTAATCCGAAGTGCCGGCATAGGCGTGATGCTGCCAGTCCGACTGGGCGACACCCATGGTCATGTCGCCGGCCTGAATAGCGTTGATATTGGCGATAGAGCCGCCGGTCGACGGCGCGGTGCAGCGGATACCGGTGGTCGCGGTATCGCGGTTGACCAGCCGGCAGATCGACTGACCGACAACGTAATAGACGCCGGTCTGACCGCCGGTGCCGATGGTGATGAACTGCTCGTCCTGCGCCTGCGCGGTGCCGGCGATCGCAGCCAGAGCCATCGCTGCGGTGATGGTTTTGATAAAGCTCATTCGGGTTTCCCTCTCGTGGACTTCTGCTCCGAAGGGTCCGACATCTGGCCCCAAAGTGCAACCACTGAACCGTTCAGCCGCCCGGCCTGTCGGGAAAAAGCCGCCGCCCGCCCCTCAGGCGCTGCTGTAAAGCACGTGGGCGCGGTCCTCGAACGCACGGACGATGCGGCTCATCGCCTCGTCAAAGACAACCCCGATCAGGCGCGCGAGAATGGCGTTACGAAATTCGAAATCAACGAAAAAATTGACCTCGCAGCCTGCGGGCAGATCCGTAAAGGTCCAGCCCGAATGCAGATGGCGGAACGGGCCGTCAAGATATTCGGTATCTATGCGCATCTGCTCGGGCCAGAGCGTCACACGAGAGCCGAAGCGTTCACGGAAAACCTTGAACGAGATGACCAGATCGGCCTCGATCACCTCGGATCCGTCGGGACCGGGCCGGCGCGACCGGATGCGCGCGGCGCTGTTCCATGGCAGGAACTCGGGATAACGCGCGACATCGGCGACCAGATCATACATCTGGCGCGCGCTGTAGGGCAGCTTGCGGGTGTCAGATCGTTGCGGCAAATCTTGATCCGTGTCAGGCGAGGCAGAGCCGGGCCGCAATAGCGCAGGGGGCGGGAATGGACAACATGCGATGGCTGATCCGCGCGGTGCGGTGGGTGCGCAACCCGCCAGGCACGGCAATGGTCAGGATGGTGTTCGGCATCCTTGCCGCCGGGCTGCTGCTGTTGCTGCTGGAACATCTGGGCCTGTGGCCTGACTGGGCGACATTGCCGCGCGGCCGGGGCGCATTCTAGGCGCCGGGCCGCGCGATCCACCTCAGCACCGGCCCTTGCGGGCGCGATGCCTGCGACGCTTGGCCGCGCAAGCGCCGCCGCCCCCGCGGCCCGGCCGGACCCGCGGCCGCGCCCCTGCCCGGCCCGCCTGCAACAGCGCGGCGTTTAACCCGGCCGGCAGGTTACAGCCCGGCCTCGCGGAAGGTGTTGCAATCATTCAGACTGCCGCCTTCGAAACCGCGCATAAACCACTTCTGCCGGTCGGCGGACGAGCCATGCGTGAATGCGTCAGGCACAACGGCACGGCCGGCACTGGACATCAGCGCATCGTCACCCACGGCGGCCGCGGCATTCATCGCATCGGCCAGGTCCTGCCGCGTCATCCGCAGATCCTGGGCCGAACTGCGCGCCCACATCCCGGCAAAGCAATCGGCCTGCAATTCGGTCATCACCGACAGGGCATTCGAATCCGCGGACGAGGCGCGCCGACGCATATCGGTGACGCGGGGCAGGATACCCAGCTCGTTCTGGACGTGATGGCCGACCTCATGGGCGATGACATAGGCCGCCGCCAGCTCGCCACCCGCACCCATGCGGCGTTCCATGACCTGAAAGAAATCCGTGTCCAGATAGATCGTGCGGTCAGCCGGGCAATAGAACGGCCCCATCTGCGCCGAGGCCCCGCCGCAGCCCGATTGCGTGACGCCCGAATAAAGCACCATGCGCGGGTCGGAATAGGCCTTGCCGGTCTGTGCGGGCACGGCCTCGCCAAAGACGGTCTCGGTCTCGCGCAGGATGACGGATGCGAAATCCCCGACCCGCCGGTCGGCCTCGGTCAGTTCGCGCGGGCTGCTCTGGTTCTGATCGTCCGAGACCAGAGGCGAGATATCAACCCCGAAGAAATAACCGAAGGCCAGCACTGCCAGCATGCCCACGATGCCGATGCTGCCCGCGCCGCCCACACCCATGCCGCGCCTGTCCTCGACATTACGGCTTCCCTGCCGTCCGCGCCATTCCATCGCATGATCCCCCAACTACGCGCCGGGCGCCCACGGCGGGCACCGGTCAGGCAGCTAACCCTAAGCGGGCTTGACGGTTCCCGCAAGCCGCGCGACATGGGACACAGGCAGGCAGGCGCGCGGCCTCAGAGCAGATAAAAAGCGCCGCCGCACGGATGAACGAACCGCCGAATGGCACAGGCAGGATAACGACACATGGGTATGATCCGCAGGCTTTACGACTGGACGATGAGCCTTGCGGGCCATCCACATGCGATGTGGGCGCTGTTTCTCATCGCGTTCATCGAAAGTTCGTTCTTTCCGATCCCGCCGGATGCGCTGATCATCCCGATGGTGCTGGCCGCGCGTCACCGCTGGCTGCGAATCGCGCTTGTCGCGACCGCCGGCTCGGTTCTTGGGGCGCTGTTTGGCTATTGGATCGGGGCGATGTTCATGGACACCCTCGGCCAGCCGATCCTGGCGGCCTATGGCAAAGAGGGCGATTTCGCCGATCTGTCGGCACGTTTCGACGAATGGGGCGGATGGGCGGTGCTGGTCGCGGGGCTGACGCCCTTTCCCTTCAAGGTCGTGACGATTTTCTCGGGCGCGGTGCAGCTGAATCTTGCTGTCTTTATCGTGACCGCGATCATCGCGCGGGCCACGCGTTTTTTGATCGTCGCATGGCTGCTCAAGCGTTATGGTGCGCCCATCCGCGAGTTCATCGAGCGCCGGCTGGGCCTTGTGTTCACGCTGTTCATGATCGCCCTGATCGGCGGCTTTTATATACTGAGATATCTATGACCGAGATTTCACCCCGCCGCCTTGCCATCCTTGCCGGTGCCGGCTCGGCCGGCATGCTGGTCGCGGCGCTTGGTTTTCAGGCAATCGGCTATGCCCCTTGCGAGCTGTGCATCCTGCAACGCTGGCCGCATCTGGCAGCGGCGCTGATTGCGGCGCTGCTGATCTGGCGCGATCATGCGGCGCTACGCTGGCTGGGCGCGGCCGCGGCGGCCATCGCCTTCGCACTTGCCGCCCATCACAGCGGGGTTGAACTGGGCTGGTGGCCGGGACCGACGGCATGCTCGGGCGCGATCGGCGATCTGGCGACGATGTCCACGGCCGATCTGATGGCCCGGTTGCAGGCCGCGCCGGTGGTGCGCTGTGACCAGCCGTCATGGCACTTTCTCGGCCTGACAATGGCGGCGTGGAATGCCATCTGCTCGGCCGTGCTGACCCTGCTGTGGCTGCGCGCGGCGACGGGGCGTGGCATCCGGCTGTGACAGCGTTGCACCCAAGCGTGCGTAGGTGCTATACCGCGCCACAACAATATCTTGAGGCGTGAGACGTGGCTGACACCCCCGAAGACGACGATCTGGACCTGAACGGCAATGGCGATGAGGGCACCGGCCCCGGACGCGTGGTCATGCCCCATGACGGCCCCCAGATCAGCATCACCGACGAGATGCGGTCAAGCTATCTCGACTATGCCATGTCGGTCATTGTCAGCCGCGCCATCCCCGACCTGCGCGACGGGCTGAAACCGGTCCATCGCCGCATTCTTTATGCCATGCACGAGACCGGCAACACGCATGACAAATCCTATCGCAAATCGGCCCGCCCGGTCGGCGATGTGATGGGGAAATACCACCCCCACGGGGATGCGGCGATCTATGACGCCCTTGTGCGCATGGCACAGGATTTCTCGATGTCCCTGCCGCTTCTGGATGGTCAGGGCAACTTTGGCTCTATGGATGGCGATCCGCCGGCGGCGATGCGCTATACCGAGGTCCGCATGGACAAGCCGGCGGATTTTCTGCTGGCCGATATCGACAAGGAAACCGTCGATTTTCAGGACAATTATGACGGCAAGGATCGCGAGCCCACCGTTCTGCCGGCGCGCTTTCCGAATATGCTGGTCAATGGCGCCGGCGGCATCGCGGTCGGCATGGCGACCAATATCCCGCCCCATAATCTGGGCGAGGTGATCGACGCCACGCTGGCGCTGATCGAAAACCCCGACCTTTCGACCGAAGCGCTGATCGAGATCGTGCCCGGTCCCGATTTCCCGACCGGCGGCACGATTCTGGGCCGCTCGGGCATCCGCAAGGCCTATCTGGAGGGGCGCGGCTCGATCGTGCTGCGCGCCAAGACCAAGATCGAAGAGCTGCGCCGCGACCGCTATGCCATCGTGGTCGAGGAAATCCCCTATCAGGTCAACAAGGCCACGATGATCGAAAAGATCGCCGAGCTGGCCAAGGAAAAGCGCATCGAGGGCATTGCCCATGTGCAGGACGAATCCGACCGCCACGGCGTGCGCGTGGTGGTCGAACTCAAACGCGATGCCACGGCCGAGGTGGTGCTGAACCAGCTTTTCCGCTTTACGCCGATGCAGACCAGCTTTGGCGCAAATATGCTGGCGCTGAACGGTGGCCGGCCCGAGCAGCTGGCGCTGCGCGATTTTCTGACCTGTTTCATCACCTTCCGCGAAGAAGTTGTCGCCCGCCGCACCGCCTATGAGCTGCGCCGCGCGCGCGAGCGCAGCCATATCCTGTGTGGGCTGGCCGTCGCGGTGTCGAATGTCGATGAGGTGGTCGAGACCATCCGTTCCTCGGCCGATGCCGCCGAGGCGCGCGCCCGCCTGATGGAACGCCGCTGGCCGGCGCATGAAATTCTGGAATATCTGCGCCTGATCGACGATCCGCGTCATCCGGTCAATGATGACGGAACCTATTACCTGTCGGAAATTCAGGCCCGCGCGATTCTGGACCTGAGGTTACAGCGCCTGACCCAGCTTGGCGTGCAGGAAATCACGGATGAGCTGAAATCTCTGGCCGATTCCATCCGCGATTATCTGGCGATCCTTGCCTCGCGCGAACGGATCATGGGGATCATCTCGGATGAATTGCGCGATGTCCGCGACCGTTTCGCCGTGCCGCGCCGCACCGAGATCACCGACTGGGCCGGCGATCTGGACGACGAGGATCTGATCGAGCGCGAGGATATGGTCGTCACCATCACCTCGGGCGGCTATATCAAGCGCACGGCTCTGGCCGAGTTCCGCGCCCAGAAGCGCGGCGGCAAGGGGCTGTCGGGCATGGCGACCAAGGAAGACGACGTCGTCACGACGCTGTTCGTCGCCAATACCCATACGGAACTTTTGTTTTTCACCACCGATGGCATGGTCTACCGGCTGAAAACATGGCGGCTGCCGCTTGGCGGGCGCACGGCGCGCGGCAAGGCACTGGTCAATATCCTGCCCATTGACGGCGGCACCTCGATCGCGGCGCTGCTGCCGATGGACGCGCCCGAAGCGGAATGGGACAATTATCAGGTGATCTTTGCCACCGATGGCGGCGAGGTCCGCCGCAACGCGCTGTCGGATTTCACCAACATCATGCGCAACGGCAAGATCGCCATGAAACTGCCCGAAGGGGTCAGCCTTGTCGGCGTCCGTCTGGCGACCGATGATGATGACGTGATGCTGGTTACCGCCAATGGCCGGGCGATCCGCTTTGCCGCGACCGATGTGCGGGTGTTCCAAAGCCGCAACTCGACCGGGGTGCGCGGTGTCCGTCTGGGCAAGGACGACAAGGTTGTCTCGATGTCGGTCATCCGCCATTTCGAGGCCGACCCGGCCGAACGCGCCGCCTATCTGAAGATGCGCCGCGCCGTGGCCGGTGCGTTGGATGACGGCGCCGAGATCGACGAGGACGAGGAAGCCGTGGCCGAGGGCAGCATCACCCAGGAACGCTATGCCGCGATGTCGGCGGCCGAGGATCTGATCCTGACCATCACCGCCGGCGGTGCGGGCAAGATCTCGTCCAGCCACGATTACCCGGTCCGCGGGCGTGGCGGTCAGGGCGTCATGGCGATGGACAAGGCGATGCGCGGCGGCGCCCTGGTCGCCTCGTTCCCGGTCGAGCCGGATGACCAGATCATGCTGGCGACCTCGACCGGGCAGTCGATCCGCGTGCCGGTGGATGGCATCAGCTTCCGCTCGCGTTCGGCCGGCGGGGTGCGCGTTTTCAACACCACCGGCGGCGAGACCGTTGTTTCCGTTGCGCGCATCGCCGATCAGGGCGAGGATGGCGCCGAAGACAATAGCGAAATCCGATAACGGGGACGACGTTGGAATCACAAAATCAACTGCTGCGCAATCGCCTGCAAACAGGTTTTCTCGGGATCATCGCTTTTGCGCTGCTGATGTTTTTGCTGGTTCAGGGTCGGTTCATCCTGATCTGCCTCGCCGTCGCGATCATCATCTTCTCGCTGACCTCGGATGCCATCGGGGCCATCGCACGCCAGCGGGTGCCGAACTGGCTGGCGACGGCGATCGCGCTGTTTCTGATCGGTCTGGGGCTGTTCTGGGCGGCGGCCACGGTGGTCGCGCAGGTCAACCAGGTGGTCACAACTGCAATTTCCTATACCGAGCAGATGCAGGCCGCGCTGCCGGCATTGCTGGAATGGCTCGGCCCCGAGGCGCAGAACACCGTCGAGGCGGCGATCCGCAACTTTAACGTCACCGGCTGGCTGCGCACGGCGGCGGGCGGGGCGTCGAACGTGCTGACAGGGTCGGTGCTGATCTTTCTTTTCGTCGGCTTCATGTTCGCAGAACGGGTGTGGTTCCCGCTCAAGATCGAAAGCCTGCTGGACAATGATCATGACGCCGCTGTCCGGGTGCGCCGGATCATCCGCTCGATCATGCGCCGCGTGAACCGCTATCTGGTGGTGAAAACCGCCGTCAGCGCCGCGACGGGGGCATGTATCTGGATGATCTTCAAGGTCGCCGGGCTGCCACTGGCCGGCGCGGTCGCGCTGCTGACATTCGCCCTGAACTTTATCCCCTCGGTCGGCTCGATCGTGGCGACGATCATCGCGGCGGCGCTGACCTATGTGCTGACCACTGATCTGACGCTGACGCTGATCATCGGCGCCGCCTGCACGGGGGTTCAGTTCACCATCGGCAATGTGCTGGATCCGATGCTGCTGGGCCAGACGCTGCAACTGTCAAGCTTTGGCATCATCATCAGCCTGGCGTTCTGGGGCGCGATCTGGGGTGTGCCGGGGATGTTTCTTGCGGTCCCGATCATGGTCGCGCTGATGATTATCTGCGCCCATATCCCCTGGCTGCGCCCGGTCGCGGTTCTGCTGTCGCGCGACGGCCATCCCGAAGACGGCATGGCCGACCGCTGACAATGCCCGGATACGGGCCGCGCAGGGGCCACAGGTAAACGGCACAGGACCGCGCAGGGGCGCCGGTCATTCGCGGAAGTAGCGGCTTTCCTTGATCTGGTCCCAGGCCCAGACGACTTCGGACAAACGATCCTCGTCCGAGCGGTCGCCGCCGTTCATGTCCGGGTGAAGAACCTTGACCAACGCCTTGTATTGCTGGCGGATTTCTGCCCTGCTCCAGCTGTCTTTGGCCTCAAGAATATCCAGCGCCCGACGCTCGGTCGGGGGCAACTTGCGGCGCGCGGCATTCTGACGGACCGAAGGATCGGTGCCGTTGGCGCCCAGAATTTCCATCGGATCGCTGATCCCGTGGCGCGCCCATGCCTGTTCCTGCGCTGCCTTGCCAAAGGGCCGGGTCGGCCGCTCCCACACGGTTGCGTTGTCCAGAAACTCCTGAAACTCCTCTTCGCTCTGCCCCTGAAAATAGTTCCAGTTCAGGTTATATTCGCGCACGTGATCCTTGCAGAACCAGAAATAGTCATCAAGGTTACGCGGCGATTTCGGCGCGCGATACTGTCCGGGCTGGTCACAGCCCTCGCGGTCACAGATCCGGGTCGATGTCTCGAACGCGCCGGTCATGCCGCGCCGGCCTTTGGTGCGGCGCTTCTTGTCGGACTTGGCCGAAAGATCGAATCCGAATGGGTCTTGGTTGCTCATCAGGACGCCCTGTTCATCTCGGGTGCCACAGTCTAAGCTATTTCGCATCGGATGAAAGGGCCGGGATGATGATCGCTGATGAAATGCGCGAAACCTTGCAACGCCTGTCACCCACCCGGCTGGAGGTGATCGACGAATCGCATCAGCATCACGGCCATTCCGGCTGGCGCGAGGGCGGGCAGACCCATTTCCGCATCCGCATCGACGGCCCGGTTTTCGACGGGCTGTCAAGGATCGAGCGCCACCGTCTGATCCACCGGACCCTTGGCGATATCGTGCCCCGTATCCATGCGCTGGCGTTGGAAATCGGCGACTGAAACCACCCCCGAGCCGACAACCGCAATCCTGCTGACAACCGCAGTCCCGCGGACGACCCCCGCGGGCAACCGGTGTCTGTGGCGGCGGGAAGGCCCGGCAAACCATCTGCCGCAATGCAAAAGGCCGGACCCACGGCCCGGCCTTTTCGCGACAAGAAACTGGAGCGGGCGATGAGATTCGAACTCACGACCCTTACCTTGGCAAGGTAATGCTCTACCCCTGAGCTACGCCCGCATCCGTTTCGTCCCGGTGGTCTGTGCCGCCGGTGGAGCGTCATTTAGGTCAGCCCGCCGGGGGGTGCAAGCGGAAAAGACGCCGCAGAGGGAAAAAATTTGGGTTGCCCTGACGGCCCGCAGGGCGCAGCCTGCATCCGCAACGCCGGGGCGGATGATAATGGATGAACAGCTTATTCAGATGACGGGCCGGGCGCTGGAATCCGGGCGCAGCAAGGCCGAGATCGACGCGGCGCTTGCCCATGCCGGCTGGCCGGAACATGCCCGCAAGGGCGCGCTTGCGGCATGGGTCGAGGCGCCCGGGATGCCGCCCATCCCCACGCCGCGCCCCTATATCCCGGCACGCGAGGCGTTTTTCTTTGGCCTGCTGTTTCTGGTTCTGTGCTGCCTGTGCTGGAACCTCGCCCGTGCCGGCTTTATCCTGATCGACGTGACTTTCCCCGACGGTGACCGCTTCGCGCTGTCCTGGCATCTTGATTCGCTGCGCTGGAACATGGCGGCACTGATCGCGGTGGTGCCGCTGTTTTGGTGGCTGCACCGGCGGGCCAACCAGAGCGCGGGCGCCGAAGGCCCGCCGCGTTCGCTGGTGCGGCGCTGGCTGTCCTCGCTGACGCTGCTGATTTCGGCGATCACATTGCTGGGGGCCGCGATCTTTATCGCCTATTCGCTGCTGAACGGGGATCTGACCGCGCGCATCATGGCGCGCACGGCGCTGACCGTCCTGCTGGCCGGGCTGGTCTGGGGCTATTTCAGGGATGAGCTGGATGGCTGAGATGAAACGGCTTTGCGCCCTTGGGCTGGTCGGACTGGCGGTGGCACTCGTGATCTGGGGCTTGCTGGCCGGGGCGGATCCCGGTGCCGCGCGCGCCGAAAGGCGCGATGATGCGCGCATGTCCGACCTGCGGACACTCAACAGCAATGTCCTGTGCCAGATCAGGGCCGATGATGACCGCCGCCTGCCCGAAGGGCCGGCCGTGACGGACGCCTGCCCCGGCCCCCTGCCTGAGGGTGACCCGCAAAGCGGCGCGGCCTATCGCTATCAGCGGCTGGACGGGCGGACATGGCAGATCTGCGCCGATTTCGAACGGGCGGACCGCACGCCATCGGGGGCGGGATATGTGACCGACGCGACGAGATTCGATGCCGAAAGCGGTTGTCTGATCTCGACCTGGGGCTGGCCCGCAGATGGTGGCACCCCGCCGCGCGGGCTGCCGGGTGCCGAGGCCGGCGACGGGTCCGTGACCTCGCCGGACGCGGATACGGACGCGGACTGAGCGGCTGGACGCCCGCGTCGCCGCGCGCTAAGCCATGGCCCAATCACGGCAGGAGTTCGCCATGGCCCGGCGCCCGATATTCGAAGAAATCACCGATGATCACCCCCGCACCGCTGCTGCCACAGGCGGCATGATCGACGCAGCGCCGCGCGGCGCGCGCGGCTGGGTCCGGGTCTGGCTGATCGTCATTTTTGTCATGGTCGCGGCGATGATCGTTCTGGGCGGGGCCACACGGCTGACCGGATCGGGCCTGTCGATCACCGAATGGAATCTGGTCACGGGCACCCTGCCCCCGATGAGCGATCAGGCATGGCAGGCGGAATTCGACGCCTATCGGCAGATCCCGCAATATATCGAAGTCAATGCCGGCATGTCGCTGGCCGAGTTCAAATATATCTATTGGTGGGAATGGTCGCACCGCCTGCTGGGCCGGCTGGTCGGGCTGGTCTGGGCGGCGGGTTTTGTCTGGCTGCTGGCGGTGCGGCGCATGCCTGCGGGCTGGACCGGGCGCCTGCTCGGGCTGGGTATCCTTGGCGGCGCACAGGGCGCGATCGGCTGGTGGATGGTCCATTCCGGCGTTGCGACAGAAACCCTGACCCGTGTCGCCAGCTATCGGCTGGCCGTTCACCTGGGCCTTGCCTTTGCGATCCTCGGGCTGATCACCTGGTATGTGATGCAGCTCTCGCGGAGCGAGGCCGAACTGATGCGCGCGCGCCGCGCAGGCGAGGCGCGGCTGTTCTCGGTCAGCACGGGCCTGCTGCATCTGAGCTTTGTGCAGATCCTGCTGGGGGCGCTTGTCGCCGGCATCGACGCGGGCCGGCAATATACCGGCTGGCCGACCATGGGCGGTGAATGGATACCGGCGGCAATCTGGGACGGCACGCTGGGCTGGCGCAATTTCTTTGAAAACCCGGCGCTCGTTCAGTTCATTCACCGTATGGCCGGCTATGTTCTGGCCGCATTCGCCATTGTGGTCTGGCTGCGTGCGCGCCGCTCGCCCCACCCGGTGACGCGCGGGGCCTTTAGCGTCATGCTGGCGGCGATGGCGGCCCAGATCGCGCTTGGCATCCTGACTGTGATCCATGCCGCACCGCTTGGCCTTGCGCTGACCCATCAGTTAGGCGCAATGGTGCTGTTCGTCCTGATCCTGCGCGCGCGTCACCATGCGCGCTATCCCTATGAAACCTCGATCCGCGGAGCCGTGAAATGAGTGATTTCGATGCCCTGATGGAATTCCAGCGCACGACCGAGGCGCTGTCCTCGGTCACTGAACGGCTTGGCTGGGATCAGGAAACCGTCATGCCACGCGGCGCGACCGAACAGCGGGCCGAGGAAATGGCCGCGATGGAGGCCGTGCTGCATGAACGGCGCACCGATCCGCGTATCGGCGAATGGCTGGAGCGCGCCGAAGCCGAGATCGAGGATGACGAGGACGCGCGCATGCTGGCGCTGATTGCGCGCGATTATCGCCGCCAGACCCGGATACCGGCCCGGCTGGCGACCGAACTGGCACGGGCGACATCGCTGGCCCAGGGGGTCTGGGCCGAGGCGCGGGCCGGTGACGATGTGGCGTCCTTTCTGCCGGTTCTGTCAGAAATCCTGATGCTCAAGCGCGAAGAGGCGGCCGCCCTTGCCGATGGCGGCGATGCCTATGATGCGTTGCTTGACGATTACGAACCGGGCGCCACCACCGGGACCATATCCGCATTGTTCGAGGCGATGCGCCCGCGCCTTGTGCAATTGCGCGATGATGTGATGGGCGCCGAGCATCAGCCGCCCCGCCTCGACGGGCAGTTCGCCGCAGAGACCCAGCTGCGGCTGGCGCGGCAATGCGCCAGTGCCTTCGGCTATGACTGGGCGCGCGGGCGGATGGATCTGGCGGTTCATCCGTTCAGTTCAGGCCGCTGGCAGGACAGCCGCATCACCACCCGCGTCGTGGCCTCGGATCCGTTCAACTGCCTGTTTTCGACCATACATGAGGTCGGCCACTCCAATTACGAATTGGGGATCGACAGTGATTATGCCTTCACCGCATTGGGCCGGGGTGTTTCGCTGGGCGTCCACGAATCGCAATCGCGCATCTGCGAGAACCAGATCGGCCGCTCGCGTGCCTTCAGCGATTGGTTGTTCGCGCGCATGTCAGACGCGTTTGGCGGGCTGAACATCACCGACGCCGAACAGTTCTATGGCAGCGTGAACCGCGTGACCCCCGGCTATATCCGCACCGAGGCCGATGAGGTGCAGTATAACTTGCATATCATGCTGCGCTTTGATCTCGAGCGGGATCTCATCTCGGGCCGGCTGGATGCCGGCGATATCGAAGAGGCATGGAACGCCCGTTTCCTGCATGATTTCGGCGTTGCGGTCGACAAACCGTCGAACGGGGTCTTGCAGGATGTCCATTGGTCGGTCGGCCTGTTCGGATATTTCCCGACCTATGCGCTTGGCAATGTCTATGCAGGCTGCCTGCACAGGGCGCTGGCGCGGGACGTTCCCGATCTGGATGCGGCGCTGGCGCGCGGCGATGCGACACCGGCGATCGAATGGCTGCGCGAAAGCGTCCATCGCCACGGCAGCCTGATCGCGCCAACTGCGCTGATCGAGGGGGCAAGCGGCGGCCCGGTATCCGTCGCGCCGCTGCTCGATTACCTTGAGGATAAATTCGCCGCCATCTATGCGCTGTGATCCTGCCGCCGGGGCGGCGGCGCGCAAGCCTGCATCGCCACGCCAGCCTGCCCGCGCCAACTGCGCTGATCGAAGGGGCAAGCGGCGGCCCGGTGTCCGTCGCGCCGCTGCTCGATTATTGAGGATAAATTCGCCGCCATCTATGCGCTGTGACCCTGCCGCCGGCATGGCGGCGCGCCCTGCATCGCCACGCCAGCCTGATCGCGCCAGATGCGCGGATCGGGGGGCAAACGGCGGCCCGGTTTCAGCCGCGCCGCTGCGCGATTACCTTGAGGATAAACTTGCCGCCATCTATGCGCTGCGATCCTGCCGCCGGCATGGCGGCGCTGATGGTCGCGATATGACTTATGTTGGCAGGGCGCATCCCGCCTGTCGCTGGCCCCGCCTGTGCCGGCCACCATCACATCGCCGGTCGCCCGCATCCGGCGCAGCCAGGCCCGACCATCTGTGCGGCGTCATCACCAATATCCGTCACTGCCCCCGCCGGTCGCCGGCCTGTGTGGCGCTGTCAGCGCAGGGGTAACGCGGCCCGGCCGGCCACGTCGGTCGGGATATGGCCGCCCGCCCGGCCCGCGCGGCCGCACCATCGCCCGCACAAAGGATGCCGGCCCCGCGCCTTATCCGGCGCGGCGATGGCCGCCCCATTCGCCCTGGGCAAAGACCAGCGGCCGCCCCGGGGCCGTCGCGACGCGCAGAACCTCGCCAATGACCAGCGTGTGATCACCCGCATCATGGCCGGCAAAGCGGCGGCAGTCGAACCGCGCCAGAACACCGGGGATCTGTGCCACGCCCTCGGGCGAGACCGTGTGATCCAGCCCCGCGAATTGCGCGCCATTGCGGGTAAAGCGGTCGGCCAGATGCTTTTGATCTTCGGCCAGCACATGAACGCTGAAATAGCGGGCCGCCGCGAACAGGTCATGGCGGCGCGAAAACTTGCCCGGCGACCATAAAACCAGCGGCGGCGCCAGCGAGACCGAGGCGAAACTGTTAACCGTCACCCCCTCGGGGCCGTCCGGGGCTGTGACCGTCACCACGGTCACGCCGGTCGCAAACTGGCCGAGCGCATCGCGAAAGGCGCGGGCATGGGCGTGATCGGGGGTGAATTCACTCATGCGACATCATGGCCGAGCGCGGCCGCATAGAGGACGAACCAGTCCTCGCGATCCAGCTGGACACGCAGCGCATCCGACAGCCGCGCGATCCGTTCGGGTGTCGCCGTGCCGATGACCGGCACGATCCCGGCCGGATGCCTGAGCAGCCATGCCACCGCCAGCGCCGCCATATCACAGCCCTTTTGCGCCGCCATATCACGCAGCGCATCGACAAGCGCAGGCCGCGCCCCGGCAAAAAGCGCGCCACCGGCCAGCGGGGACCAGGCCATGGGCACCATGCCGGCGCGCTGGATAAAGGCCAGATCGCCATTGGTCAGCGCATCGGAAACGGCGAGCGATATCTCGATCTGGTTGACGGCCAGCGGCTGGCACATGCAATCTTGCAGCAGCTCGACATCATGAGGGCGGAAATTCGATACCCCGACCGCGCGCACCTTGCCCGATGCAACCAGATCATCCAGCGCACGGCCGGTTTCCACAGGGTCCATCAGCGGATCGGGCCGGTGGATCAGCAACAGGTCGATGCGGTCGGTGTCCAGTTCGCGCAGGCTGGTCTCGACCGCGGCGCCGATATGGGCGGCCGAGCTGTCGTAATGCTTGACCCGGATGCCGGCATGACGGCCCGCCGGCGCGACGATGCCGCATTTCGTAACGATCTCGACCCGGTCGCGCAGGCCCGGCGTCGCGCGCAGCGCCGCGCCCAGCATCGTGCTGGCCGTATAGTCACCATAGATATCGGCCAGATCCAGCGTCGTGATACCCTGCTCCAGACAGAGGTCGATACGGCTGCGCACAGCGGCGGGCGCGGTATCCGCGCTGTCGGCCAGCCGCCACATCCCATAGGCCAGCCGGCTGAGCGTCACGGAATCGGCGATCATGATCCGGTTGCTATCCATCATCAGGCCCCTTCGCTTTGTCTCCGTCTATAGGTTCAGGCGCCGCAAACGTGAAGCACCTGCCGGATCAGTCCCCCATCCGGCGCAGATAGGTCCATGTCGGCACAAGCGCGTTTCGCGCCACCGACCAGCTTTCGGCATCACCCAGATAGGCAAAACCACAATTGGTCAGCACACGGGCCGAGCCGGGATTATCCTGAAAAACCTCGGCAAAAAGGGTGCGTGCGCGATGCGGATTGGCGGCGACCAGGCCGGCGACGGCCTCGCTGGCAAAGCCGGTATTCCAGAAACCGGCGCCGACCCAGAACCCCAATTCCGAGCGCCCGTCCTCAAGCCGTGTCAGAGAGACCACGCCCAGAACCTCGCCCAGACCGCGGGCCGAGCCGTCGATGGCCCAGACGTCTTCCTCGCGCCCTTCTTCCATCGCGCGGGCGACAAAGGCTTCGGCCGCGCCCGGCGGCAGCGGATGGGGAATGGCGCGCGTGCCCTCGGCGACGCGGCGGTCTGCGGTATAATGCGCGATCAGCCCCGCATCCGAACGTCTGAGCGGACGCAGTTCCAGCCGCTCGGTCGTGATGACCGGCTGGGGGGCGATATCCGGCGGCCGGACGGCCGGCGCGGTTGCGTTCATGATCATTCCTCCGACGGGGCGCATGGCCCCAATAGTCAAAGGGGGACCGGCGATGCCGATCCCCCCATATCACTGCCGGGTTAATATCGGCTTACTCGGCGGCCTCGGCCGCGACGGGCATGACCGAAATATAGGTGCGGCCCTTGAGACCCTTGCGGAAGGTCACCGCACCGTCGGTCAGCGCGAACAGCGTGTGATCGCGGCCCATGCCGACATTGGCGCCCGGCCACCAGGTGGTGCCGCGCTGGCGCACGATGATGTTACCGGCGACGGCCGCCTGGCCGCCATAGAGCTTGACGCCAAGGCGCCGACCGGCGGAATCGCGGCCGTTACGGGACGAGCCGCCTGCTTTTTTATGTGCCATGACTTTAGTCCTCTTGCACTGCGATCAGACGGGCTGACCGATGTTCCATTTCATCCGGGCCACCCCAAGGGCGCCCGTCAAAGATCATGCCTCGTCCGCAGCAGCGGCCTTTTTGGCGCGCGCGGGCTTTTTGGCGGCGGGTTCGGCCTTGGCCTTTTTGGCCTTGGCGGGCGCATCGGCATCAGCGGCCGGCTTTGCTGCCTTGGCGGGTTTGCCTTCGGCGGCAAGGGCGGCGGCGCCATTGGTGCGCGCGCCGATCGCGGCCTTGACGCCCGACTTGTCAGCACCGCTTTCCAGCACGTCCGTCACGCGCAGCAGGGTCAGCTGCTGGCGGTGGCCACGGGTGCGCTGGCTCGAATGCTTGCGGCGGCGCTTGACAAAGGTGATGACCTTGTCGGCCTTGATCTGGTCGATGACCTCGGCCTGCACGCCGGCACCTTCGACCAGCGGCGCACCGACGGTCGCGCCGACCATCAGAATTTCGTTGAACTGCACCGTTTCGCCGGCTTCAGCCGCCAGCTTTTCCACGCGCAGCACGTCGCCCGCCTGAACGCGGTACTGTTTGCCGCCCGTCTTGAGAACTGCGAACATCGCTTTTTCCTTCGTATCCCGCATCCTGCGGCCCCGGCATTACCGGCGTTCCGGGGGCAAGGCCCCGCCTTCGGACAGCGCACCCGTATCATTGGGTGATGGTTTAAAATAACGCACCGGCCAAAGGCGCAAGCCCGGCCGGTGCGCGTGATATGGCGGATTCGCCCCCGCAAGTCAAGGCGTATCACCCGCCCCGCCAGAGGGCACCCGCCCCCCGTATGCGCGCGCCGACCACATAGCCGGCCACATAACAGCCGCGCGGCCGGCTTGAAACCCGGCCCGCACCTGCTATCAGGGGTCAACTTCTGAGAACAAGGACGACCGCAATGGATCTTGCCGCCCGCCGCAATGCCGACCCGCAGCACTGGAAGCTGGCCACCGCCATCCGTGTTCTGGCCATGGACGCCGTTCAGGCCGCGAATTCGGGCCATCCGGGCATGCCAATGGGCATGGCCGATGTCGCAACAGTTCTGTTCACCCGGCATCTGAAATATGACGCGGGCGCGCCCAACTGGTTTGACCGCGACCGTTTTGTGCTGTCGGCGGGCCATGGTTCGATGCTGATCTATGCGCTGCTGCACCTGACCGGTTATGAGGAAATGACGCTCGATCAGCTGCGCAACTTCCGCCAGTGGGGCGCGATCACCGCCGGCCATCCCGAATACGGCCATGCCGAAGGGATCGAGACGACCACCGGCCCGCTGGGTCAGGGCATCGCCACCGCCGTCGGCATGGCCATCGCCGAAGAGGCCGTGCGCGCCGAGTTCGGCCCCGCCCTGTGCGATCACCGCACCTGGGTCATCGCCGGCGACGGCTGCCTGATGGAGGGCATCAGCCAGGAGGCGATCAGCCTTGCCGGGATGCAGGAGTTGGGCAATCTGATCGTCCTGTGGGACAATAATGACATCACCATCGACGGCCGCGTCTCGCTGTCGGACAAGACCGACCAGCGGGAACGCTTTGCCGCATCGGGCTGGCGGGTGCTGTCCTGCGACGGCCATGACGCCGCCGACATCGACCGCGCCCTGACCGAGGCCGCGCGCTCTGACGGGCGCCCGACGCTGGTCGATTGCAAGACGATCATCGGTTTTGGCGCACCGAAAAAGCAAGACAGCGCCGGCGCCCACGGCTCGCCGCTGGGGGCCGAAGAGATCGCCGCGACCCGTCATGCCTATGGCTGGGATCATGCCGAATTTATCATTCCCGACGATATCATGGCTGACTGGCGCGCCGCCGGCGCGCGCGGCGCGCAGGCACGCGAGGACTGGGCCGGCCGGGTCGACGCGCTCGACCCCGAGGCCCGCGACGCCTTTGCCCGCCGCATCTCGGGCGAAGAGGCAGCCCAGCTGTCCCCCGCCATCGCCGCGCTCAAGGAACAGGCGCTTGCCGGTGCCAGCAAGGTCGCGACCCGCAAGGCCAGCGAGATGGTGCTGGAGGTCATCAACCCGCATCTGCCCGAAATGCTGGGCGGTTCGGCCGACCTGACCGGCTCGAACAACACCAAGACGCCCGATCTGGGCATCTTCAGCCCCGCAAACCGCAAGGGCCGCTATATCCATTACGGCATCCGCGAACATGGCATGGCCGCCGCGATGAACGGCATCTTTTTGCATGGCGGGTTCCGTCCCTATGGCGGTACCTTCATGACATTTACCGATTACGCGCGCGGCGCGATGCGGCTTTCGGCGCTGATGGGGCTGGGGGTCGTCTATGTCATGACCCATGACAGCATCGGTCTGGGCGAGGACGGCCCGACGCATCAGCCGGTCGAACATCTCGCCATCTGCCGCGCCACGCCCAACACGCTGGTTCTGCGCCCCTGTGACCTGATCGAGACCGCCGAGGCATGGGAGATCGCGCTGCAAACAACGGACGCGCCCAGCGTGATGGCATTGTCGCGCCAGAACCTGCCGCTTTTGCGCGAATCTGCGGGTGAAAACCTGTCGGCGCGCGGCGGCTATGTCATCCGCGAGGCATCCCAGGCGCCCCGGGTCGTGCTGATGGCCACCGGCTCCGAGGTCGAGATCGCCGTCAAGGCACGTGACATCCTCGAGGCCGAGGGCATCGCAACCCGTGTCGTCTCGGTCCCGTCGATGGAGCTGTTGCGCGACCAGCCCGAGGAATATCGCCGCGATCTGCTGCCCGAAGGCACGGTCCGCGTCGCCGTCGAGGCCGCCGTGCGGCAGGGCTGGGACTGGCTGTTGATGGGCAATGGCGGCTCGGACCGGCGCTCGGCCTTTGTCGGGATGGACGGCTTTGGTGCCTCGGCTCCGGCCGATGTGCTGTATCGCGAATTCGGCATTACGGCCGAGAACGTCGCCGAAAAGGCGCGGGCCTTGCTGTGAGACACGCCCGTTCATCCGGCGGATCAGGGCGTTTGCGGGATGAACGCTGATGCCTCCGGCGGGGATATTTGGGGACAGAAGATGGCGCGCGCCACGCAGCGGGCTGATCTTCTGTCTGTAAATATCCCCCGCGGAGCGTCCGGCCGCTGCCAGCGGCCTGCGGGGTGGTGGTGATGCGCGCCCTGCCCCGTGCTTTCGCCCTGATGGGCCAGAGCAGCGACGGCACCCGCCGGCCCTCGGGTGATGGCGGGCATGGCGCCGGTATCATGCTGCTGCTGGCGGCGGTTTTCGTCTTTACCCTGATGGATGCTGTCGCCAAACATCTGGGCGAGACCTATGCCGCGCCCCAGATCGTCTGGGCACGTTTTGCCGGCAACCTTCTGTTTCTGATGCTTTTTTATCGCGCCCGGTTTTTCCCCAGCCTGCGTTCACGTCATCCGCGGCTGCAATTCTGGCGCTCGATGATGCAGCTTGGTTCATCGCTGCTGTTCTTTACCGCGATCCAGCATATCGGCATCGCCGAGGCCACCGCGATCATGGATCTGAACCCGGTCCTGATCACGCTGGGGGCCGCGCTGTTTCTGGGCGAGCCGATCGGCTGGCGGCGGATCGCCGGCATCGTCGCCGCGCTGAGCGGTGCGCTGATCATCATCCGTCCAGGCATGGATGTCTTTCATCCTGCGGCCGTCCTGCCGCTGATCGGGGCCTTTACCTATGCGGCCGGCGCGTTGCTGACGCGGTTTTTGCGCGATGATGCGCTGGCGACCTCGCTGATCTGGTCGGTGCTGATGGGGACGCTTATCAGTTCGCTGATGCTGCCCTGGTTCTGGCAGCCGGTCCAGATCCAGCATCTTTGGGCATTCGGCATTATCGGCGTTCTCGGCGCGGTATCTCAGGCGCTGCTGATCCGGGCCTTTTCGATGGCCGAGGCCGGCGCGATCGCGCCTTTCGGCTATACCGGCCTGCTCTGGGCGGGGGTCTGGAGCTGGCTTTTCTGGGGTGTCATCCCCGACCGCTGGACAATCATTGGTGCCGCCATCATCGTGGTCGCCGGCATCTATGTCTGGTCGCGCGAGGCGCGGGCGGCCCGCCGCCCCCCGGCAGACAGCACAGAAGACGGGACATGAGCGAAGAACGCATTACCCTGACCGACCGGCTTGCCAATGGCGCCTTTCTGGCCGTCATGGGGCTGGCCGGGCTGCTGCCCTATCGCGCCCGGATCACGGTGGTGGGGTGGTTTTTTTCCCGCCTGCTTGGCCCCGCGGCGGGATGGGCGCGCCGCGCGCGCGCCAATCTGGCGCTGGCGCTGCCCGAGATGCCCGCGGCCGAGCGCCGCCGCACGGCGCGCGCGGTTCTCGACAATGCCGGCCGTTCCATGGCCGAAATTTATTCGGGAGAAGAGTTCACCGCCCGCATCCGCGACACCGATCCGCTGACCGGCCCCGGTCTTGCCGCGCTGGAAGAGGCGGCGGCCGCCGGGCGTCCGGTCATCCTCGCCTGCGCGCATTTCGGGAATTATGATGCCATGCGCGCAGCCCTTGCCATGCGTGACTGGCCGGTCGGCGCGCTTTACCGGCCGATGAACAACGCCGCGTTCAATACCCATTACATTCCCGCCATGCGCAGCATCGCCGAGCCGATCTTTCCGCGCGGGCGTTCGGGCTTTGCGGCAATGCTGAAATTCCTGCGCGGGGGCGGGATGCTGGCGCTTGGCTTTGATCAGTTCGTCCATGACGGGACAGAGCTGCGCTTTTTCGGCCTGCCATCGCGCACCGTGCTGACGCCGGCCGAGCTGGCGTTGCGATATGATGCCCTGCTGATCCCGATCCACGGGCGCCGGCTGCCCGACGGGCTGGACTTTGCCGTCGAGGTCGGCCAGCCGGTCGCCCACAGCACGCCCGAAGCCATGATGCAGGCCCTGAACGATGATCTGGAGGCGCGCATCCGCGCCCATCCGGGACAATGGTTCTGGGTTCATCGCCGCTGGAAATATCACGACCGCTGAACCTGCGCCCGGGGGCGCTGCCGGCCTGCGCACAAGGGGCACGCCCCGCCCGGCCGACCATCCCCCG
>JAUNTL010000006.1:32396-57609 GCA_030538705.1 Paracoccus sp. (in: a-proteobacteria) | reverse complement strand
CGCCGATGAGGCAGAGGCCGATGCTGCCGATGAGGCGGCCGTTGCCGAATCAGCCCCGGTGGCCGAGGATGCTGCCAGCCATGATGTTCACATCACCGATGTGGATTTCAGCTTTGAAGGTCCGTTCGGCACCTATGACCAGTTCCAGCTTCAGCGCGGGTTGCAGGTCTATACCGAGGTCTGCGCATCGTGCCACGGTCTGCGTCAGGTGCCGCTGCGCACGCTGGCGGATGCCAATGGTCCCGGCCTGCCCGACGATCAGGTCCGTGCCTATGCGGCCGAACTGAGCATCTTTGACGCAGAACTGGACGAGGATCGCCCGCGCGTTCCGACCGACCATTTCCCGACGATCCATGGTGACGGCATGGGACCGGACCTTTCGCTGCTGGCCAAAGCCCGCGCCGGCTTTCACGGTCCGCTGGGGACGGGGATCAGCCAGTTCTTCAACGGGATCGGCGGGCCGGAATACATCTATTCCGTTCTGATCGGTTACGACGGCGAGGAACGTGAACAGGCCGGCACGGTCCTGTATCACAACGTCGCCTTTGCCGGGAACTGGATCTCGATGATCTCGCCGCTGTCGGATGATATCGTGACCTATGAGGACGGCACCCCGGCAACGGTCGATCAGATGGCCAAGGATGTCTCGGCATTCCTGATGTGGACGGCCGAGCCGAAGATGATGGAGCGCAAGCGCAACGGTTTCGTGGCCGTCATCTTCCTGACCATCTTTGCCTCACTGCTGTATCTGACCAACAAGCGTCTGTGGTGGTCGGTCAAGCACGGCAAGGACAGCTGAACTGTCGGCCCGTGACCGCGAAATCAGAAACGCGCCCTTCGGGGCGCGTTTTGCATTGGATCGGCGGCTGATGGCGGGGGGCGGGGGCGCGGGCACCGCCTCTGCCCATGTCGCAGCACTTTTGCCCGGCGCGCGCGCCGCCCGGCCCTGACGCGCGCCGTGCCAGTTCCCCAAGGGGGCGTCAGGATGTGACGCCCCCGGCCATCCGCAAAGGGTCAGCCACCCGGCCTTGCGCCGCCTCTGCCCATGTCGCAGCGCGTTTGCACGGCGCGCGTGCCGCCCGGCCCTGACGGGCACCGTGCCAGCTCCCCAAGGGGTGGCGTCAGGATGTGATGCCCCCGGCCATCCGCAAAGGGTCAGCCACCCGGCCTTGCACCGCCTCTGCCCATATCGCAGCGCTTTTTCCCGGCACGCAGGCCACCCGGCCCTGACGCGCGCCGTGCCAGTTCCCCAAGGGGTGGCGTCAGGATGTGACGCCACCGGCCATCCGCAAAGGGTCAAGCCCCCGGCCTTGCACCGCCTCTGCCCATGTCGCAGCGCTTTTGCACGGCACGCAGGCCACCCGGCCATGACGCGCGCCGTGCCAGTTCCTCAAGGGGTGGCGTCAGGATGTGACGCCACCGGCCATCCGCAAAGGGTCAGGCCCCCGGCCTTGCGCCGCCCATCTGCCGGGCATGCCCGCGTCGCGGGTTACAGGCCAAGTGAGCCATAGACGTTCGAGATCCGCCGGATTGCCACGACATAGGCGGCCGTGCGCAGGTCATCGACGCGGCCGTCGCGGAACCAGACCTCGGCCATTTTCATAAAGCTTTCGCGCATGGTATCGTCCAGACCCGAGCGCACCAGCTCCAGCTCGTCGGCGCCGCGAAGATAGGCGTCCTTGAACCCGTCTGACAGCGACCATTTCAGCCCGTGATCATTGGACAGCCGCTCCATCTCAGAGACCAGCAGACGGTTGCGGGCCTCTTCGTGGCGGCGTTCAAGCCGGCCGAGGCTGATCTGGCTGAGGTTCTTGACCCATTCGAAATAGCTGACCGTGACGCCGCCGGCATTGGCATACATATCCGGGATGACGACCACGCCACGCGCCTTCAGCGCCGCATCGCCCTCGGCGGTGATCGGACCGTTGGCGGCCTCGATGATCAGACGGGCGCGGATGCGGGGTGCGTTCTTTTCAGTGATGACGCTTTCGACGGCGGCGGGAATCAGGATGTCGCAATCGTCCTCCAGCCCTTCCAGCCCTGCGGGGCGGAAACTTGCGCCGGGGAAACCCTCGACCCCGCCGGTTTCGCGGATATGGGCCTTGAGCGCATCAATATCCAGGCCCTCGGGGTTGTGGACCGTGCCGTTATATTCGACCACCGTGACGATCGCGCAGCCATCTTCCTGTGACAGGAACTTTGCGGCGTGATAACCGACATTGCCCAGCCCCTGCACGACGACGCGCTTGTCTGACAGGCCGCCCGACAGGCCGGCACGGGCGATTGCCTCGGGGTGGCGGAAAAACTCCTGCAAGGCATATTGCAGCCCGCGGCCGGTGGCCTCGACCCGGCCGGCGATGCCGCCGATGGTCACGGGCTTGCCGGTCACGCAGGCTTTGGCGTTGATATCATCGGGATGCAGCCGCTTATAGGCATCGGCCATCCATGCCATTTCACGCTCGCCCGTGCCCATATCGGGGGCGGGCACGTTCTGGCTGGGCGAGATCAGCGAGCGGCGCGACAGCTCATAGGTGAAACGCCGCGTGATCCGCTCCAGCTCATCCTCGTCCCAGTCGCGCGGATTGATGCGCAAGCCGCCCTTTGACCCGCCAAAGGGCACTTCGACCAGGGCGCATTTATAGGTCATCAGCGCCGCCAGCGCCTCGACCTCGTCCTGATTGACGGACATGGCATAGCGGATACCGCCCTTTACCGGCTCCATATGTTCGGAATGAACCGAGCGATAGCCGGTGAACGTATGGATTGCGCCGCGCAGCCGGACGCCGAAGCGAACCGTATAGGTCGAGTTGCAGACGCGGATTTTTTCCTCCAGTCCCGGCGGAAGATCCATCAAAGCCGCCGCGCGGCTGAACATGTGATCAACTGAATCGCGGAAAGACGGGTGGGTATTCGGCATGGCCTTTGCTCCCTGATGCCTATCAGACAAGCAGAGCATCCCATCGCAAGGGACAAATCGCAATCGATAACCCTGCTGCTGCCGCTGTCGTCCACGGCCTTGCCCGAAGGCGCGGGCGGCCTTATGGTCATGGGTGTTAGTCAGGGCGGATCAGTTATGATCGACGATGAAAGCCTCATCACCCGCGGGCGCAAGTTCGATCAGGTGCTGGACGGCGCGCAAAAGGTGTTTATGCGCGATGGTTTTGAGGGCGCGAGTGTTGATGAAATCGCCCGCGAGGGGGGCGTTTCAAAAGCTACGCTCTACAGCTATTTCCCCGACAAGCGGCTGATGTTCATAGCGGTTTTTCGCGCCGAGCTGGGGCGGAAATACCTTGACGGGATCGGCATCACAGATCCGGGCCGCTCGCCGGCCGAGGTGCTGGGGATCATTGCGGGTCTGGTGTCGGATCACCTGGCCTCGGCCTTTGGGGCCAATACTTATCGCATTGCCGTGTCCGAGGCAGAGCGTTTCCCCGATCTTTCGCGCGAGTATTATGCGCTTGGGCCAGCGGCAATCCGCGAAACGCTGATCAGCCATCTGCGGCCCTGGCAGGCACAGGGCATGATCCGCGAGGATATCGCCGATCTCAGCCTTGCAGCGGATTGTTTCTTGCAGCTTTGCGGGGCGGATATCCTTGACCGTGCCTTGTTCATGGGCGGCGAAGGCGTTGATCCGGCGGCTGTCCGGCGCACCGCCGCGAACGCGGTCGAGGTGTTTTTACGCGCTTATGGCACGGCCGCAGCCACGGCCCCGGCCGGTGGCGGCTGCTGATACGGTCGTGATCGCGGCGCAGACGGGTGGGCTTAACACTCGCGCTGTGGCGGATTATGCTTGCCGCATCGCGGCTTTGTCCGGTTTTCGGGGGGCGGCCGTCAATGATACAGGGACAGAGACACTGATGACTACCACGCTTCGCCTGATGGCATCCATTGCGGCCGTTGCCGCGCTTGCCGGCTGTTTTGGCGGCCCGGCCCCGCAGGTCCGGGACGACGTAATCGTCCAGCCGGGCGGAATCGAGGCCCTGCCTCCGACCGCGCAGGGCGCTCTGGCCGAGCGCAAGCCGGACCTGTGCCACGCTGCTCAATACACCAATCAGATCGGCCAGCCGGGCAGTGTGATCCCGACGCTGGGGGTCAGCCGCGATTATCGTATCGTCGAATATCGCGGGATCGAACCGCATCAGTATAATCCGAACCGGGTTGTGTTCCGGCTGGATGCGGCGGGCAATATCGCAGGCGTTGATTGCGGCTGATGATCCCGCGGCGACGGGCCGGTGTGGTGCTGTCTGGTCCGGGGCCGGTTTCGGGCCACATGCCGCCTGCGCCCGGCGGATTGCTGCTTGCCGGTCTGTGCCGGGGGCGCCGGTCGGGGCCGGGTGCAATGCGTGGCGTGACCGGTCAGCGGCGGGCAGGGATGAGCGATCCTGATACGGCGGCTCTTTGCGCCGGCCCGATGCGCGCGGCGCCCTCACGCCCGGGGCGCTGTCCTGTGCGGGCGGGTCGTGCCGAAAGGGGCGCGGCCGCGGTGGAGCCGTCTTTTTCGTTGATCCCCGCCCTGTGCGATGCCACCATCCGCTCATGAACGCGCCGCATCCGATCGCCGCCCCCGACCGCATCGCCTTTGACCGGGTCGAACTGGGCCAGATCCTGTCTGTCTATGGCCGCATGGTCGCGGCCGGCGAGTGGCGCGACTATGCCATGGCATTCCTGCGCGATGTCGCGGTGTTCTCGATCTTTCGCCATGCTGCGGAAACGCCGGTCTTTCGCGTCGAAAAGCGGCCCCGGCTGCGCAATGCACAAGGCATGTATGCCGTGATCGCGATGGACGGCCGCATCCTGCGCCGCGGGCATGATCTGGCGGTCGTCATGCGGGTGTTCGACCGCAAGCTGATCCGGGCGGTCGATCACCCCAGATAGGCGCGCAGCCGCTCGGGCGGGTTATCCAGCAGCCCGGCTGTGGGCACGGGCGGGGCGGCGATCCCGTCCATGACGGTGATGGTTTGCGGTGCAAAGGCGCGGGCATCGGCGGGATCATGGGTGACCATCAGCACGGTTGCGCCGCTGTCAGCGGCGATGCGTTCCAGCAGCGCCAGCATGTCGGATTTCAGTGCCGGGCCAAGGGCCGAAAACGCTTCGTCCAGCAGCAGGACCGGGCGTGCGCGCAACGCCACGCGGGCCAGTGCGACCCGGCTTTGCTGCCCCCCCGACAGCTGCGCCGGCAGCCGCGCGCCCATGCCCTCCAGCCCGACATCGCACAGCGCATCTGCGACCGCTTTGTGCTGGGCGGGCGAAAGGCGCAGGTCAGAGCGCAGGCCCAGCCCGACATTCTGCGCCACGCTCAGATGCGGAAACAGGTTCTGGTCCTGAAACAGGACCGAAACCGGCCGCTTGCCCGGCGCCATTCCGCCCAGATCGTGGCCCTGCCATGTCACCCGCCCCGCAGCCAACGGCACGAAACCCGACACCATACCCAGAAGGGTCGATTTCCCCGAACCCGACGGGCCGATGACCGCCACCCGCGCGCCTGCGGTGATTTCCAGATCGGCGCGCAGGGTAAACTCGCCCAGCCGGGCCTCGGCCCCTTCAAATCGCAGCACGGATACGTCCCCCACGGTCAAAGGCCCAGAACAGCGCGAAACTGATCGCCATCAGCAGAACGGCGGCGGCGGCGGCATCGGCCATGCGATAGGCGGACATCAGCTGGAACAGCCGCAGCGGCAGCGTCGCATTGCTGCTGTCGGCAAACAGCGTGATGACCCCCAGATCGCCCATCGCCAGCGCCGCCGCCAGCCCGCCGGCAAAGCCCAGCGGGCGGGCCAGCCGCGGCAGGGTCAGCAGCCGTATCCGTGCCCATCCGCTCATCCCCAGCGAATCGGCCAGCCTGCCGTAATCGGCATGCAGGCTGCGCGCCGCCGGGATCAGGATGCGTAGCGCGAATGGCAGCGCCATGGCGGCGTTGATCGCGACCGTGACCGGCAAGGCCAGAGCCGATGGTGCCACCCATGGCCGCAGCAGCAAAAACAGCCCCGTGCCCAGCACCAGAGGCGAGGCGACGATGGGCAGCATGCCCGCCGCCTCGATCCAGCGATGGCCGCGCGCGATTGCACCCGCCAGTGCCAGCGCAAGGACCAGCGTCGCAAGCGCCGAGATCAGCGCCATCACCACCGAACGTCCCGCCGCATCCCAGACCGACGCGGGCAGTCCCGTGATACGCGGCGCGCCCTGCGCGATGACACTGGCCATTGGCAGCAGCAGAAAGGCCGCGGCGAGTGTGATCGCCGCCGCATCCGCGGCGCGCCGCCAGCCCTGCGGTCCGGTCAGCATCATCGCGCGGTCCATGCCGGCGCCGAACCCTGCCGGCGCCGCGACCCGCGCCGTCGCGGCCAGGGCGATCAGGCACAGCCCGACCTGTATCAGCCCCAGCGTCGCGGCCTTGCCCATGTCGAAATCAAACCGAAACGCCTGATAGATGGCCAGCTCGACCGTGGTTGCGCGCGGCCCGCCCCCCAAAGCCAGCGCGACCGCGAATGAGGTCAGACAGACCAGAAACACCGCCAGCCACGCGCCCGGCAGCACCTCGCGCAGCATCGGGCGCTCCAGATGGCGGGCGATATCGGCGGGGGCGAAATCCAGCGACTGCGCCAGTCTGAGCCGTTCGGCGGGGATCGCCTGCCAGCCATGCAGGATCATGCGCACCGACAGCGGCAGGTTAAAAAAGACATGTGCGATGATGACGCCGTGCCAGCCATAGATCGTCAGCGGCCCAAGCCCGAGCGGCGCAAGCACCGTATTCACCAGCCCGCTGCGGCCAAAGACCGAGACAAGCCCCATGATCGCCACGATCACCGGCAGGATGAAAGGCGCGCCCAGAAGCGTGATCAGAAGCCCGCGCCCGGCAAACTGCCGCCGCGCCAGCGCGCGTGCCACCGGCACGGCAAGCGCCGCCGACAGTGTTGCCGACAGCGCCGCCTGCCAGATCGTGAACCAGACGGCGCGCCGGTCCCATTCTCCCAGCCGGGACAGGCCGCCGGATGCCCAGGCGACGGCCGCCAATGTCCCGCCGACCAGAACGATCAGCGCGCCGGCCGCCAGCGATCCGGTCCAGGGGATGCGCCGCCATCCGGCGGATCGGGCGGCGGCGACGGGTATCGGCGCGGGTTCGGGCCTGCCCGGGGCCGCCGCCATCGCGCCCCGTGCCTGCGGGGGCGCGCCGGCCGGGCCAGTCGGGCCGCGCCGTTTCCCGGATGGGTCAGCCATGGGGCGGCCCGGATTGCCGGGCGGCGGCATGCGGCCGGGGGGTGACCCGCCGGGGCCGCCCCCCGATCCCGCCTGATTTCCGGCCCGTGCCCATTGTGCGCCTGATCAACGCGCGAAAACGCGCAGCCAGGTATCCAGCGCGGGCCGGCGCAGGGCCTCGGCGTCGGTTTCGTTCAGAAAGATCGTCCGCGCGGGCCGGGGAAGGGCTGCGAAAGATGCAGGCAGCTCGGCCGGATCCAGTTTGGAGGGATAGGACCAGTTTGCTTCGGCGATCATCGACTGAAAATCATGCGACAGGATGTAATCCATGAATTGCTGCGCAAGCTCGGGCTGGTCGCTGCCAGCCAGTCTGGCGGCCAGTTCGACCATCAGGTAATGACCCTCGGGGAAGATCGCGGCATGTTTGGTCGTATCGCCCTCGGCCCCGATGTGATAGGCGGGCGAGGTCGTATAGCTCAGCACCATATCGGCCTCGCCGTCGGTGAACATGCCATAGGCCTCGGACCAGCCCTGCGTGACGGTCAGCACCTTTGGACGCAGCTTTTCCCATGCCTCGGCGGCATTCTCGCCGAACACGGTTTCGACCCACAGCAGCAAGGACAGCCCCGAGACCGCGGCGCGCGGATCCTGAATGACGATTTTCAGATCATCGGGCGCGTCCAGCAATTCCTGAAAGCTGGCAGGCGGGTTTTCCAGCCGGGTCTCGTCATAGACAAAGGCGGTTTCCGACCAGTTGAAGGGCAGGAATACCTCATCCGTCCATTCGACCGGCATGGTCAGCCCCGACAAATCCTGTCCGTGAGGCGCGAACAGGCCCGATTCGCGGGCGCGCAGGGTGACATCGCTGGCCAGACCGATGACGACATCGGCCGGGGTCGAGGCGCCTTCCAGCAGGATGCGCGGCAGCACATCGCCGGTGACGAATTTCAGGTCACAGCCGCAAACCGCCTCGAACCCGGCTTCGATTTTTGGTCCCGGCCCCCAGTCAGAGGCAAAGTAATCGGGCGCATAGACGGTCAGCTCGGCCGCCCCGGCAAGCGCGGGCGCGGTGGTCAGGATCAGGGCAAGGGTCGTTATCTGTTGTCGCATGAAAGCCTCCTTGATGATGTCAAAGGGCAGGGCTGCGACACCTTCCCTCCGCCGGGTTCAGCCGGATCAGGTTCAACGGGTCCGCGCGTGCGTCTCAGCCCCAAAGGCCCCCCGAGGTCGGGCCAGCATGGGCAATGTGTGCCCGCCATGCAAGCCCCCGGCTTGCCGCCGCCCGTCCGCACCGCTAACCAAGGCCGAAAGGAGTCCCGCGATGAGCCTTAACAGCTTTGGCCACCTGTTCCGCGTCACCACCTGGGGCGAAAGCCACGGGCCGGGGCTGGGCGCCGTTGTCGATGGCTGTCCGCCGGGGATCGCGCTCGACGAGGGCTGGATCCAGCCCTTTATGGACCGCCGCCGTCCGGGCACCTCAAAGAACACCACCCAGCGGCAGGAGGCCGACCGGGTGCGCATCCTGTCGGGCACTTTCGAGGGACGGACGACCGGCACGCCGATCATGCTGATGATCGAGAACACCGACCAGCGGTCCAAGGATTACGGCGAGATCGCACGCGCCTTTCGCCCGGGTCATGCGGATATCACCTATCATCAGAAATACGGGCTGCGCGACTATCGCGGCGGCGGACGCTCTTCCGCGCGCGAAACGGCGGCGCGTGTTGCCGCCGGTGCGGTCGCGCAGGCGGTGCTGCGCGAGCTGGTGCCGGGGCTGTCGGTGCTGGGCTATATGGTCCAGATGGGCGAGATGCGGCTGGACCCTGCGCGCTTTGACGAGGCTGCCATCGCGGACAATCCGTTCTTTCTGCCCGATGCCGGTGCCGCGCCGGCGTGGGAGGCGTATCTGACCACGATCCGCAAGGCGCATGACAGTGTGGGCGGCGCGATCGAGGTGCTGATCCGGGGCTGCCCGGCGGGTCTGGGCGCGCCGGTCTATGGCAAGCTGGATACCGATCTGGCGGCCGCGATGATGTCGATCAATGCCGTCAAGGGCGTCGAGATCGGCGAGGGCATGGCGGCGGCCGCGCTGCGGGGCAGCGAGAATGCCGACGAGATCCGCATGAAGGACGGCGCGCCGTATTATCTGTCCAACCATGCCGGCGGGATTCTGGGCGGGATATCGACCGGGCAGGACATCATCGTGCGTTTTGCGGTCAAGCCGACCAGCTCGATCCTGACGCCACGCCGGACCGTCGATATTGATGGCAAGGAGACCGAGATCATCACAAAGGGCCGTCATGACCCCTGCGTCGGTATCCGTGCCGTTCCCGTGGCCGAGGCGATGGCCGCCTGCGTCGTGCTGGACCATCTGCTGCTCGACCGCGCCCAGACCGGCGGCCTGCGGGGCCGGATCGGCTGAGCGGGGCATCTTGCAGCGGTCCTGACGACCGGGGCGGATTTCCACAGCACCGGGTCCGCCACGGCGGCATCTGCGCTGTGAAAGCGGGCCGGGCCGGGTGATCGGGCAGGTTTCGCGGCCTGCATCAGACGGCCGGCCCATGTCGGGGCATCCGGTCGTCACAGCTATCTGATAACGCGATGTGCGGGCGGGAATATGCCGCCCCGGCCGCCGGCTGTCGCGGATTGCATCCCGGTTCTGCCATCCGGGCGGCAGCGGGCCAGACCGCAGTGGCGATCCCTGCCGCCATGGATACGGGCCGGCATGACAGCAGGCGGGCCGGGCCGGGCGTGGACGATATGAGGCCCCCGCCGCTGTCACATTACTGTCACCTAACGGTCGCATAAGAGTTGCATCGGGTGGCTAGACGGTTCGCAGGCTGATTCCGGCCACCGTTACGTATCAGGAGTGATCCATGAAATCCGTGAAATTCACCGTTTCGGCCATTGCGCTGCTCGCCGCTTCGGCAACCGTTGCCTCGGCGCGCGACCAGATTCAGGTCGCCGGCTCGTCCACCGTTCTGCCCTATGCGACCATCGTGTCGGAACTGTTCGGCGAAAACTATGACTTTGCCACCCCGGTTATCGAATCGGGCGGCTCCTCGACCGGTCTGCGCCGCTTTTGCGAGGGCGTCGGCGAGAACACCACCGATATCGCCAATTCGTCGCGTCCGATCCGCCCGGCGGAAATCGAGACCTGCCACGCCAACGGCGTGACCGACATCATGGAAGTCCGCATCGGCTATGACGGGATCGTGTTCGCGAACCTCGCGACCTCGAACCAGTTCGAGTTCACCCCCGAAGAGTGGTTCAACGCCATGGCCGCCAAGCGCGTCGTGGATGGCAAGGTCGTCGACAACACCACCTCGAATTGGAACGAAGTGAACGCCGATCTTCCCGATCAGGAGATCATGGCCTTTGTTCCGGGCACCCGTCACGGCACCCGCGAAGTGTTCGAAGAAAAGGTCATCATGGTCGGCTGTGAAGAGTCGGGCGCGAAAGCCGTCTTTGAGGCCGAACTGAGCGAGGACGAAGCGAAAGAAGCCTGCCACGTTCTGCGCACCGACGGTCGCGCCGTGGATATCGACGGCGATTATACCGAGACCCTGGCGCGCATCAACAGCTCGCCCAATGGTATCGGTGTGTTCGGCCTGTCCTTCTATGAGAACAACACCGACACGTTGCAGGTTGCCACCATGTCCGGCGTCGTGCCCTCGACCGAGACCATCGCATCGGGCGAATATCCGGTGTCGCGCCCGCTGTTCATCTATGTGAAGAAAGCTCATATCGGTGAAATCGCCGGCCTGAAGGAATTCGTCGAATTCTTCGTCTCGGACGAAGTTGCCGGTCCCGGTGGCCCGCTGTCCACCTATGGCCTGGTTTCGGACCCCGAACTGGCCGCGACCCAGCAGGCTGTCGCTGACGAAGTGACCATGCAGTAAAGCATCATGGGCGGCGCGGGCAGGGGTCCGCGCCGCCCGCCCTCGATTGCATACGATCTCGTTTTTCTTTCTTTTTCAGGGATTTGCCAGATGCCTATGTCCTGGGCCCTGGTTGCCAGCCTGTTGCTGGCCGCCGCCGGTTACATCTTTGGCCGCAGTCGCGCCTTTGCCGCAGCGGGCAGCGATATCCGCCTGCTCCACAGCCGCCCGACTTATCACGGTGCCAATGTCGCGCTGGCGACGCTTTTGCCGCCGATCATCATCATGTCTCTTGCGTCGGTTCTGCGTATGGCGGGCGTGATCGGCACGGGTGCCGGTCCGGTCGTCGGGCTGATCGCGCTTGGTACGGCCGTGGCCGGGCTGGGCTGGGGCGTGACCCGGATCGGCCAGCAGTTCCGCGCCCGCAACGTGGTCGAGAAGATAATCCTCGGCATCCTGATCTTCTGCTCGTCGATTGCCATCGCCACCACCGTCGGCATCGTGCTGTCGCTGATCTTTGAGACCGGGCGCTTTTTCCAGCTGCATTCCTGGCAGGACTTTCTGTTCGGCACCCAGTTCGCCCCGCGCCCCGAAGGCATTTCACGCCTGGGGATGCTGCCGCTGTTGTGGGGGACGCTGTATATCTCTTTCATCGCGCTGCTGTTTGCGGTGCCGATCGGGCTGCTGGCGGCGATCTATCTGTCGGAATATGCCAGCCCGCGGATGCGCGGGATCGCAAAGCCGGTGGTCGAGGTTCTGGCCGGTATCCCGACCATCGTTTACGGCCTGTTCGCCCTGGTAACTGTCGGCCCGATGCTGCGCGATTACTTTGCGCAGCCGCTGGGCCTGGGCACCTCGGCCTCGTCGGTGATGACGGCGGGTCTGGTCATGGGCATCATGCTGATCCCCTTTGTCAGCTCGCTGTCAGATGACATCATCAACGCCGTGCCGCAGAGCCTGCGCGACGGCGCGCTTGGCCTTGGCTCGACGCCATCGGAAACGGTCAGGCAGGTGGTTCTGCCCGCCGCCCTGCCGGGGATCGTCGGCGCGATCCTTCTGGCCGCCAGCCGCGCCATCGGTGAGACGATGATCGTGGTTCTGGGGGCCGGTGCCGCCGCCACGATGAGTCTGAACCCGTTCGAGGCGATGACGACGATCACCGTCAAGATCGTGGGTCAGCTGACCGGTGATAATGACTTTTCCTCGCCCGAGATGCTGGTGGCCTTTGCCCTCGGCCTGACGCTGTTTGTCATCACGCTGGGGCTGAACGTTATCGCGCTGTATATCGTGCGCAAATATCGCGAGCAGTACGAATGACCGATATGCCTGTTCAAAACAACCACCCCGCGCCGTCGTCCCGCGTGACCAGTTCACTGCTGGTCAAGGATGTGCGGACCCGCCGGCGCAACGCAGCCGAAGGTCGCTTTCGCGCCTATGGTCTTGCTGCCATCGGCATCGCCGTGCTGGCACTTGTCATTCTGGTCTCGACGATCCTGCGCGACGGCTCCAGCGCGTTCCGCCAGACCTATCTGGATCTGCCGGTCTATCTGAACCCCGAGGTCGTCGATCCGCAGGGCAACCGCGACCCGGCCGAAATGGCCAAGGTTCTGACACTGGCCTACAGCCGTGTGCTGGATGCCTCGTTTGACAGTGCGGTTGCCGGGATGAACCTCAATATCGAGGGCCTGACCGAGAACGATCTCAAGGGTCTTGTCTCGCGCGAGGCGGCGGCGGCGCTGCGCAACCGCGTGCTGGCCGATCCTGAGCTGGTTGGCCAGACGATCGACGTGAACGTTCTGACCAACGGCCGTATTGATGGCTATTTCAAGGGCCGCGTCACAATGGCCAGTGCCGAACGCGACAGCAACACCTCGCCCGCGCAGCTGATGCTGGCGGATGAGCTGAAGCGTCAGGGCCTGCTGGTGACGCGTTTCAACCGCGAATTCATCACCAACCCCGACGCATCCGACCAGCGGCCCGAGGCTGCCGGCCTGGGCGTGGCCATTCTTGGCTCGCTTTATATGATGATGGTGGTGCTGTTTTTGTCGGTGCCCATCGGCGTCGCGGCCAGCATCTATCTTGAGGAATTTGCCCCCAAGAACCGCTGGACCGACATCATCGAGGTCAATATCGCCAATCTCGCTGCGGTGCCGTCCATCGTTTATGGTATCCTTGGTCTGGCGGCCTTCATCAGCTTTGCCGGCCTGCCGCAATCGGCGCCTATCGTCGGCGGTCTGGTGCTGACGCTGATGACCTTGCCCACGATCATCATCGCGACGCGCGCCTCGCTGAAATCGGTGCCGCCCTCGATCCGCGATGCGGCGCTGGGGATCGGCGCCAGCCGGATGCAGACGGTGTTTCACCACGTCCTGCCGCTGGCCATGCCGGGCATCCTGACCGGGACGATCATCGGTCTGGCACAGGCTTTGGGCGAAACCGCGCCGCTGCTGCTGATCGGCATGGTGGCCTTTGTGCGCACCTATCCTTCGGCCCCGCCTGACGGGCTGTTCGAACCTGCGTCGGCGCTGCCGGTTCAGGTCTATAACTGGACCCAGCGGTCCGACCCGGCCTTTATCGAACGGGCTTCGGGCGCCATCATCATCCTTCTGGTATTCCTGCTGTGCATGAACCTGCTGGCCATCTATCTGCGCCGCAAGTTCGAGCGTCGCTGGTAATTGCGGCAAAAGGGGACAATCATGTTTGACACCAACCTCGCGGAGAACGCCGTGACGACCGACGACATCAAGATCTCTGCCCGTGACGTGCAGGTTTATTACGGCGACAAACACGCCATCAAGGACGTCAATGTCGACATTCTCGACAAGACTGTCACCGCCTTTATCGGCCCGTCGGGCTGTGGCAAGTCCACCTTTCTGCGCTGTATCAACCGGATGAACGACACGATTGATATCTGCCGGGTCGAGGGCAAGATCAACCTCGACGGTGAGGACATCTATGACAAGCGCGTCGATCCGGTGCAGCTGCGCGCCAAGGTGGGGATGGTGTTTCAGAAACCCAACCCCTTCCCCAAGTCGATCTATGACAATGTGGCTTACGGCCCGCGCATCCACGGTCTGGCCCGCGGCAAGGCCGAACTGGACGAGATCGTCGAAAAGGCGCTGCGCGGTGCTGCCTTGTGGAACGAGGTCAAGGACCGTCTGAGCGAGACCGGCACCGGCCTGTCAGGCGGGCAGCAACAGCGCCTGTGCATCGCCCGCGCCGTCGCGACCGAGCCGGAGGTGCTGTTGATGGACGAACCCTGTTCGGCGCTCGATCCCATCGCGACCAGCCAGGTCGAGGAACTGATCGACCAGCTGCGCCAGCGTTTTTCAGTGGTCATCGTGACCCACTCGATGCAGCAGGCCGCCCGCGTCAGCCAAAAGACCGCCTTTTTCCATCTGGGCAATCTGGTCGAATACGGCATGACCGACGACATCTTTACCCGCCCGCAGGATCCGCGGACGGAAAGCTATATCTCGGGTCGCATCGGCTAGGGAAAAGGGGAGCGTCAGATGCAACAGGACAAACATATCGCCTCGGCCTTTGACCGGGATCTGGAAACCGTGCAGGCGCTTGTCGTCCGCATGGGCGGGCTGGTCGAGACCGCGATCAACGACGCCGCGCAGGCGCTGGAGGATTTCGACGAGGAGCTGGCCGAGCAGGTCCGCAAGCGCGACAAGGAAATCGACCTTCTTGATCTTCAGGTCAATGAAGAGGCCGCGCGCCTGATCGCGCTGCGCGCGCCGACCGCAACAGACCTGCGGCTGGTGCTGTCGGTCATCAAGATCGCCGGCTCGCTCGAGCGCGTGGGCGATTACGCCAAGAACATGGCCAAGCGCAGCCATGTGCTGGCCGGTCTGCCGGTGATCGAGGGAACCGGCATGGCGCTGCGCCGCATGGCCATGGCGGTCGAGCGGCTGCTGAAAGACGCGCTGGACAGCTATATTCAGCGCGACGCCCAGCTTGCCGCCGATGTCCGCGAACGCGATCTGGAAGTTGACCAGATGTATAACGCGCTGTTCCGCGAATTCCTGACCTATATGATGGAAGATCCGCGCCATATCACGGCCTGCATGCATCTGCATTTCATCGCCAAGAATATCGAGCGCATGGGCGATCACGCGACCTCGATCGCCGAGCAGGTGATCTATCTGGTGACGGGTGAACTGCCCGATGAGGCCCGCCCCAAGAAAGACAGCGTCGTGCGCGCCAATACCGGACAGGCCGAGTAAGGCAAGGGAGGAAGGAACATGTCTGTGCGTCAGATTCCCTGCGTTCTGGTCGTCGAGGATGAGAGCGCGCAGCGCGAGGTGCTGAAATACAACCTCGAAGCCGAAGGTTTCGAGGTTGTCACCGCCGAAAACGGTGATGAGGCGCTTTTGCTTGTGGCCGAGGAACAGCCCGATCTGATCGTGCTGGACTGGATGCTGCCCAATGTCTCGGGGATCGAGATCTGCCGGCGCATCAAGGCCGATCCGGGCACGCGCCCGATTCCGATCGTCATGCTGTCCGCGCGCGGTGACGAGGTCGACCGCGTGCGCGGGCTGGAAACCGGGGCCGACGATTACGTGGTCAAGCCCTATTCCGTGGTCGAGCTGATGGCCCGCCTGCGGACCCAGCTGCGCCGCACCCGCCCCGCGACCATGGGCGAGCGGCTGTCATTTGGCGATATCATTCTGGATGCGGGCGAGCATCGCGTCTTTCGCGCCGGTCAGGCGCTGCATCTGGGGCCGACCGAGTTCCGGCTGCTTTCGACCCTGATGGAAAAGCCCGGCCGCGTCTGGTCGCGCGAGCAGTTGCTGGACCGGGTCTGGGGGCGCGATATCTATGTCGATACGCGCACCATTGACGTCCATGTCGGCCGGTTGCGCAAGGCGCTGATGGTCAATGGTGGTGATAATCCGGTGCGCACGGTGCGCGGCGCGGGATATGCGCTTGGCTGAACCGCCGCGGGGGCGCTGCCCCCGCACCCCCGAGGTATTTTCACACCAGAGACGGGGCAGGCATGTTTTGCCCAAGGGGTGACGGGTGATGCATCGTGCCATGGCGCGACGGATCGGGTCACAATTCGCGTGCGAAGGTTTTCGTTGCAAGATCGCCGATATCGGCGGTCATTGCGACAGGAAAATGTATCATTATCAATGATATAGCCTGCCACCAGAGGCGCGCCGAAACGGGCTGTCAGTTTTCAGCCGGGTGCGGCGGACCCCGGCGCGGGCATGGTCTGTGATATGTCTCATGTCCCGGTGCGCGGCTGATCGCCGGGCGCCGCGAACAGCTCAGTCCTGATCAGTTTTGCCCGTGGCCGGGGCGGGCTTTTGCCGGAAAGGGCAGTCAGGGTCCGGGGCAAGGCCCCGGGCCTCAGAAATCCAGCATCGCGTAATGGGGCGCGGGATGCAGGCCCGGCACGTGATCGGCCAGCACGCTGCGAAAGGCCGGGCGCGACTTGATCGTCGCATACCATTGGCGCACCAGATCCGAGCGGTCCCAATCCACGTCCGAGATGTAATCAAGGCAGGAAAAATGCGCCGCCGCAGTGAAGTCGGCAAGGCTCAGCGAGGGGCCAGCCAGCCAGCGGCGTTCCTCCAGCAGCCCGTGCATATAGTCGATATGCGCCTTGATCGCCGACAGCCCCGCCTTGACGAGGCGCGAGTCGGGATAGCCGGTCTTGCGGACCTTTTTCCACACCCGTTCAGTCAGCACCGGCCGCGTTGCCTCGGCGTTGAATTTGTCGTCGAACCATGCGCAGAGCCGGCGCACCTCGTATCGGGCGGCGGGTGCTGCGGGCATCAGGGGCGGGTTGGGCACCGTCTCGTCAAGATATTCGCAGATTGCCTGACTTTCGGCCAAAAGCATGCCATCCAGCCGCAGAACCGGCACCTTGCCGGCGGGGTTGCGGCGATACAGCTCGGGGCCTTGTTCCCAATAACGTTCTTCGGCCAGTTCGACCTCGATGCGTTTTTCGGCCAGCACCAGCCGCACCTTGCGCGAAAAGGGCGACAGCGGCGTGTGATAAAGCCGCGCCGGCTGCTGGGGCTGGGGCGCGCGGGGCGTGGCGGTGGCGGCGGGGGCATAACGGTCGTTCATAGGGCCTGTGATACGCCAGCGGGCAGGTCTGTTTCAACACCGCGCGAGCGGGGGGTGGCAAGGCCCCGCCCGCATTGCCCCCGGCGGGACGGGGCGTTATGTCTGTATCGTCACGAAAGGGTGCTTATGGCATACAGTGTTTTTATCGACGGCGAGGCCGGCACCACCGGCCTTCAGATCCGCGAGAGGCTGGCCGGGCGTGAGGATATTGCGCTGATCCAGATCGAACATGCGCGCCGCAAGGATGCGGATGCCCGCCGCGATTGCTTTGCGCGCGCGGATGTCGCGATCCTGTGTCTGCCCGATGATGCCGCACGCGAGGCGGTGGCGCTGGCAGAGGGCCTGCCGGTGCGGATGATCGACGCCTCGACCGCGCATCGCACCAGTCCTGACTGGGTCTACGGCTTTGCCGAGCTGACCCGCGATGCGCGTGCGCGCATCCGTGACGCCCGCTTTGTGGCCAATCCCGGCTGTTATGCGACAGGCGCCATCGCGATGCTGCGCCCGCTGATCGAGGCTGATCTGGTCGGGCGCGGCGATCTGGTGGCGATCAATGCGGTCTCGGGCTATTCCGGTGGCGGCAATGCGCTGATCGCGGAATATGAGCGCGGCGACGCGCCGGCGGCGTTTCTTTATGCGCTTGCCCAGCACCACAAGCACATCCCCGAGATCATGGCGATGACGGGGCTGACCGAACAGCCGGTTTTCGCGCCTTCGGTGGGGAATTTCGCGCAGGGCATGGCGGTGTCCCTGCCGCTGCATCTGGGCGGCGGGCGCAGCCTGTCGAGCCTGCACGCCGCCTTGTCCGCCGCCTATGCGGGGGCCGAGTTCGTGCGCGTCCGCGAGGCCGAGGAGATCGGCGCGCGGGTCGATCCGACCGCGCTTAACGGCACGAATATGCTGGATATTTCGGTGCATGGCGATGATGCGGCGGGCTGCGGGGTGGTTGTTGCGGTGCTGGATAATCTGGGTAAGGGGGCATCGGGCGCGGCGGTGCAGAATCTGAATATCATGCTGGGCATCGACGAGGGGGCTGGCCTGTGAGCCGGCCCGTCGTTCTGTGCATCCTTGACGGCTGGGGTATCTCCGACCGCCCCGGGCAGAGCGCGCCGGATCAGGCCGCAACCCCGACCTATGACCGGCTGATGCGCGAATGTCCGCATTCGACGCTGGTGACCTTTGGTCCCGATGTCGGCCTGCCGCGTGGCCAGATGGGCAATTCCGAGGTCGGCCACACCAATATCGGCGCGGGCCGGGTCGTGGCGATGGATCTGGGGCAGATCGACCTGGCGATCGAGGACGGCAGCTTTTACGAAAATACCGGGCTGGGAGAGTTCGTGGCCAGGCTGCAAGCCTCGGGCGGGGTGGCGCATCTGATGGGCGTCGTGTCGGATGGCGGCGTTCATGGTCATATCCAGCACCTCATCGCTGCCGCCCGCGCCGTCGCGCGCAAGGGCGTGGCCGTGGTCATCCATGCCGTCACCGACGGGCGCGATGTGCCGCCCGAATCGGCGATGGGCTTTGTCACCGAATTGCAGGGCAACCTGCCGGACGGCTGCACCATCGGGACGGTTTGCGGGCGCTATTATGCGATGGACCGTGACAATCGCTGGGAACGGGTCGGGCGGGCCTATGATGCGATGGTTTTCGCGCGCGCCGGTCATGACGCGCCCGATGCCGCGCAGGCGGTGCAGGACGCCTATGCGCGTGGCGAGACGGACGAGTTCATCCAGCCCACGGTGATCGCGGGCTATCGCGGCGCGCGCGATGGCGACGGATTCTTTTGTCTGAATTTCCGCGCTGACCGGGCGCGCGAGATCCTGTCCGCGGTGGGGGATCCCGAGTTCTCGTCCTTTGACGCCGGCCAGAGGCCGCAATGGGCGGCGCTTTTGGGAATGGTGGACTATTCCGTCCGCCATGATGCATTCATGCGCGCAGCCTATCCCAAGCGGCAGGTGGTCAATACGCTGGGCGCATGGGTTGCCGCGCATGGGCTGCGTCAGTTCCGCCTTGCCGAGACCGAAAAATATCCCCATGTCACGTTTTTCCTGAACGGCGGCAAAGAGGCGCCCGAGCCGGGCGAGGATCGCCACATGCCCGCCAGCCCCAAGGTTGCCACCTATGATCTGGCGCCCGAGATGGCGGCTGATGAGGTGGGCGATTACTTTATCCGCGCCATTGAACAGGGTTACGATCTGATCGTGGTCAATTTCGCCAATCCCGACATGGTCGGCCATACCGGCAGCCTGCCCGCCGCGATCCGCGCCTGCGAGGCGGTGGACCGCAATCTGGGTCGCGCGCTGGAGGCATTGGGCCGGGCGGGCGGGGCGGCGGTCATTATCGCCGATCACGGCAATTGCGAAACCATGATCGACCCCGAGACCGGCGGGCCGCATACCGCCCATACCACCAACCCGGTGCCGGTGATCGTTGTCGGCGGGCCGGCCGGTGCCGGTCTGCGCGCCGGCGGGCGGCTGGCCGATGTCGCGCCGACGGTGCTGGACCTGATGGGTCTTGCCCCCCCGCCCGAGATGACCGGCACAACGCTGATTCAGCTGCCATGAACCGTCCCCGCCTTTTCGCCCTGCCGCTGGTGCTGTTGCTTTGGGCCTCCGGGCCGGCCGCGGCCGAGACGACCGCCGGGGCCGAGGCGGCGCGCGCCGCATTTCAGCTGCGCGAGGCGACCGGCCGTCTGGAAGAGGCGTTGACCAAGGACGATCAGGTCACCGCCCTGACCGAGATGATCCACGCCTATGAAAGCGGGCTGGCATCCATGCGGGCCGGGCTGCGGCAGGCGGGGATCCGCGAACAGCAGATCCGCGCGGAATGGGAAAGCCGGCGTGCGCGGCTGTCCTCGATGCTGGGTGTCATGCTGTCGATGCAGCAATCGCCCGAGACGCTGATGCTGCTGCATCCCGCCGGGCCAGAGGCGACGGCCCATGCCGGCATGGTGCTGTCCACGATCACGCCCGGCCTGCGGGCCGAAGCTGACGCGCTGAAGGCCAATCTTGATGAGATCGCGCAGGTCCGCGTGCTTCAGGAGGATGCCGCCAATGTGCTGGCCGAGGGGCTGAGCCGCGTGCAGGAGGCCCGGCGCCTGCTGGCCAGTGCGGCGGGCGACCGCTCGACCATGCCGCGCCGGTTTGCCGAAAATCCCGAAGAGCTGCGGGCGCTTGAACGCTCTGCGGCGACGCTTGATGCCTTTGCCGAGGGCATTGCCGGAATGGAATCCGACATCGGCCCGCCGCTTGCCGATTTCGAGGGCGCGCAAGGCTCGCTGCCGCTGCCGGTCATGGGCCGGGTGCTGCGCGGCTATGGCGAACCCGACGCGGCGGGTATCCAGCGCCCCGGTCTGGTCATCTCGACCGCGCCGGCATCGCTGGTCACCACGCCCTGGCCGGCGACGATCCGCTATCGCGGCCCCCTGCTGGATTATGGCAATGTCACCATTCTGGAGCCGGCCCGCGACTATCTGCTGATCTTTGCCGGTATGGCGCAGGTCTTTGGCGAGGTCGGCGACGTGCTGGCGGCGGGCGAACCGGTCGGGCTGATGGGCGGGGCCGAGCCGTCGGCACAGGAGTTCGGCATTAATTTCGTCGTCAATGCCGCCACTGGCGGGGATGCGGATCTGACGGAAACACTGTATCTCGAACTGAGACGGGACAAGCAGACCTTGAACCCCGGCGAGTGGTTCGTTCTCAATCACATCGTGCAAGACGCGCAAAGTCAGGCAGAAGGACAGGCAGGGACGCAATGAAGCATTATCTGATCGCAGGCATCGGCGGCACTCTGGCCGGGCTTTTGCTGACCACTCAACTGGCCGGACCGATCGCCGCGCAGGACGCTGGCAAGAACGCCTCGGTTTATGAGCAGCTTGACCTGTTCGGCAATGTGTTCGAGCAGGTCCGCAACCAGTATGTCGAGGAAACGGAACCGAAAAAACTGATCGAGGCCGCGATCAACGGGATGCTGCAATCGCTCGATCCGCATTCCTCTTTCCTGCCGGCGGATGCCTATGAGGATATGCGGACGCAGACACGCGGCAGCTTTGGCGGGCTGGGGATCGAGGTCGGGCAAGAGGATGGTCTGGTCAAGGTCATTTCCCCCATGGATGGCACGCCCGCCGATCTGGCCGGGGTGCAGGCGGGTGATTTCATCACCCATGTCGACGGCGAATCGCTGCTGGGCCTGACGCTGGATCAGGCCGTTGACATGATGCGCGGCGAGGTCGGGTCCGAGGTGACCATCACCATCCTGCGTCAGGGCGAGCAGGAACCGTTTGACGTCAAGATCGTGCGCGACACCATCAAGCTGACCGCCGTGCGTGGCCGGACCGAGGGCCATGCCATCGTTCTGCGTATCGCCACCTTCAACGACGAAACCATGTCATCGCTTGAAACCGATCTGAAAAAGGCGGTCGATGAGCTGGGCGGGATCGACAATGTGACCGGCTTTGTGCTGGACCTGCGCAATAATCCCGGCGGGTTGCTGGATCAGGCGATCTATGTCTCGGACGCCTTTCTGGACAAGGGTGAAATCGTCTCGACCCGCGGCCGCAGTGCCGCTGACAGCGAACGCTGGAACGCGACACCCGGCGATCTGGCCGAGGGCAAGCCGATTGTTGTGCTGATCAACCGTGGCTCGGCCTCGGCCTCGGAAATCGTGACGGGGGCCTTGCAGGATCACCGCCGCGCTATCGTGGTGGGGGAAAAATCCTTTGGCAAAGGCTCTGTCCAGACCGTCGTGCCGGTGACGGCCGACAGCGGGATGCGGCTGACGACGGCGCGCTATTACACGCCGTCCGGCCGCTCGATCCAGGCGCTTGGCATCAATCCCGATATTATCGTGGCCCAGCCCCCCACGCGGCCGCGCACGGCCGAGGGCGAAGAGGGCGAGGAGCAGGCACCGCGCAGCAATTCCAGCTTTATCCGCTCCGAGGCCGATCTGCGGGGCGCGCTGAATAATGACAGCTATTCCGACGAGGAGCGCCGCCAGCTTGAGCAGGAGGCCGCCGAGGTCGAGGCCACGGCCCGTCTGCGTGAAGAGGATTACCAGATGGCCTATGCCATCGACATCCTCAAGGGGCTGGCGGCGGTCGAGTTCCGGGCCAGCGATGTGCCGGCGACGTCAACGCCCGCCGTAACCGGCGAGGGTTCGGGCCAGCCCGGTGCCGAAGGCGCGGATGCGCCCGAAGCCGGCACCCCTGCTGAAAACGGCGAGGGCGGGGCTGAGGAAAGCGCTGAATGAGCAGCCGCGAAACCGGCCCCGGCGGATTGCCCTACCGGCCCTGCGCCGGGGTCGTGCTGATCAATACCGAAGGGCTGATCTTTGCCGGCCGCCGCATCGACGGCCCGCGCGAGGCATGGCAGATGCCGCAAGGCGGGATCGACCGGGGCGAAACACCGCTGGAGGCCGCGCTGCGCGAATTGGGCGAGGAAACCGGCCTGCCCCCCGATGCGGTCGAGGTTGTGGCCGAAACCGGCGACTGGGTCGATTATGACCTGCCGCCCGAGCTGTTGGGCAAGGTCTGGGGCGGTAAATTCGGCGGACAGCGGCAGAAATGGGTGCTGATGCGGCTGACCGGTGACGAGGATCTGATCAATATCGCCACCACCCATCCCGAGTTCGACGAATGGCGGTGGCTTTCGGCGGATGATCTGATCGCCCGCATCGTGCCCTTCAAGCGCGCGGTCTATCACCGCGTGCTGGCGGCATTCAGCGATTATCTGGCCTGAGACCATCCCCGCATCGCCTGATATTCGGGTAAGACGGGAAATGACCGGCGGGGCATCGTGATCCCGCCGGTCGCGCGCGCCTAACAGCCGGGGGTGAAACGGTCGATGATCTCGACCGCCTCTTCGGCGGTTTCGACATAGTTCAGCAGGTCCAGATCCTCGTCGCTGATCGTGCCCGAGGCCGCAAGCGCCTGCCAGTCGATAATACCGTTCCAGAACGCGCGCCCGAACATCAGCAACGGCACCCGCCGCATGCGCCCGGTCTGGATCAGGGTCAGCGTCTCGAACAGCTCATCCAGCGTGCCAAAGCCGCCGGGAAAGACGGTGATCGCGCGGGCACGCATCAGGAAGTGCATCTTGCGGATGGCGAAATAGTGAAAGTTAAAGCACAGATCCGGGGTGACATATTCGTTCGGCGCCTGCTCATGCGGCAGCACGATCCCCAGCCCGATCGACTGACCGCCGGCATCATGGGCGCCCTTGTTGCCGGCCTCCATCACGCCGGGGCCGCCGCCGGTGCAGATCACATATTCCTTGCCATAGCTCGCCAGGCTGCGCTCGGTCATCATCATCGCAAAGCGATAGGCCTGTTCATAATAGACCGACAGCGAGGCCAGCATCTCGGTGCGCGCACCGGCACGCGCCTCGGGTGTGGGGATGCGGGCGCCGCCGAACATGACCACGGTCGATTCGATCCCGCGCTCGTCGAGGATCAGCTGGGGCTTCAGCAGCTCCAGTTGCAGGCGCACCGGGCGCAGTTCCTCGCGCAGCAGGAAATCGTTGTCCGTGAATGCCAGCCGATAGGCCGGCGCGCGGGTCTGCGGTGTATCGGGGATCTGCTCGGCGGCCTGAACATCCTCGCGGCTGTGGGGCAGGGGATGGGCGCGGGCTTCGTCTTCGGTCATCTTGGCCTCTGTCTGGACGGGCGCATTGCGCCGGCTTGTCCTCAGGCTTATAGCCCATGGGCAACGACTTCCACCCAAAGAGGAACGCCATGTCCAAGCCGCTTTCCAGTTCCGAACTTGAAACCGCGATTGAGGCCGCATGGGAGGCCCGCGACACCATCACCCCCGCGACCAGGGGCAAGACCCGCGATGCGATCGAGGAAACGCTGGACGCGCTTGACGCCGGCCGGCTGCGCGTCGCTGAAAAGCGCGGCAATGACTGGCACGTGAACCAATGGGCGAAAAAGGCCGTGCTGCTGGGGTTCCGTCTGCGCGAGATGGAAAAGCACGCAGGCGGCCCGCAAGGCGGCGGCTGGTGGGACAAGGTCGACAGCAAATTCGCCGACTGGAAGCGCAAGGACTGGGAGCGCGCGGGATTTCGCGCCGTGCCTAACGCGGTGGTGCGCCGCAGCGCCTATGTCGCCAAAGGGGTGGTTCTGATGCCGTGTTTTGTGAACCTCGGCGCCTATGTCGACGAGGGCACGATGGTTGACACATGGGCAACCGTCGGTTCCTGCGCCCAGATCGGCAAGAATGTCCATCTGTCCGGTGGCGTCGGCATCGGCGGCGTGCTGGAGCCGATGCAGGCCAGCCCCACGATCATCGAGGATAATTGCTTTATCGGCGCCCGTTCCGAGGTCGTCGAGGGCGTGATCGTGCGCGAAGGCTCGGTTCTGGGCATGGGCGTATTCATCGGCCAGTCGACCAAGATTCTGGACCGCGAGACCGGCGCGGTCACCTATGGCGAGGTTCCCGCCGGGTCGGTCGTCGTCGCCGGTTCGATGCCGTCGAAAAACGGGGTGCATCTTTACTGCGCGGTCATCGTCAAACGGGTGGACGCGCAGACCCGTTCAAAAACCTCGATCAACGAGCTGCTGCGCGACTGATCGCGCGCAAGGGGGCGGCGGTGGCGCGGCATATCCGGGCGCCGCTCTGCGCCCCTTTGAGCGCGGCCGGGGCAAGCGCCGCCGGCCCCAGCCCGAATGTGACATGTGCCAGCAGGCTTTCCGCCCGCGCGCGCCATGGCGCGGGCAGCCGTCGCGCCGCAATGCCCGCACCCATCGCCGGATGCAGAACGAAAAGCGGGGCGATCACAGTGGCGCCGCCGGACAGGGCGGGCCAGAGCGGTCCGGGCTGTGAACCTGTAGCCCCCGTATCCGCGGCGTTTTGACCGGCAAATGGCCCTGCCTGACGCGCAGGGCGTGGTGGTGCAGCGTTCAGATGGCCCGCGCGGGCCTGTTTCCCGGCCGGAACGTCGCGCGGCTGTGGGAGGGGCGCCCGCCGCGCCCTGATTTGATGCCGGGTCTGGCTATCTGCGGCCTGACCCGGTTTGCGTTGCACGATGGTCACGACCGCCTCGCCAGAGCGGTGC
>JAUNTL010000006.1:0-32296 GCA_030538705.1 Paracoccus sp. (in: a-proteobacteria) | reverse complement strand
GGCAGGGCGGCCGGCGCGCCCGCCGCGCCCTGCTTTACTGCCGGGTCTGGCTATCTGCGGCCTGATCCGGCTTGCGTTGCGCGATGGTCACGATTGTCTCGCCATAGCGGCGCTGATCCCGCAGATCGAATCCCCCCGGCAGGGCGGGCGGGGTGCTTTCTTCCCAGACCAGCAGGGCGTCGGGGGCCAGCCAGCCACCTTCTATCGCGGAACTCAGCGCGGCCTCGCCCAGGGCCTTGCCATAGGGCGGGTCCATGAAGATCAGGTCATAGCCCGCGCCACGGTTCTGCCCCAGACGCGTTGCATCGCGCCGCCACAGATCCGTCACGCCCATGGCGCGCGCCTTTTCGATATTGGCCCGCAACAGCGCGCGCGCCGCCGCGCCGTCATCGACAAAGGCGACACGCGCCGCGCCGCGTGACAGGGCCTCCAGCCCAAGGGCGCCGGTGCCGGCGAAAAGGTCCAGCACGCGCATCCCCTCCAGCCGGATGCCAAGGCTGTTGATGAGCAGGTTGAACATCGTCTCGCGCGTGCGGTCGGTGGTCGGGCGCAGATGGGCGGCGGTATCGCCGGCGCCGACCTCGGCCAGTTTCAGCCCGCGCAGCCGGCCCCCGATCACCCTCACAGCAGCGCCTTCAGCTCGGTCGCGGGATCGGACAGGGCCGCCGGATCGGGGCTGCGCCCGGCCTCGATCAGGCGCTTGCCGACCATATAGGCGCGCGGATCGTTCAGCGCGTCGACCGCGATCAGGGTGGCGCCGGCGAAATACCAGACCGAGCCGGAATGCGCCCCGGCGCCCGGCCGCGTAACGATATGGTCATGGCCGGCGTTCAGCCCGGCGATCTGCAACTTTGCATCATATTGATCGGACCAGAACCACGGGCGCGGGATATATGCCTGACCCGCGCCCAGCATGTTCGCCGCAACCAGCTCGGCCATGTCGATGGCATTGCCGACGCTTTCCAGCCGCAACCGTCCGGCCCCCCGGGGAAAAGAGGCGCAATCCCCCGCGGCCCAGATCGCGGGATCAGAGGTCCGTCCCTGCATGTCGCAGGCGATGCCATCCGCGATCTCCAGCCCGGCCGCGGCCGCCAGCGCGGTCTCGGGTGCGACCCCGATCCCGAGGATGACCAGATCCGCCGTAATCCGGCTGCCATCGGCCAGATGCAGCGCGCGGACCCGGCCCGTGTCATCGCCTGTCAGCGCGGTCAGGGCGGTGCCCTCAAGGATGGTGACACCATGGGCGCGGTGCAGATCGCGGATCATGTCGGCGGTCTCGCGCGCCGCGACCCGGCCCAGAATGCGCGGCGCGGCCTCGATCAGCGTCACCTCCAGCCCCAGTTTGTGCGCGACCGCCGCCGCCTCCAGCCCGATATAGCCGCCACCGATGACCGCCAGCCGCCGGCCCGGCACCATCTCCGGGCGCAGGCGGGCGATATCGTCCAGAGTGCGGATGGTATGCAGCCCGCCAAGCCCGCCGCCCATCGCCGCCGGCAGCCTGCGCGCCGATGCCCCGGTGGCCAGCACAAGCTGGTCATAGCGGACCGGACCAGCCGGGGTTTCGACCTGCCGCGCCGCGCGGTCAATGCCGGTCGCCCTTGTGCCGGTCAGCAGGCGGATGTCCTGCTGCGCCCACCATTCGGGTGCCCGCAGGGTCAGCCGGTCCAGCCCCATCTCGCCCAGAAGATAGGATTTCGAAAGCGGCGGGCGCTGATAGGGCGGCACGGGTTCATCGCCGATCAGGGTAATGGCGCCCTTGTGATCAAGCACGCGCAGCTTTGCCGCCAGAGATGCCGCCGCCTGACCGGCGCCGATGATGACGATATCCATCACATTCCCCTTTTGGCCCCACAGATGGCGCGGGTGATCGCCGGGCGCAAGCCCGCCTTTTGCCGGCTTGACAATTCACCATGCCCGGTCCACATAGCCGGCCTTATGGGGCCGTAGCTCAGTTGGTAGAGCGCGTCGTTCGCAATGACGAGGCCAGGGGTTCGATTCCCCTCGGCTCCACCAGATCCCACCCGTCCTGTCCCCTGCTTTCGTGCCGTGACCTCAATGGCTGTAAAGCACGAAATAGGCCCCCGTCTCGGGGTTCACGCCCTCGATCCGGCCGGCCCAGATGTCGCGTCTGGTGGCGTTGAAGGCGTCGGCATAGCTCTGCCGGCCGGTGGTCAGGTGGGTATAGAACCGCTCCATGATGCGCGCGGTCTGGTGGTCGGGCACCGGTCCCAGCGTCACCAGCGAGCGGCGTGCGCCGGCGCGTGACAGGGCCAGCGGCAGGCCACGCACGGCATCAATCGGGGTGGTTGCCCCGACACCCGTATCGCAGGCCGACAGCACCACCAGCCGCGCCGCGCCGAGGTTCCATTCCATCAGCTCAAGCGCATGGACGATCCCGTCCGCCCCACCCATTCCATCGGTGGCGCCCGACGCGCCGGATCCGTCTGCCGGGGCGGCCAGCACGAGGCCGGCATTCATCAGGCTGGCGGGATGATCCGAAACGGCGTGAAAGAACCCATGCGTCGCCAGATGAAGGATGGCCGCGCCCTCGGCGCCGCTTGCGACATGTGATGCGGTCGCCTCGGTGCCGGTCAGGCGGGTTACCTCGGCGCCGGCGGTGGCGGTCAGGGCGGCGATGGTCTCGATCTCGTGCAATGCGCCGGGCAGATATCCGGGGGCGTCGGGCGAGGTCTGAACGGCCCCGGCCAGCAGGATCCTGTCCCCCCGATCAAGCCCCGGTTCCGTGTCGTGGCGTGCATAGGCACCGCGGTCGGTCAGCAGATAGACATCATGGCTTTCACCCAGCCTTGCGCCGGTGGCATCGCGCAGGCCGGGCAGGTCGAACTGGAACAACATGGCGTCGGGGGCGATGAACAGCCGCTTTTCCGCCCCGGCCTCGGCTGCCAGCCAGGGGCCAAGATCGCGGTGCAGCTGCGCGTGGAAAGCGGCCATCCTTTGGGGGGCATCTTTCATGCGGCTGACCAGATGAATGACCGGCGCGGTATCGGCACGGTAAACCGCCGCATAAAGCGCCAGCGTGTCCGCTGTGCCCGACCGGTCGTGTCCCGCCCATTCGCGCAAAAGGATCAGGTCGATCACCACATCGCCCGCGGCGACCGTGAAACCTGCCGGGGCGGACTGATCCAGCGCGGCCAGCGGCGGCATCACCTGCGCCAGCCCCGCGCCGGCAAGACGCAGGTTAAGCGCGGCGCGCTGATGGCGCAGCGCCTCGTCCTGACGGGCGAGGCCCTCGGATACCGGCTCGGCGCGGGCTGTCTCGCGCAGGCGGGCAGCGGCCAGGGCGTAATCGCGCGCCGCCTGCCGCAGGCCGGGGTCATCGGCCTGTCGCGCAACCCGGTCAAGAATGCGGTCCGAGGGATCTTCAAGCGTTTTCCAGCGGTGGATGGCATCGCCGAACTGTGCCGAGAACGCGGGGGTCGCAATCGCATGCCGGGCCATTTCCGTCAGCAGATCATCGCCCAGAACCCGCGCCGCCAGCGCCGCATCATAGCTGCCGCTGAGCGCCTGCCTGCGGGTCCAGTTGAATGCGTCGATATCCAGCCCCGCCAGTGCGGCCGATGCTGCTTCGGCTGATCGCGGCGCCTGTGCGCGCGCCGCCAGCAGCGCGGCCTCAAAGGTAAAGGGATGGTGCGGGCCGATCTCGCGCCCGAGAAACCCGTGCAGCCAGTCGGCAAGACGCAGCGCCTCGTCGGTCTCGCCTCTGGCAAGCAGCTGATCAACGGCCAGATCGGTCATCCCGGTGAACAGCTCGGCCGGGGCGCCCTGACGGATCAGCGGGTTAAAGGGCGGCAGACGTGCCGGCAGACCCTTTTCGGCATCCTGCCGGGCCTTGATGTAATGCAGATATGCCTCCAGCACCTCGCGGCTGTAGGGGATCGGCTCGCCCCCGGCAAGGCGGGCATAAAGCGCCAGAAAATTCTCGCCCGCCGCCTGCCATTCGCCCATCCCGGCCAGATCGAGCGACAGGTTCAGCCATGACGCATAGCTGAGCGCCGCATCCTCGCCCAGATTGGCGCGGCGCCATTCCAGTGCGGCCGCATCCAGGTCATAGGCATGTGCGGGCAGCCGCAGCGCGCGCTTGATCGAGGCGGCATTATTGGCGATGCGCCAGTAATCGGCGTGATCCGTTCCGGCGGCCTGAACGGCCTGCGTCTGTGCCAGACCGGCCGTGGTATCCGCCGCCCCCAGTTCGCCCGCGTGCAGCAGCGTCATTGCCAGCGCGTCATAGGCATTGGCCAGCTCGACCGAAGGGTCGCCGAACTCCTGATCCAGATATTCCAGTGCCAGCCGGTGACGCGAGATGGCGGGCTCAACCTCGCCCTGTCCGGCCAGAAACTGTGCCTGATTGTGATGAAAGATGCCGGTGCCGGGCGCCCGCGCGCGGCGCAAAAGCGGGCTGGCATCGCAACCGGCATAGAAGCTGCCGGCCTCGGCGGTGTGGCCGTAACGGTCAAAGGTATCGCTTGCCATTATGCAGATATTGATCAGCGCCGCGGCGTCGCCGGCGGCCTCGATCTGTTGGCGGGCTTGGTCAAGCCGCTCAAAGGCGCGATCAGGCGCGCCGGTCTGAAGATAGCCATAGCCAAGGTTGACCGACAGGGATCGGGCGGCGGGTCCGGGCAGGGCGCGGGCAAATTCGTCGGCGGCGGCGGCAATCGCATCCTGCGCCACGCGGTCGCCGCCATAGCCCTGCGCCATCGCCGTCAGCAAGATCAGCTCGGCCGCCTGATCCTGTGGTAAAAGCGGCAGCATCGCCGCGACCTCGTTCGCGCCCAGCCCGGCAATCGCGGGCCAGTCGGGCAGTGCGGACAGACGCATGACCTCGGCGGTGACCCCGATTGCGGTTTCGGGCGCGGGTCTTTGGCGCCAGCTGTCAAACGCGGCCGCAAGGGCGCCGTCGGCAAGGGCGGCGCCAGTCCACAGCATCAGGCAGGTTACACAGCTTGCAGCACGCAGCATCGGCTTGGCCCTTTGTTGGCTGCGGGCATGCTAACCGCGAATGGCCGGGTGGCAATGGCATCTGTCGGGGGTGTTGACGCGGGGCGTCCGGCGGGCTGACAATGATCTGAAATCCGGGGCTGTGTGGGGAAAGCGCTGTGCTGGAGGGCAAGACCATTATCGTGACGGGTGTGTCCTCGGGGATCGGGGCGGAAACGGCAAGCCGGATCAGGGCCGCAGGCGGTCGCGTGATCGGTGTCGACCGCAACCCCGCCGGGATAGGGCTGGACGGCTTTCACCTTGTCGATCTGACGGATGAGGCCGCGGTTGACGCGCTGATCGCGGATCTGGCGATGCTGCGTGCCGACGGGCTGGCCAATATCGCGGGCGTGCCCCCGACCGCCCCGGCCGAGATCGTGGTGACGGTCAATCTTGTCGCGCTGAAGCGGCTGACGCTGGGTCTGGTCGACAGCCTTGCGGACGGGGCGTCAATCGTGAACCTTGCCTCGCTCGCCGGGTTGGGATGGGAAGGCGAGGTCGCAAGGATCAGCGCCGCCGATGGGCTGCGCCATGGCGATGTCGCGGCCTTTTGCGCAGATCACGGTATCGGGGCAGAGAACAGCTATTTCTTTACCAAGCAGGCCCTGATCGCATGGACGCATCAGAACCGCTGGACATGGCGGGCGCGCGGGATCCGCATGAATGCGGTCAGCCCCGGCCCGGTCGACACGCCGATCCTCGCCGATTTTATTGAAACCCTGGGCGAGCGCGCCGAAGAGGACATGCGCATCATGGACCGCCCCGGCCGGCCCGGTGATATCGCGCCTCTGGTGGTGTTTTTGCTGTCGGATGGCGCGGGCTGGCTGCGCGGGGTCAATATCCCCTGCGACGGCGGGATGCGGGCGCATATTCAGGCGACCTCGAACGGGCTGGGCTGAAGGCGCGCGCCTATCGGCCGATGACAAGGCGGGGCGATACCGGCGCGACAGTGGCGTGATACCCCCGGCCCGACGTGTGAGAGGCGGGGTGCGGCGGTTGCATATATGGGGCCGCCCGCGCGCGATCAGGCATGGCCCCGTCCGCGATTTTCTGCCTGCCCGGCGGACAAGGCCCGGCCCGCCGCAGCCGGGGCGCGATCAGGGTGCCGCGGGCATGTCCTCTGCCGGGGCGGGTGCATCTGTGTCTGTCCCGGCCTTGGATCCATGGACCTGACCAAGCCAGTCTCGGATGACTGCCAGTGCCTCGGGTTCATCCAGAAACGGGATATGGCCGCGATCAGCCAGTTCGGCGAACAGCATGTCGGGCCGGCGCGCGCGCATCTCGGCCGCGACACGCGCGCTTAACACATCTGACCCGGCGCCACGGATCAGCGCCAGTGGCAGCCCGGCACAGGCATCGAACAGCGGCCATGCGTCCGGCAGGGGATCTGCCTGCATCGACGCATCAAAGGACTGGCGCAGCGCCGGATCATAGGTCAGCCCGACGCCGTCGCTTTCCTGCACATAATGGCGGATCGTTTCCTCGGCCCAGCGTTCGGGCGGGACATTGGCAAAACCCGGCATTGCGGCGGGCAGGCGGTCGGCCACCTCGTCCAGGGTCTGCACACTGGGCCGCAGGCCGATGAACTGGCCGATCCGCATCAGCCCGTCGCGTTCGATCACCGGGCCGACGTCGTTAAAGCAGATCCCGGACACGCGTCCCGGCGCCATGGCCGCCATTGCCATCGCCAGCAGCCCGCCGCGCGATGAGCCGATGATCGCCGCGCGCGGCAGTTCCAGATGATCCAGCAGCGCCAGCGCATCCGTGGCCTCTTGCCCGACGGTATAGCTGTCAGGGCCGGTCCAGTCAGAGCCGCCGCGCCCGCGGCTGTCCAGCCGGATCAGCCGCACATCGCCGGGCAGGCGGCGCGCCAGATAGGTGAAATCACGCCCGTCGCGCGTCAGCCCGGCAAGCGCCAGAAGGGGCAGCCCGCTCCCCTCGTCCTGATAGGCCAGCCGCGCGCCGTCCGGGGCGCAGAATGTGTTTTGCGTCAACGGCCTGGCCCCCCTCCCAGCCGGTTCCACCTTGTCCGGCGCGCCGGTCCGCGTCAGCCCAGCCTGAACTCGGGCACCTCGTCGGGGATGATCAGCGCGGCCTCGGTCGCCGCGCGGATGTCATCCAGAGTAACGCCCGGCGCGCGCTCGCGCAGGATCAGCCCCTCGTCCGATGGCGCGATTACGGCCAGATCGGTGACGATCAGATCGACGCGGCGCAGCGCCGTCAAGGGCAACGAGCATTTGCGCACGATCTTGGGCTGGCCTTTGGCGCTGTGCTGCATGGCGACGATGACGCGCGCCGCGCCGGTCACCAGATCCATCGCGCCGCCCATTCCCGGCACCATCCGCCCCGGCACCTTCCAGTTGGCGAGATGGCCCGCCTCGTCGACCTGAAGCCCGCCGAGGACGGTCATGTCCAGATGTCCGCCGCGGATCAGGCCGAAACTGATCGCGCTGTCGATGGATGCCGCACCCGGCACGGCCGAGACGAACCCGCCGCCCGCATCGGTCAGATGGGGATCCTCCATCCCTTCGGGCGGGCGGGCGCCCAGCCCGATGACACCATTCTCGGCCTGAAAGAACACACCCCGGTCAGCGGGGACATAGGTTGCGACCAGACTGGGCAGGCCGATGCCCAGATTGACCAGCATTCCGGGGCGGATTTCCTGCGCCACGCGCCGCGCGATCAGTTCCTTGGCGTCCATAACCGGTCCTTTCCTTAACGTTCGCGCAGGATCAGGTGATCGACCAGAACACCCGGCGTCTTGACCGCATCGGGGGGAATCACGCCGACCGGCACGATCAGTTCGGGCTGGGCGATCACCGTATCGGCCGCAAGAGCCATCACCGGGTTGAAGTTCTTGGCGGTCAGCGAATAGATCAGATTGCCGACATAATCCGCCTGAGCCGCCGCCAGCAGCGCGAAATCGGCCCGCAGCGGCGTTTCCAGCAAAAAGCGCGCCCCGTTGACCTCGATCACCGGCTTGCCTTCTTCGACCTCGGTGCCCAGCCCGGTCGGTGTCAGCACACCGCCCAGCCCGACGCCGCCGGCGCGGATGCGCTCGACCAATGTGCCCTGTGGGACCAGCTCGACCGTGATGCGGCCGTCGATCATCGCGGCCTGCGTTTCCGGGTTCAGCCCGATATGCGAGGCGATGACGTGATCCACCGCCCCGGCCGAGACCAGCTTGCCGATGCCCCGGCCGGGGCTGGCGGTATCATTGGCAATCACGGTCAGTCCGCGCGCCTTGCGCGCGACAAGCGCGTCGATAATCCGTTCAGGCGTGCCGACGGCCATGAAGCCGCCGATCATCAGGCTGGCACCGTCGGGTATCATCGCTGCGGCATCCAGCGGGGTCAGGGCACCCTTCATCCCTGCATCTCCTGTATCATGACCTGCTCCAGCGTCACCCGGAACGGGGCGGTTGGCAATAGCGGTGCGCGCATCAGCGGGCCTTGGCGCGGCGGGCGGGCCTGCGGGGCCGGGCGGTGGTGGTGGACCCGTCCGGCGGCGTCGTGGCATCGGGCGCATTACCCGCCCCGCCGCCCGCCGCGCCGTCATCCGGTGCCGGCGCATCCGGGCCTGACAGCGGATCATCCAGCACGTCACCGGCAAGCGGACCCAGCCCCAGCACGCCGCGGAAGCGGCCCAGAAGGGCCAGCGTATCGGGCGACATCTCGTCCAGACGGCCGGGGATATATTGCACGACCGACATGGCCCTTTCGCGCTCGGCCGTGGTTTTCAGCAGCCTGGGCAGGGTCTCGATCGCGGCCTCTGGCTCATAGGTGGCGATCAGGGTCTGTTCGTGAATGATCATCGCGCGCTTTTCCGCGCCCAGCCCGGCAAAGGGTTCATCCATCGTCAGCACCCGGCCCGAACGCTCCAGCCGGTCGCGGCGCACATTGCCCCGGCTGTCGGCCATCAGGATCAGCATGCGGATCACGGCCTCGGCGAATCCGCCCTGAGCAATGCGCATCAATGCCTCGGACACCTCGGGCAGGGCGCGCAGCTCGTCCGCGCTTTTGAGGGTGCGGCGCAGCTCGTGGCCGCGCCCGAAGCGCCGCGCCCAGGGGTTCGCCCACAGGCCATAGAATGTCATCTCATGGCACATGTCGCGCCAGTCGCGCCACAGATCCAGCCCCTGTTCCATCGCCGCGACGCATAATGCCTCGGCGGCAAGGAAGGGGTTGTCCGGCGGTGCCTTGCGCCGGTTCGCGCGGGTGCGTTCGGCGGCCGAGGCGATCACGCCCATCGCCGGATTTCCCGACGATATCGCCGCACGCGACAGCCGCAGCGGATGCAGCGCCCGGCCGGCGGCGGCCATCGAGGGCGTGACGGCGCCCCGGATCAGCGGGCGCAGCATTGCCTCATAGGTCTGGGCCTGCATCTCGGATGCGCGGGCGACGGCGGCAAAGGGCTGTTCATCAGCCACGCCGTCATCCAATGCGCGGATATCGTCAAGGCGGCGCTCGGCAAAGCCGACGGTAAAGCGTTTGCGCCCGTCCTCTTCGGTCACATCCTCGATCTTCATCTCATAGAGACCGGGTGACAGCGCCTCGATCGTTTTCATCGTCGAGGCCATTTCACTATGTTCGCGATTGGCGATCTGGCTGGAAACAAAGATGCCCAGATGGCCGACCTGTTCGTGGACCATATAGATGATCCGCTGGCCGCGGATGCGGATCTCGTTCACATCGGCATAGGTTTCCGCGATCCAGTTCAGCGCCTGCTGAGGGGGCGTGATATTATCGCCAAAGCTGGCAAAGGCGATGATCGGCGCGCGGATGGATTTCAGGTCCAGCGGCCGGCCCGGCTCGATCCGGGCCTCGTTCTTGACCAGCCGGTTGCCGACGAACAGCTGTTCGACGATCCAGCGGATTTCCGGCTCGTTCAGCAGGAAAAAGCCGCCCCACCAGGTTTCAAATTCCAAAAACCGCGCGGCGGCGGTTTCGGGGTCGCGGAAAAGATCGGTATATTTGCGCAGCATCGTGCGGCCGGGGTTAAGCAGTTCAAAGTTCTGGACCAGATGCGCGCCGTCAAAGATGCCGTCACCAAGGTCGGACAGCAGCATCGCGACCCATGTCCCACCCAGAACGCCGGCGTTATAGCGCATCGGATTTTCGCCCACGCGCCCCGCCCATGGCGCGACGGGCGCGCCGTTGATGACGATGGGTCCGGTCAGATCGGGGTTCGATGCCGCCAGCACCAGCGTCGCCCATCCGCCCTGACAATTGCCGATGATGACCGGGTTCGAGGCATCGGGATGGCGGCGCATGACCTCGCGCACAAAGGCCGCTTCGGTCCGCGTGACATAGGACAGATACTGCCCCGGTTCAGGCGCGCGCCGAAAGGCCACGAAATAGACCGGGTGACCTTCGCGCATGGCGACCCCGACCTGACTGTCGGTCTTGAACCCGCCGATGCCGGGGCCGTGGCCGGCGCGCGGGTCGATGATGATATAGGGCCGGCGCGTGTCGTCGATGGTGACGCCCGCAGGCGGCAGGATGCGCAGCAGAAAGTAATTCGACGGATGAGGCAGCTCGGCCCCGTCCATGACCACCTCGTAATCATAGGCCAGCACGGGCGGGCAGCCGGCGGCCTCGTGATCCAGAAAGATGTCGCCGCGCCTGCGCAGCACATCGGCCGTCAGCACCGCGCGCTCGGCCGCATCGCTCAGATAGGCCGACCATTGCGCGGCCAGCCCGGCCGGGGTCGCCCCGCTGCGCAGGGTCGTGGCCAGTGCCGCGGCCTCATGCGCGGTCTGGCTGGCGCGGGCGCTGTGGCTGTCCGCGATCCGGCGCAGATGGCGGTGCGCCACCGTTGACAGAATGCTGCCGGTCCGGGTCACGGCCTCGTATTCGTCGCGCGTCGCCCCGAAGATCTCGGCAAGTTTGGCCGATGCATCGCCGGCCGGCTTTTTCCACAGCCCGCTGGCCGGGTCCATGAGATCAAAAACATTGGTCATGTCGGTTCCTCGGTTCAGGCGATGATGGAATAACCGCCGTCGATGGCATGAATGCCGCCGGTCAGGCCGCGCGCCTCGTCCGAGGCAAGGAATGCGGCCATTGCGCCGACCTCGGCGATGGTGGCCAGCCGGCGCGCCGGCGCGCGTTCGGTCGCGTCGCGCATCAGGGCATCGAAATGATCCAGACCCGAGGCCGCGCGCGTCTCGAGCGGGCCGGGCGACAGGGCATGGACGGTGATCCCCGAAGGGCCGAGTTCGGCGGCGGCATAGCGCACGGCACTTTCCAGTGCTGCCTTGACCGGTCCCATCATGTTGTAATTCTCGACCACGCGGGACGACCCCATGAACGAGACCGACAGGCAGGTGCCGCCCTGCAACATCAGCGGTTCTGCCAGACGGATCATGCGCAGAAAGGAATGGACCGAGATATCCATGGCCTGCGCGAACCCCTCGGCCGAGCAGTCGATGACGCGGCCGTGCAGATCCTTGCGCGGGGCAAAGGCGATCGAATGGAGCAGTATGTCCAGCCGGCCCCAGCTTTGGGTGATCTGCTCGAATACGGCCTCAAGCTGGCCGGGCTGCGACACATCCAGCGGCGCCTTGATCCGCGCGTCCAGACGCTCGGCCAGCGGCCGGACATGGGCCTCGGCCTTGTCATTCAGCCATGTGATGGCGAGATCGGCGCCCTGGGCGCGCATCGCCTGCGCGCAGCCCCAGGCGATTGAGCTTTCATTGGCAACCCCGACGATCAGGGCTTTCTTGCCGGCAAGCGAGAACATCGCCACCCTCCGGTTGGTTCGGCGCGACCTTCGCAGCGCCGTGCATCATCCCCGTGACGGGAACACGGCAGAACCGTGACACAGGGCCGGGGGCAGTGCAAATCTGCCATTCCGCGCGGGCGGCCCGGCTGTATGCGATCAGGCCCCGGGGTCACAGCCTAGCTGTTCTGAACGATCAGGATCGCCCGCGCGGGGCCATCAGGGGCGGCGATGGAATGGGGCCGGTCGGCGGCATAGCGTGCCGTATCGCCGGGGCCAAGGCGTTCGACCTCTTTGCCCGAGGTGACGTCCAGCAGCCCCTCCAGCACGGTCAAATGTTCGTGACAGCCGGGGCTGTGCGGCTCGCTTTGCAGCTGCGTGCCCTGCCGAAAGCTGAGGTCATAGACCTCGTGTTCGCCGGCGGTCTCGGGGGGGGACAGGATGCGGATGGTCACGCCCTGCACATGCCCGCCGATGACCGGGGCGGCCCCGGCGCGGGTGACGTCGATCCGGGCGCTGTCGCGCGGTTCCAGCAGGCCGGCGAAATCGACCTGAAGCGCGCGCGTCAGGTTCCACAGCGTGGCCACCGTGGGGCTGGATTCGCCCCGCTCGATCTGACTGACCATCGAGCGGCTGACGCCGGACAGCCGTGACACTGCCTCAAGGCTGAGGCCGCGGGCCTTGCGCGCCTCTTTCAGCGCGGTGGCGAGGCGGGCGTGAATATCGCTGCGATTGCTCATGCGGTTCCTTGCTGGGTCCGGCCTGCGCCTATTCCATGACAGCCGCGTCCCGCGCAAGGCAAGTCAAAAGCGCGTCCCGCCGGATGCCGCGCGGGCCTCGACCTGTGGATAGGCGCGCGCCATCAGCACCGTGCGCGCAAGGTTCAGCGCGATCATTCCCAGCCATAGTGCATGAGTGCCGATAAGCGGCAGCCCGATCCCGACCGTCACGAGATAGGCCAACAGCGACAGCGCCATGACGTTGCGCATCTGCCGCGACAGGGTCGCGCCGATAAAGATACCGTCAAGGATATAGCTGCCAAAGCTTGCCAGCGGCAGCAGCCAGATCCACGGAAGATAGCGCATCGCCTCGGCCCGGACCTCGGGCGAGGCGGTCATCAGCGCGATCAGCTCTGGCCCGCCCAGCACCGCCGCCGCCGTCAGCAGCAGGCTGCCGCCAAAGCCCCACAGCCCGGACAGGATCGCGGCCCGGCGCAGGGCCGCAAGGGCGCGCGCGCCGATGGCCTGACCGACAAGCGCCTCGGCCGAAAAGGCGAAAGCGTCCAGCATATAGGAAAACAGGTGCAGGAATTGCAGCAGCACCTGATTGGCGGCAAGGCTGATATCGCCCCGCCCGGCCGACAGAAAGACAAAGGACAGATAGCTGAACTGCAACAGCGCCGAGCGCAGCATCAGATCGGTGTTCATCACCATGGTCTCGCGCAGCGCCATGCGCTCGGCAATCTGTGACAGGGGCGCGCGCAGACCGCGCGCAAAGGCATCGCGGCACAGCCACAGACCCAGGGCAAGGCCCGCCCATTCCCCGATCAGCGTCGCCGCCGCGACGCCCGGCACACCCAGATCCAGCCCGATGACAAAGACGATATCCAGCGCGATGTTGATCAGATTGATCCATAATTGCAGGATCAGAACCGCGCGCGCCCGTTCCAGCGCGATCAGCCAGCCGGTCAGCGCATAAAGCGCGATTGTCGCCGGCGCACCCCAGATGCGGATCGCGACATATTGCCGGGCAAGCCCCTCGACCTCGTCCGAGGCGGGCGACAGCGCAAAGGCACCCGCGAGAACCGGCACATGCAGCACGATCATCGCCGCCCCGCAGACCGCCGCGATCAGAAGCGCGCGATACAGCACCATCGCCGCCCCCGCCCGGTCGCCGCGCCCATATGCCTGCGCCGTCAGCCCCGAGGTGCCCATCCGCAAAAAGGTGAACAGCATATAAACGGTGCTGAGGATCACGCCCCCCACGCCCACCGCGCCGATCGGGGCGGCCATGCCCATCTGTCCGATCACCGCCGTATCAACCAGCCCCAGCAGCGGGATCGTGGCATTCGACACAAGAATCGGCAGGGCGATGTTCAGAACCCGGCGGTTGGTGATGTCTTGGCGCTGCATGATCTGTCCCGGGCCGGCGATCAGAGGGGCCGGCGATAAACGGTCAACTGGCCGCCGGGCCGGGCGCTGTCAAGCAAGGCGGCGTCAGACCGGCGTGCCTTGTTCAGGCGCTGAGGCTTGCCGGCACCGGTGACGCCCCGGCGGGCGAAAAGATCGCGCGGCCGGGATCACAGCGATACAGATGCGCAAGGTCGGGCGCGGTCTGCGACAGCTCGATCACCGCCGACAGGATGGTGTCGACCTTGCCCTCGGACATCAGTGCCGACAGATTGAGGCGGATAAAGCCCGGCTTTTCGATTTCGTCACCGGCCATGATCGCGGCGCGCATGCGTTCGGAATCGGCGGCCCCGATGCCCAGCAGGCGGTGGACATAGGGCCCCGCACAGGCGCAGCCACCCCGCGCCTGAATGCCGTAAAGGTCGGACAGCATCCGCGTCACCATCTGATGATGGACATATCCGCCGCACCCGTCGCGCAGCCGAAAGGCAAGGATCGGCAGCCTCGGGCGATCTGCCGGGCCAAGAAGCTCGATCCGCGGCTGGTCCCCCCAGGCCGCAAGCGCGCGCTGCATCAGCGCGGCATTGGCCGCCGCCATGCGCGCCGGGCCGATGGCCTGCTTGACCAGAAAAGCCAGTGCCGCGCGCAGATCGCCGATGACATTCGGGGTGCCGGCCTCTTCGCGGGCCTCGATGCTGGGGCTGTAATCCTGCCCAGCGGGCGAGACAAAGCGCACCGTGCCGCCGCCGGGCCAGCTTGGCCGCTCTGTCGTCACGGCATCGCGGCGCAGGATCATGACGCCCGAGGCGCCCGGCCCGCCCGCGAATTTATGGGGCGAGATCACCACCGCGTCGATGGCGGCATCCGGCGCGGGCGTCATGTCGATGGGCAGATAGGGGCCGCCGCCGGCGTAATCCCACACGATGCGCCCCCCGCCGGCGCGGACCTGCCGGGTCAGCGCGGTGACATCCGCAATCTCTCCGGTGATGTTCGAGGCGGCCGAGAATGCGCAGATCACCGGCATTCCGGCAGGGGCACCCGCCAGCGCGGCGGCCAGCCCGGCGCGGTCCGGCCCGCCGTTGGCGTCCTCGTCCAGCTCGATCACCTCGGCGCCGCTTTCGCGCCATGGCAGCAGGTTGGAATGATGCTCATACGGCCCGAGGATCACCCGCGCGCCCGGTCCCGCCCCCAGGAGCGCGACCAGCCGGTTGATCCCGGCCGTGGCACCCGCACCGCAGAACACCACCGCATGTTCCGCGCCGGCGTTGCAGGCATCCGCGATCACCGCACGCGCCGCGCGGCGCATTCTGGTCATCCGCTCGCCGCAAAAGGACGCCTCGGTATGGCTGTTGGCATAAAACGGCAGGACATGGGTCTGGATGAAATCCTCGACCTGACACAAGGCCCGGCCCGAGGCGGTGTAATCGGCATAGATCAGCGGCTTTGCCCCGAACGGGCCGGGGATCGAGATCCCTTCCCCGATCAGCCCGGCGCGCAGGCCGGGCAAGGGATCGGCCGGGTCGATGGTCGCAAGGAAGGGGGCAAGCAGGTCCGCGTCTGGTGTCATGTGATCGCCGTTTCATGATATTCACATGATGATATCGCGGAATCATGCGATCATGGGTGAAAGATTTTATCTGTTTATTGTTGATCAGTTGTCATATGATCGGATATATGAGGAAATGCGATATCATTGATCTGCGTATCCTGACCGCGCTTCAGCGCGACTCGGGCCTGTCGCAGCGCGAACTGGCCGAACGGATCGGCCTGTCGCAAAACGCCTGCTGGCGGCGGTTGCAGGCGTTGCAGGCTGCGGGCATCCTGAACGGATCGCAGGCACGTGTCGATCTGGCGGCACTGGGGCTGGATCTGACGGTCTTTGTCATGATCCGCACCCGGCAGCACTCGCGCGACTGGGTGGAGCGCTTTTCCCGCCATGTCCAGAGCCTGCCCGAGGTCATCGACTTTCACCGGATCGGCGGGGAATGGGACTATTTGCTGAAGGTCGTGACGCAGGGCATGGCGGGCTATGACCGCTTTTACCAGCGGCTGATCGACGGGTTCCAGTTCGACAAGGTGACGGGCCTGTTCTCGATGGAGCGCATCCTGGAAAACCGCCCGGCCGAGCTGAACCGGCTGCTCTAGGGCGCGGGCCGGTAATATGACCTCTGGGCGGGTCACTTGCCCGCATTGTCCGGCCCCCGAGGCGCGCCCGGACCGGCAGGCGATCCCGCAGGGGCCGCATGCGTGGTGTCACCGCAGCGCGCATCCCGCCCCCGGTCCCGTCAGCGGCCTGAACGCCCCGCGCGGGGTTTCGCGGGTTCCACAGCCCGCTCAGCCGGTCCAGTCCAGCACGACCTTGCCGCTGGCGCCGCCACGCATGACGTCAAAGCCTTGGGCAAACTGGTCCACGTCAAAGCGGTGGGTGATAACGCCGCGCACATCCAGCCCGTTTTCCAGCATGGCGATCATCTTGTACCATGTCTCGAATATCTGGCGGCCATAGACCCCGGTGATGGTGATCGCCTTGAATACGATCCTGCTCCAGTCCACGGGCGATTTTCCGGGCGGGATGCCCAGCATGGCGATACGCCCGCCCATGACCATATTTTCGACCATCTGGTCGAGTGCGGCCTGACTGCCCGACATCTCCATGCCGATATCAAAGCCCTGTTTCATGCGCAGCGCGCCCTCGACCTCGCGCAGATCCTGGCGGGCGACATTGACCGGCGTGACATCGGCCACGCGGGCGGCCAGATCCAGACGGTCCTGATTGATATCCGTGATGACAACATGGCGCGCGCCGACATGGCGGGCGACGGCGGCCGCCATGATGCCGATCGGGCCGGCGCCGGTAATCAGCACATCCTCGCCGATCAGATCAAAGGACAGCGCAGTATGAACCGCATTGCCCAGCGGGTCGAGGATCGCGCCGATCTCGTCGTCGATCTCGTCAGAAAGCGGCACGACGTTGAATGCCGGCAGGCGGAGATATTGGGCGAATGCGCCCGGTTCGTTCACGCCGATGCCGCGCGTTTCCGGGTCAAGGTGGAACTTGCCGGCGCGGCTCTGCCGCGAATCCCTGCCGATCAGATGCCCCTCGCCCGAGCAGCGCTGACCGATGGCAAGCCCGCGCACATTGGCGCCCGTCTCGACGATCTCGCCGGCGAACTCATGCCCGGTGACCAGCCCGACGGGCACGGTGCGCGCCGCCCATTCGTCCCAGTTCCAGATATGGATATCGGTGCCGCAGATGCCGGTCTTGCGGATGCGGATCAGCACATCGTCCGGCCCGATTTCGGGGATGGGCCGCGTCTCCATCCACAGGCCGGGTTCGGGCCGCGTCTTGACCAGAGCCTTCATCATCCGATCACCCCCGTTTCACGGCCCGCCACGCGGAACGCATCCAGTGCGGTGTCCAGATCATCGCGGCTGAGCCGGGCGTTCATCTGGGTGCGGATGCGCGCCTGCCCCTGCGGCACGACCGGAAAGAAAAAGCCCGACACATGGACCCCGCGCGCATAAAGCGCGGCCGCCATATCCTGCGCCAGCCGTGCCTCGCCGGTCATGACGGGGATGATCGGATGCCCGCCCGGCAGCAGCTCAAATCCGGCATCCCTCAGCCCCGCGCGCCAATAGGCGGCATTGTCGAAAAGCTGTGCGCGCAGGTCATCCGCCCCCTCGATGATATCAATGGCGGCCAGCCCGGCCGCGACGATGGCGGGCGGCAATGCGTTGGAGAAGAGATAGGGCCGCGCGCGCTGACGCAGCAGGTCGATGACCGGCTGCGGCCCGGCGATGAACCCGCCAAGCGCGCCGCCAAGCGCCTTGCCCAGCGTGCCAGTGACGAGATCGACGCGAACCCCGTGATGGGCCGGCGTCCCGCGCCCCTGCGGCCCCATGAAACCGGTCGCATGACAGTCATCCACCATGGTCAGCGCATCGTATTTTTCCGCCAGCGCACAGATTTCGGGCAGCCTGGCCAGATAGCCATCCATCGAAAAGACGCCATCCGTCGCGATCATGACAAAGCGCGCCCCATCCGCCCGCGCGGCCCTGAGCTGTGTCTCAAGATCGTTCATGTCGGAATTGGCATAGCGATAGCGCCGCGCCTTGCACAGCCGGATGCCGTCGATGATCGAGGCATGATTGAGCGCGTCCGAAATCACCGCATCCTGCGGCCCCAGAAGCGGTTCGAACAGCCCGCCATTGGCGTCGAAACAGGCGGCAAAGAGGATCGAATCATCCATCCCCAGAAACGCGGCGATCCGGCTTTCCAGCGCGCGGTGCAGATCCTGCGTGCCGCAGATAAAGCGCACCGAGGCCATGCCGAAACCATGCCCGTCCAGCGCCCGCTGCGCGGCCGCAATCAGGCGCGGATCATCCGCCAGCCCGAGATAGTTGTTCGCGCACAGGTTAATCAACCCGCGCCCCCCGACCGTGATATGCGCCCCCTGTGGTGACGTAATCAGCCGCTCGCGCTTGAAAAGCCCGGCCGCCTCGATCTCTTGCAGGGTCGAAGTGATGTGGCTGAGAAATCCGGTCTGCGACATGGTGTCCTCCTGCGTTGGACAAAAGGTCGCGCGGTTATGGAGAGATGTCAAGATAGAGGATTAAAATCCGTTATTATGGAATATAAAGGCCGATACCCGCCCGCCAGACAGGGGCGGTGATGTCGTCCGCTGGATGGGTGGCGCCGTTGCAGGCCGTATCAGGGCAGGCCGGTCATGCAGCGCTGCCGCATGGAAAACGCTGCTGCATGGAAGCCGGATCGGCTGCGGGTCACGCCAGCAGGACGCGGCCGGTCTGCGGGACATGCCGGATGTGGCGGCATGACGGTCTGACCCTCAGTGAAAGTCGCGGCTGGGGAACAGGCGCTTTGCCTGTTCGCGCGGATGCATGCCGCGGGGCAGCGCGCGCTGGCGCGGGGCGCTGTCGGTTTGCGGTGTCGTCTGACCGATGGCGTCCTGCATCGGGTGGCCAAGGCCGGACAGCTGGTGTGAAACATCTTCGATCGTCCGGGCGATCAGATGGGTGACGATCCCTTCGCGTTGCAGCATGCCCGTGACGCGCAGCAGCCGCCCGCCCATGACCTCGCGGCGATATCGGTCAAAGACCTTGCGCCAGATCACCACATTCGCGACCCCGGTTTCATCCTCAAGCGTCAGGAAAACCACACCCGAGGCCGTGCCGGGACGCTGGCGGGTGATGACGAGGCCGCAGACGGTCATCACCCGCAAGGGCGCGGTGATCAGGGTGTCATGACGGGTCAGGCCGGGTATTGACGGGCGCAGCAGCTCCATCGGATGGGCGCGCAGGGTCAGACGGGTGGCGACATAATCCTCGACGACCTCTTCGCCCATATGCATGGCGGGCAATGAGACCGCCGGTTCATGAATGGCCTCGCCGTCGATGGGGTCGCTGAACAGGGGCAGGGTGGCCGGGGCGCGAATCGCGCGGACCTGCCACAGCGCATCGCGCCGCGACAGCCCCATAGAGGTAAAGCCGTCGGCCTCGGCCAGCTGTTCCAGCACGGCCGGGGCCACGCCCGCACGCAGCCAGACCGACTGGGGGTCCGGGTAGCCGTTGCCGCGCGCGGCGCCGATCCATCCGGCATCATCCTGCCGAAAGCCCCGGATCTGCCGCAATCCCAGCCGCAGGGCCAGAGCGCCGTCACCGCGACGCTCCAGCGTATTGTCCCATGCGCTGGCGTTGACACAGACCGGGCGGATCTCGACGCCATGTTCACGGGCGTCGCGCACGATCTGCGCAGGTGCGTAAAACCCCATCGGCTGGCTGTTAAGCAGCGCGCAGGCAAAGATCGCCGGATGATGGCACTTCACCCAGGCCGAGGCATAGACCAGCAGCGCGAATGCCGCCGCATGGCTTTCGGGAAAGCCGTAATCGGCAAAGCCCTCGATCTGGGAAAAGCAGCGGGCCGAGACGTCGGCGCTGTAGCCATTGGCCATCATGCCGGCGATGAACTTGTCGCGATGCTCGCCAATCGTGCCCATGCGGCGAAAGCTGGCGAGGGATCGGCGCAGCTTGTCGGCCTCTTCCGCGGTATAGCCCGCGCCGACCTCGGCAATTTGCAACGCCTGCTCCTGAAACAGCGGCACGCCCAATGTGCGGCGCGTCACCTGTTCCAGCGCAGGGCCAAAGGGCTGGGCCGTTTCCAGCCCCTGACGGCGGCGCAGATAGGGCTGGACCATGCCGCCCTGAATCGGGCCGGGGCGGACGATGGCGACCTCGATCACCAGATCATAGAATTCGTGCGGCTTCATCCGCGGCAAAAAGTTCATCTGCGCCCGGCTTTCGACCTGAAACACCCCCACCGCATCGGCCTTTTGCAACATGGCATAGGTCGCGCCGTCCTCGGGCGGCAGGGTGGCAAGGCTCAGCGCCTGCCCCTCGTGATGATGCAGCAGATCAAAGGCCTTGCGGATGCAGGTCAGCATCCCCAGCCCCAGCACATCGACCTTGAGAATGCCAAGCGCGTCGATATCGTCCTTGTCCCATTCGATGATGGTGCGATCCTCCATCGCGGCATTCTCGATCGGTGCCAGCTCGTCCAGACGGCCCTTGGTGATGACGAACCCGCCGACATGCTGCGACAGATGGCGCGGAAAGCCGATGATCTCGCCGATCAGCCGCAGGGTCTGGGACAGCCGCCGGTCACGCGGGTCCAGACCCAGCTCGCGGATGCGCTCAGGGTCCGGGCCATCGCCGCTATAGCCCCAGATCTGCCCCGACAGCGCGGCGGTGACATCCTGCGACAGGCCCATGGCCTTGCCGACCTCGCGGATGGCGGCGCGGGCGCGGAAATGGATCACGGTCGCGCATAGCCCGGCGCGGTCGCGGCCATAGCGGGCATAGATCCACTGGATCACCTCTTCGCGGCGCTCATGCTCGAAATCGACGTCGATATCGGGCGGCTCGCCCCGGTGGCGCGAGATGAACCGCTCGAACACCATGCCGATCATCTCGGGGGCGACATCGGTGATGCCCAGCAGATAGCACAGGATCGAATTGGCCGCCGAGCCGCGCCCCTGACACAGGATCCCCTGACTGCGGGCAAAGCCCACAATGTCATGCACGGTCAGGAAATAGGGCGCGTAATCCAGCTCTCCGACCACGGCCAGTTCCTTGACCATCAGCGTTCGGGCCTTGTCGGTCGCGCCCGAAGGATAGCGCCGCGCCAGCCCCTCATGTGCCAGCCGGGTCAGGCGCGCCATGGGCGGCTCGCCATCGGCAACCTCGTCGGGATACTGATATCGCAACTCACCCAGATCAAAGGCGCATCGCCCCGCGATCTCGACGCTGCGCCTCAGCGCGGCGGGGTGATCTTGAAACAGCCGCGCCATGTCCCCGGCACCTTTCAGCCGCCTTTCGGCATTGGGCAGCGCGCCTGTGCCGATCCGGTCAATGGTGCAGCCGGTCCGCAGACAGGTCAGCACATCGGCCAGTTGTCGGCGGCTTGCGCGGTGCATCAGCACATTACCCACCGCGACCATCGGCGCGGCGGTCTGCTGCGCCAGCCGGGCGCAGCCAGCCAGATATGCCTGATCCGAGCCGTCATAGCGCGGCGCCGCACCCACAAAAACATGGCCCGGCCAGCGTTGCCGCATCTGCGTGATGCTCGGGGCCGCATCTTGCAGATCAGCGGGCAGCGCGATCAGGATCATGCCCGCGCAGCCTGCCAGCAGATCCGCCATATCCAGATGACAGCCGCCCTTCTCCGCCCGCCGCTTGCCCCGCGTCAACAGCCGGGTCAGCCGCTGATAGGCGGCCAGATCGGTGGGCAGCGCGACCCATTCCACGGGGCTGTCACGCAACACCAGCCGCGCGCCGGTAATCAGCCGCGGCAGGCGTCCCCCTTTCGGGCGGGTCAGGGCAGCCCCGCCGCCGCCCTGCCGCGAAGATGGATCCTTGAGCTGCTGCGAACGGATGCCGGGGGATTCATCTGTTTGATCTCTGATGATATTCAGCGCCGACCAGGCCCGCACCACCCCGGCCAGGGAATTGCGGTCGGTGATGGCGATGGCGTCCAGACCCAGCTCGGCGGCCCGTGTGACCAGCTCTTCGGGATGCGAGGCCCCGGTCAGAAAGGTGAAATTCGAGGTCACGCAAAGCTCGGCATAAGCCGCGCCCGCGGCGTCTTCTGTCCCCAAATATCCCGGGGGGGCCGCGCCTTGCGCGGCGGGGGCAGCGCCCCCCTGCGGGGTCATGCAAATTCCCCCTGCACGAACCAGCCGGGGTTCTGTGGTGTGTGAAACATCCACAGGCGCCGGCCCTGCCGCGTCTCGACGCGCCAGTAATCGCGCATGCCGTGCCGCCAGCTTTCATCCTCCAGCCACCATTCGGGGGAAATCCGCTCGGGACCGGTGGCGCGGCCGGTGGTCAGAGCCATGCGGCGCCAGCGAAACCTTGCGGGCGGGCGGGAACCGGTGGCGGCGACCGGTTCGGGTGCAAACAGCAGCAGCGGGCGCGGGCGCGGGTCGGACCAGTTGCCTTTCGGGCGCGCGCCGGCGGCGGGCGCGATGAGAAAGCTGCGCTCCGGGATATGGCTTTCGGTGGGCAGAAAGCGCTGCACGTGATCCAGCCCGATCCGTGTCCCGATCCGCGTGACAAGATCGTCCAGACGCCCCGGATCACGGCGGCCGGCAGGGGTGATCTGTTCGGCCGGCAGAGGCTCGGCCTGCACCGCCTCAAGCCGGATCTGGTCGATCCCGAACCCCGCATCGACCTGTGCCACACCGCGCTGAAACAGCGGCAGGATGCGGGCCGGGTCGCGCATGGGCCGGGCAAGACGCAGCTCGACATGCTGCGCCTGACTGTCCACGCGGTGCAGCGTCAGGCACAGCACCCGCGCCCCCGTTTCCTGCGCAGCCAGCTTGCCGCACAGCCGTTCCAGCAGCCGCGCGGTCGCGGCCATGACGTCGGCCAGCAGCCCGACAGGCTCGGGCAGGGTCAGCCGGACCCCGTAATGGGGCGGCTCGGGCGCGGGGCTGATCTGTTCGGGCTGGTGGCCGAATGCCTGATCCAGCCGCATCAGCAGCCCCGGCCCGAAACGCCGGGCCAGCGGCGCGCGCGCTGTCTGCGCAAGCTGCCCGACCGTCCGCAGGCCCAACCGTTGCAGAGAGGTCACCTGTTGCCCGTCCAGCCGCAGTGCCGCCACAGGCAGCTCGTCCAGCGCGGCGGTCTCGCCGTAATGGGCCCGTGCCCAGGCCGCGCCGCGCGTATCCCCTAACCCCAGCCTGACCGACAGTCCGGCCCGTGTCAGCCGGTCGCGGATCGTCGCGGCCATCGCCGATTCGCCGCCGAACAGATGGGCCGAGCCGGTTATGTCCAGCACCAGCCCGTCATCACCCTCGCGGCCGACCCACGGGCACCAGCGCACGGCCCAGCGGCGCAACCCGTCCAGAAACCGCGCATCACCGCGCGGATCGGCCGGGCGGCTGATCAGATCGGGGCAAAAGGCCCGCGCATCCGAAAGTGACATGCCGCGATAAAGACCCGTATCCTCGGCCGCCGCATTCAGGTCGTGGATGCGGTTGGCATTTGCCTGTGTCAGCGTCAGCGCGAATGGCCCCTCAACCGGCCGCACCCTCATCGCCCGGTCGCTGGCCAGTCTGGGAAACCACATGCACATGACGCGCCTTTGCGTCCCATCGAACATACCAGCGCCCAATTGTTCCTGATTTGTTCTTGATAAGCGTCCAGCATTGCAGAGTCGAGTCCCGCAGATCGAACACCGGGGCGCAGTGCCAGCGTGTTTCGGCGGCATTGCTGCCCATGCCTTCGGGGATCAGGCACAACCCGGTCGTGCCGCCGGCCGCCGCCGCCAGTTGCAGCCGCCGGCCCGCAGTCAGTGACAGCGGCGCGCTGATCTCTGCCACCACCAATGGCAGGGCGCCGTCGCGCAGCGCCTCCTCGGCCACGGCCAGAGTGTCGGTCTGGCTGCTGGTCTGGGCGAGAATCAACTGCCCCGGATCGAGGCCGTCAAACCCGCGCGGATTGATCTGCCCGTTCAACCACCGCCCGCGCACCCACAGCACCCCGGTCCCCATCTGCGCGGCGGCGATCGTCGCAAAGCTGAATGCGGCCGGGCCACAAGCCTCGTGGACGCGGGCCGGCATAAGGGGATAGGCGGTGATGTCTGGCGCATGCATGCCCCGAAGATAGAGGCCCGGACGCAAAGTGCCAATCACACCGCCCCGGCCTGTGGAGAATCGCAATGGACGGTGGGCCGGGCGTTGATGCGCCGGTCGGGATTGTGATGCATGAGCAGGCACAACCGCCGGCCGGCCGGTCGTGCGGTGCCACCGGCCGCCCCGATCCCGGTCGTTCCTCTGGCCGCAGGCAGGGTCCGGGCCGGCCCTGCCGTCACCGGATGCCGGCGGCGGCAGGCAGGCAAGATTTGCGGACCGGCCCGGTGATCCGCGACGGGGCAGCTGTTCCCCGGCCGCGATTTTCACGGAACGACAGGCTTTCACTAAGCGACAGGCCGTCATGCGGTCACATCGGGCAGATCCCACGGGCCAGCCGGACAGTGTCGGGCGGTCCGCGCCCGGTTTGGCCTTTTCATATTGACGGGCACAGCGGGCCTGCCCGGCACATCCCGCTGCCATCATCATCGGGAACGGCCCACGCGGATGTGCCGCGCGTTCCCGCATCCTGCGGTCAAGCGTAAGCTGGTGATGTGGTGGTGCGGGGTCTGGCAGTGCCAGACCTCGTGCGGGTCACGTGATCGTGCCGGGGCGGTCAGTCTGCCGGATCACGATATGCGGCGGCCTCGTGTTCTGCCTGCGCGATGGCCGAGCGGATGAACGCCGCAAGCCGGTTCTCGGTGATCGCCTGATGCAGCGCCTGTGCCTCGCCGGGCATTTCCAGATGGAACAGCATGACGATTTCGCCCGCATCATCGCGGCCGATCACGGCCTCGCCATCCTGCGAGCCGGCCCATTCCAGCGCCGGGATCAGGCCCATACGGCTGAATTCGTTCCACAATGCTTCGGCCTGCGCCTCATAGGCGGGCGAGAAGCGTTCCCAGATTTCGCTGGGTGCGTCGCCTGTCAGACCCCAGGCATGGGGCTTGCCATCCGGCTGTCTTGGAAAGGGTAGGGTCATGATGCTGCTCCGTTTCTTCAGCTGCTTTCCTGCACCCGTATTCTGGAGAAACGGTGGAGGAATGGCCGAGGTTCCGCGCGGTGCAGGCTGCGGATGCCGGGAACCGCGCCCGCGATCGTGTCGCGATGTGATCACGGGCGGCCCGGCGCATCCCTATAATGCGGGTTTACGGTTATGCAGGCCCTGGCTGGTCAGGTCCGCTGCAACGGATCACAGCTGTGCGACCCGCAATTGCGTTCACGTGCGGGGAACAGATCGCGCCGGACCGCAGGCGCATCCGGCGCGGCGGTTCATCCCTGCGGGTGCGGGGAACAGGGGTAGGGGCCGAGGATCATCATCACGCTAGTCGGTTCATCCCTGCATGTGCGGGGGACAGGTGATAATCAACTCAGGAGTGACGTATGGACTTGGTTCATCCCCGCATGCGCGGGAGACAACCATGATGCGCATGATCTTGCCGCGCCGTTTTCGGTTCATCCCGACATTCATGGGGAGGGCATGCCGTTCCATATGCGCAAATCCACTGTCCCCGGACGGTTTCCGGTCAGCCTCCCGGCATCAGAAGGTTATCCGCCGGTGTGGCGGGGTGCGCGCCGGGACCGGTCCCGGAGGCGCCATATCCCTGCCGCGATGCAAGACATCTGTTACCGCAAGGCCCTTGCCGGTGTGGGCGCAAGGGCCGGCGCTGCCGTCAGCGATGCGCCAGATAGTCCGCTGAAACATAGCCCGAGACAGCGGGCCGGTCGGTGAGAAAGACCCTGCACCAGACCTTGCCGTTATTCGTGACACAGTTCTGGCGGGTGAGGCGCGTTCCGTCGGGCAGGCCGATAATGATGTTATGCTCGAGGCCAGGCCCTTCGCGAAGCTTCAGGAGATCATTCGGCCCGGCGCCCTTGACGACGGCCCCGGAACCGACCGCGCAGCCCGTGGCTAGTGTGAGAGCGAGAAGAGCAGCAAAGTGAGTGTGCATTATCTAACCTGAATCGTTTGCCATCACCACGACACCATCACGCCAGATGGCAGTATGCAAGCGCCGGGCGCGGGTGAGAGGGTCACAAGACCCGCTTCGTGCAGCAGGTCAGGCCCTCTGCCCCTAAAAAGACATATCGGCCCAAAAGGCCAAGTTACACGGAAAATCACAATCGGCATGGATTGCAGAGGTACTTGTCCCTCGGCACGACGAGAAATCAAGAACTTACCCGACGGCCTCCCACGAAACTTGTCCTTTTTTGCGAGGAAAAATGTCCGTTGTTTGTTCGAAAATATGTGGCGCCTGCCAACCCAAGCGCGGGTTGTATCAATGGGGCCGTGCCCCAATGGTTGGTGTGTAAGGTCACGCGCGGGCGTTCGTGCCGCCAAAGCTACTTTACCCCGATACGCGCCAAATTCAGGGGACAATGAGCGAAGGCTCGCCCCAAGGGAGCCTCTGCCGAAACGACTATGGCCGATGCCACGCATCGGCACGCTGCGGACCCAGGCGCAGCAGGTCGACGGCGCGGGCGGCGATCTGATGGACGATGGCATCGACACTGTCGGGGCGCAGGTAAAAGGCCGGCACCGGCGGCATGATGATCGCGCCCATTTCCGTCGCAGCCGTCATGTTGCGCAGATGGGCCAGCGTCAGCGGCGCCTCGCGCGTCAGCAGGACCAGCGGGCGGCGTTCCTTCAGCTGCACGCCGGCGGCGCGGGTCAGCAGATTGTCGTCCAGCCCATGCGCGATTGCCGCAAGGCTGCGCATCGAACAGGGCGCGACGATCATGCCATGCACAGGATACGACCCCGAGGCGATGGTCGCCCCGACATCGCCGATGTCATGCAGCCGGTCGGCCAGCGCATGGATCCGGGGCAGGCCGTCCGGGCCGATTTCTTCGGCCAGGGTGCGGTGGGCGGCGGGGGACATGACCAGATCGACCGCCGCGCCGGCATCGCGCAGATGCTGCGCGCAGGCCAGCCCCAGCGCCGCGCCCGATGCGCCCGACAGGCCCAGCACCACCCTGATCATGACAGGCCCGCACGGGACAGGATGGCCTCGGCCGTGGCCTCGTGCCGGGGGTCCAGCGTCATCACGCTGCCCCATTCGCGGGTGGTTTCGGACCCGATCTTGGTCGTCGCGTCGATGCCCAGCTTACCCGCCAACCCCTCGGCCGGCGAGGCAAAGTCGAGGTAATCCATCGGCGTGCGGTCCAGCACCATCAGATCGCGCGACGGGTCCATCCGGGTCGCCAGCGCCCATGCGATGTCGTCCCAGTCGCGCGGGTTGATGTCGTCATCAACCACGATCAGCAGTTTGGTATAGCTGAACTGCGGCAGCATCCCCCAGACCCCGGCCATCACCCGGCGCGCCTGACCGGGATAACGCTTGTCGATGGAAATGACCGCGATGCGGTAGGAACAGCCCGCAGGCGGCAACCACAGATCGCGGATTTCCGGCATTTGCGCGCGGATCACCGGCAGAGCCAGATCGTTGAACACTTCGCCGATCACCGACGGCTCATCCGGCGGGCGTCCGGTCACGGTCGTCAGATAGATCGGCTGGTCGCGGTGGGTCATGGCGCTGACGCGCATCACCGGAAAGGGTTCGACCGCGTTATAATAGCCGGTGTGATCGCCAAACGGGCCTTCGGGCGCGACCTCGCCGGGGTGGACCCAGCCTTCGATCACCATTTCCGCGCGCGCGGGCACCATCAGCGGAACGGTGCGGGCGGGCACCAGATCGGCGCGGGCACCGCGCAGCACGCCGGAAAAGGTCATCTCGGACAGCGTTTCGGGCAGCGGCAGCGCGGCGGCCAGCAGCGTGGCGGGATCGGCCCCCAGCACCACGGCGACCGGCATCGGTTCGCCTGACTGCGCCCATCCCCTTGCATGCGCCGCGCCGCCACGATGCGCCAGCCAGCGCAGGATCAGCCGGTCCGGCCCCAGCACCTGCGCCCGGTAAACCCCCAGATTATAGCGTGCCACATCATCGGCGCGGCTGCCTGCGGGCCGCGTCACGACAACGGGCCAGGTGATCAGCGGGCCGCCATCGCCCGGCCAGGGCGTCTGCACCGGCAGCGCGGTCAGATCGGGTGTTTCCAGCACATGTTCCTGCACCGGCCCGCGCCGCAGCAGCCGGGGCCGGGTGGACAGCGCCGCCCGCAGCATCGGCCAGCGCGACAGCCCGTCGCGCCAGCCCTCCAGCGGGGGCGGGCTGCGCAACGCGGCCAGAAAGGCGCCGAAGTCCGGCACCTGTTCCAACTCCAGTCCCATCCCCGCCGCCACCCGGTCGCGGGTGGCAAACAAGTTCGTCACGACCGGCATTCCCGCCGGTCGCCCGTCGCCCAGCCGGGCTGCGTCAAATCGCAGCACCGGCCCCCCGCGCCGCAACGCGGCAAGCTGGATCGCCGTCATCTCGTGCCGGACGGACACCGCGTCGGGCAGTGTCAAAAGCGCCCCGCGCCCGCGATTCCAGTCAAGAAACGCACGCAGATCAGGGAAAGCGGGGAGGTTTCGCACAGTGACCCTCGGGGTTCGGACCTCACCGCGCTAACACCAGACGGCGCGGCCATTCTTGGCTTAGGTCAAGTCGCCCGCAGCGCCGCACTCCTAGCCTGCCACTGGTCAGGAGATACCGATGACCGTCACATCCAGTCCCGCCGCGCTGCCGCGCTGCCCCCGCCCGGTTGCGCTTGTGCTGCGGCCGCTGCCGCTGCGACCGCTTGGCCTTGCGCTGAGCCATTTCAGCCGCAAGATGTCGGCTGCCCATCCTGGGATACTGCGCCGTCTGGGGGATTATGCCCGCCGCAGCGTGCTGATCGACCCGACCGACCTGCCGTTCACGCTGCGTCTGGAACCTGCCGGCGGCCCGCGCATCACCGCGCACCGGCGCGGACGTGCCCCTGCGGCGGATGCCCGCATCGCCGGGCCGGTCGCCGCCATGATCGGAATGCTGCACGGCCGGTATGATGGCGACGCGCTGTTCTTTTCGCGCGACCTGATGATCGAGGGCGATACCGAAGTCGTCCTGGCCCTGCGCAACGCACTGGATGACGCCGAACTGGACCTGTCCGAAGAACTGGCGCAGATATCCGGCCCGCTGGCCGCGCCGCTGCGGCGGCTGGTGGCTGTGATTGAACGGCTCAGCGGGTTGTCGTTGCATCGCACCGAAGGGGTGGCACCATGATGGAACTGGTCTGCCCTGCCGGCACCCCTGCCGCGCTGCGCGCCGCCGTCGATGCGGGGGCGCACGCGGTCTATTGTGGCTTTGCCGATGAAACCAATGCGCGCAACTTTCCGGGGCTGAACTTCTCGCCCGACGAAATGGCCGAAGGCGTGGCCTATGCCCATGCGCGCGGCGCCAGGGTGCTGGTCGCAATCAACACATTTCCCCGTGCAGGGGCCGAGCCGATCTGGCACCGCGCCGTCGCCAATGCCGAAGCCGCGGGGGCAGATGCGGTCATTCTGGCCGATCCGGGTCTGCTGGATCACGCCGCCGACCGCCACCCGAACCTGCGCCGGCATCTGTCCGTGCAGGCCGCCGCCGCCAATCCCGACGCGATCAATTTTTACGCCCGCACATTCGGCGTGCGCCGGGTTGTTCTGCCGCGGGTGCTGACGGTTGATGAGATCCGCGCCATCAACGCCGAAATCGACGTGGAAACCGAGGTATTCGTCTTTGGCGGGTTGTGCGTGATGGCCGAGGGGCGCTGTTCGCTGTCCTCCTATGCCACCGGCAAATCGCCCAACATGAACGGCGTATGTTCGCCTGCGAGCCATGTTGTCTACAGCGAGGAACGCGACGGGCTGCGGGCGCGGCTGGGGAATTTTACCATCCACAAGACCCCGCCGGGCCACCCCGCGCCCTATCCGACGCTGTGCAAGGGCTGCTTTACCTCTGGCCCGCAGACCGGCCATGTGTTCGAGGATCCGGTCAGTCTGGACGCCACGCATCTGATCCCGGCGCTGGCCAAGGCCGGTGTCACTGCGCTGAAGATCGAGGGCCGCCAGCGGTCCCGCGCCTACGTGGCCGAGGTTGTGCGCAGTTTCCGCGCGGCGGTCGAGGCGCAGGCCGCGGGCCAACCCCTGCCCGCCAGCGCACTTGCCCGGCTGACCGAGGGACAAGCCGCGACCACCGGCGCCTATGCCAAGACCTGGAGGTGACGACATGGACCTGACCATAGGCCCCAACCAGTTCTTCTGGGCCGCCGAAACCGTCCGCAGCTTTTACGCCGACATCGCCGCCGGCCCTGCGGCTCGGGTCGTGCTGGGTGAATTGGTCTGTTCCAAACGCCTGCCATTCTGGGAACAGGAAATCCCCGTCGCGGTCGAAACCCTGCTGGACGCAGGCAAACAGGTCGCGCTGACCACGCTGGCGCTGATCACGCTGAAACGCGAACGCAAGCTGACTGCCGATCTGATGGATATGGGCCTGCCGGTCGAGATCAACGACCTGTCTGCCCTGAACCTGTGTCCCGCGGGGCGCGCGTTCTGGGTCGGTCCGCTGGTCAACGTCTATAACGAAGGCACGCTACGTTTTCTGGCGCGCCGGGGGGCGACGCGGGTCTGTCTGCCGCCGGAGCTGCCGCTGGCATCGGTCGCGGTTCTGGCCGCGGCTGCCCGCGATCTGGGCGTCGCGGTCGAGGTATGGGGCCACGGCCGCCTGCCACTGGCGTTGTCGGGGCGCTGCTATCATGCGCGCCTGCACGACCGTGCCAAGGACAGCTGCCAGTTCGTCTGTGGCGATGACCCGGACGGGCGCGACGTGGAAACGCTGGACGGTGAGCCGTTCCTGACCGTGAACGGCATCCAGACGCTGAGCCAATCCACCGCCACCGCGATGCACCATATCGCCGCGCTGCGCGATGCCGGCGTCAGTGCCCTGCGTCTGTCGCCGCAAAGCCGTGACTTTGCGGCCATCGTCGCGGGGTATGACGCGCTGCTGGCCGGGCACACGGATGTGGCCCTGCTGGCCGACCGCCTGCGCGCCGCTGCACCGCTTGGACGGTTGTCGGACGGGTTCCTGAGGGGGCCAAGTGGGTCCGCGTATTCGGGCTAACGCCGGGGGCTATGCGTTGATTTCAACCTGATCGCCGCGGCAAACAAGGTCCGCAGACCGACCGCTGACGCGGCCCCGTCCATCAATAAAAATGCCGGCCGGGGAACAGGCGCTCGGCTTGATCAGCGGGGGTGCATCATGGTTTTCAGGGTGTTGATGACCGCCTGCATTTCTTTCGGGGTCTGGTGGCGCGCGATGTCCTGAGCTTCTTCCAGATGCAGAAAAAGCACCTGCCGTTCTTTCAGGAAGCCGCGAACCAATTCTCAGATCGCATCGGCCCTGCGCTCGCGTTTGAGCGGGTATCTGATCGCTTCCAAAATGGCTCGGCCGACGGATTTGAGGGTTGCTGGTGACGGCACGGTCAGGGCCGAAAGCAACGGTGCGCGATCTCCGCCATAGCAACGGCGTGAAGGTCAGCCAGCCTGCCGCAACGGACAAATATCGACCCAAAAGGTCAAATATCACTGGAATCAACAATCGGTATGGAATTTCGCCAAGTCTTGCTCTGTTCTCCTAAGAATCCTGAACGAATCCAGCGTCTTTGGCCAGTATGTTTTTTACCGGCTGCCTTTTGTTTCATTTGAAGCGCACCGCACGCGTCTGGCTGGCCCATCTTTCAGGCCGCCTTAAAGTTGCAAGCTCCCGGCGTTGTCATCCGCGTGGGATCGCTTCATGTTTATCTCACTCGGGCGCCGAGGTTCTCAACATTACTTGCGGGCCGTAAAGTCCGTCTCGTCATGCGATGGATTGATATGATCTCCGGTCGGCAGCCGGCGGACTGCCGTGAGGAGTTCCTCGATTGCCTGTTCCGCGGCAGCGAGCTTCAAACTCACCATTAATCCCTGCCGTCCGGCCATCGCGAGGAACATTCCCAGCACCTCATCTGAATGCCGTGCCAAGGCGACCAGATGCTCTCCGCTGGGACCATATCTGCCGGCGAACAAGTTTTTCACCGTCTTTTCATTTGCACCGGTCCAAGAGGCGACGACTTTTGCCCCCGCCCGACTGTTTCCGAGAGATCGCTTCAAGGCTGATGCGATTCCATCTGTGAACCAGTTGTCGGCCAAATCCTGGCCGTCCTCAGCGTACCCGTTTTCGTTTGGAAAGGACTTGCCCTTTTTCGGAAACGACATTCCGACCTCCCTCGCGTTACATGGATGAGGGAATCCAACCGAAGTTTCGCGCGAATTGGATGAATTTGCTCGAAATAGTAAGGAAAAGGCGCTTGAGCAGTTGATCGTCGATCAATTCCGCGAAGAGCGAAGTGCCACCGGATACGGATGTGCCT
>JAUNTL010000111.1 GCA_030538705.1 Paracoccus sp. (in: a-proteobacteria) | reverse complement strand
CCATGCAGATGAAGATGTTCCTGACCCGGCTTGGCGAAGGCTCGCGCATGGTGATCACCGGCGACCGCTCCCAGATCGACCTGCCGCGCGGAACACAGTCCGGGCTGGTCGATGCCGAACGCATCCTCGGCGGGATAAAGGGCATCAGTTTCAACTATTTCACCGCCAAGGACGTCGTGCGCCACCAACTCGTCGCGCGCATCATCGAGGCCTATGATGCCGATGACGCCGCCGCTTTTGCCCGTGGCGAGGACAGCCCGCGCGGCGGCTATGTCCCGCGCCGCGCGCCGGGATCGTCGCGCGCGGGCGGCATGCGTCACGCCGCGCGCGATGCGGATCAGGCGCCCGCCGACCCCGGCCCGGATCGCGGCGATGGCTGAGATCGAGACCATCATCGAGGACGCGCGATGGCAGGCCGCCGGCCTTGCCGGTCTGGCGACACGCGCCGGGCAGGCGACACTGGGCTGGCTGGGGATGGATGCCGATATCTGCGTCATGGGCTGCGATGATGCCCGCATTGCCGCGCTGAACGCCGATTTCCGCGGCAAGCCGCAGCCGACGAATGTGCTGTCCTGGCCCGAGGTCGAACATGTCGCCCGGCCTCCGGGCGCCCATCCGCCCCGGCCGGCGACCGACAGCCTGGGTGATATCGCCATCGCATTCGAGACCTGCACCGCCGAGGCCGCCGGGCAGGGCAAGAGTTTTGACGATCATGTCACGCATCTGCTGGTCCACGCCATCCTGCATCTGGCCGGCTATGATCACCTGAACGATGCCGATGCCGGGACGATGGAGGCCGCCGAGCGCGAGATTACCGCCGCGCTTGGTATTGGCGACCCTTACCGTGAGAGGTCATGATGAGCGGCGATCCCTCTTCCCGAAGTCCCGCCCCCCCCTCTGCCGATGTTGGCGCGGATCCGGCCGGATGGGCCGATGGCATCGGCGGCGAGGGGCGCGACCTGCCGGCCTCGCGTGGTTTTCTCGGGCGCTTGCTGGGGGCCTTTGGCGGTGGCGAGGATTCCGCGGCGGCGATGGACAGGGCGGGTATCGCCGATCCCGCGGCGCCGGGCATGGTCAATCTGCGCCGGATGCGCGTCGATGATGTCGCCATTCCCAAGGTCGAAATCGCCGCCGCCCCGCTGACGGCCACCCTTGACGAGCTGGTCGAGATGTTCCGCGAGCATGGCTTTTCGCGTCTGCCGGTGTTTCGCGGCACACTCGACAGCCCCATGGGGCTGATCCATCTCAAGGATCTGGCATTGAAGCACGGATTCGGCACGCGGCCGGGCGGGCGTTTCAGCCTGCGCCCGATGCTGCGGCCGCTGCTCTATGTCCCGCCCTCGATGCCGATCGGGGTCTTGCTGCAACAGATGCAAAAGGACCGCATCCATATGGCGCTCGTCATCGACGAATATGGCGGGGTCGACGGGCTGGTGACGATCGAGGATCTGATCGAGCAGGTCATCGGCGAGATCGAGGACGAACATGACGAGGCCGAGGGCGGGCTGTGGATCGCCGAAAAGCCGGGGCAGTGGCTGGTGCAGGCGCGCGCGCCGCTGGATGAACTGGAACAGGAAACCGGCCTGCGGCTGAGTTCGGACGAGGCCGAGGAGGATATCGACACGCTCGGCGGGCTGATCTTCATGCTGACCGGGCGCGTGCCGGTCCGCGGCGAGGTGATCCCCCACCCGTCCGGCACCGAGTTCGAGGTCGTCGACGCCGATCCCCGCCGCATCAAACGCGTCCGCCTGCGCCTGCCCGGCGTTGCCGCCGCCGGCACGGGCCCCGGATCAGAGGATGCCGCGCCGCCTGTTCCGGGTCCACACTGAGGCCATCCCCACGCGCCCGGCGCCGTGTCTGGGGATATTGACGCCGATCCCCGCCGCATCCGCGTCCGTCTGTGCCTGCCCCGGTGGCCGCAGTGGCTGGGGCGGGTGCCGGGTCAGATGAGGGTGCAGCCGTTCCCGGTCTGCATCGGGGCTGCTCGCCACGCGCCCGGCGCCGGGTCTGGGGCGTCGACGCCGATCCCCGCTGCATCAAACGCGTCCGCCTGTGCCTGCCCCGGTGGTCGCAGTGGCCGGGGCGGGTGTCGGGTCAGATGAGGGTGCAGCCGTTCCCGGTCTGCATCGGGGCTGCTCGCCATCCATTCGGTGCCGGGTCTGGGGCGTCGACCGATCCCCGCTGCATTAAACGCGTCCGCCTGTGCCTGCCCCGGTGGTCGCAGTGGCCGGGGCGGGTGTCGGGTCAGATGAGGGGGCAGCCGTTCCCGGTCTGCATCAGGGTTGCTCGCCACCTGTCCGGTGCCGGGTCTGGGGGAATTGACGCTGATCCCCGCTGCATCAAATGCGTCCACCAGCGCCTGCCCGGCGTTGCCGCCGGCGGCACGAGTCACGGGTCAGAGGATGCCGCGCCGCCCGCACTGAGGCCAACTCCATCCGTCCGGCGCCGGGTCTGGGGCGTCGATGCCGATCCCCGCCGCATCCGTGTCCGTCTGTGCCTGCTCGGGTGGTCACAGTGGCCGGGGCGGGTGTCGGGTCAGATGAGGGTGCAGCCGTTCCCGGTCTGAACAGGGTTGCTCGCCATCCATTCGGTGCCGGGAAGGGACTATCGTCGCGTCGGGCTCTTGCTGCATCAAATGCGCCGGGTGGGCGTTGCATCTGTCGGGATAAACCCAGCCGAAACAATGCTCTGTCCCGTTTCGTAACGAGGTCACTCCCTATCCGGCCGGTGCTGGGCTCGACGTCGCTGGCGCCGATTTTCGCCGCATCGACTGCGTCCTCCTGCCGGGTGTCGCTGCTGGCGGCACGGGCCATCGGTCAGATGAGACGACGGCAGGTTCCCGTCGGCCGTCATGCGGCGCGGTGGGTGCGACTGCTCCGGTCATCGCCCGACGCAGCCTGTGATCACAAGTCACCCGCAATATTCAAAATCTGCGTCTCCGTGATTTCCGCTGATCGCCTGCCGGCGATATGACCGGCATTTGAATCCCGAAATTGAACGGGGCAGCCGGACAAGACCCCCGCAAAAAGGACCAGATGCCAATCTCTGGTTTCGGGGCCGGTTTCGAGGCCGCAGGGCGGTTTTCCGTGTATGCCGTCAATAACTGCGGATCAGGCCGACGAGGCGGCCCTGCACCTGAACCTTGCCTTCGGGCAGAACGCGGGTCTCATAGGCCGGATTTGCCGCCTCAAGTGCGATCATCGCGCCCTTGCGGCGATAATATTTCAGCGTTGCCTCATATCCCTCGACCAGAGCGACGACGATATCGCCGTTCTGCGCCGCGGCCTGTTCACGAATGACGACGATATCGCCATCATTGATCCCGGCCTCGATCATCGAATCGCCCTGGACCTCCAGCGCGTAATGGCTGGCCTGAGCCGAGATCATGCTGCCGGGCACGGTGATGTGGTGAGAGATATCGGAAATTGCCTCGATCGGGACGCCGGCGGCGATGCGGCCCATGACCGGCAGGTCGATCGCGCCGGCAACGGGCGCGGGCGCGCGCGGCACCGCGGCCTGCCGGCCCGCGCCTTCGATGATCTGTGGCGTAAAGCCGGGGGCGGCCTTGGCCAGCGTGTCGGGCAGGCGAAGAATTTCCAGCGCCCGGGCGCGATGCGGCAGACGGCGGATAAACCCCCGTTCCTCGAGCGCGGTGACGAGGCGGTGAATGCCGGATTTCGATCGCAGATCCAGCGCGATCTTCATCTCGTCGAATGAGGGCGGCACCCCGTCACGCGCCATGCGTTTGTGGATGAATTCGAGCAGTTCGATCTGTTTTCTGGTCAGCATGTTCCAGACCTGTTCACCATCGTTCGGTATATGTTCTCGCACAACTTGTCGTTGCGGTCAACAGTCTGGGCCAGACAGTGTAAAGATCAGGTTAATCCAGTGGCAGAAAACGGACGGTCTCTCCGGCGCGGCGTGCGGGGTCCTTCGCCGGGCGCAGGATCAGGCAATCGGCCTGTGCCAGCAGCCCGAGCCGGGCCGAATCCTGATCGCCAAAGGGCGTCACCACGGGGCGGGTGCGATCATCGGAAAGCGTGGCGCGCAGATAATGCTGGCGGTCGCCCTCGGCTGCGAGATCACGGCCGAGAACACCCTCGCGCAGACGGTTTTCCGGCGGCAGGCCCAGCATCGCACGCAGCAGCGGACGGATGAATAGCTCTGCGCAAACGGTTGATGAAACGGGGTTCCCGGGCAGGCCGATCATGGCGGCATGACCGAGGCGGCCGGCGATCAGCGGCTTTCCGGGGCGCATGGCGATCTTGTAGAAGGCGCGCTCCATCCCGAGGCTTTCGGTGACGCGGCCGATCAGGTCGTGATCCCCCACCGAGGCGCCGCCAATCGTCACGATCAGATCGGCACCGGCGGCGCGGGCAAAGCTGTCGCGCAGGCTTTTTTCGGTGTCGCGCGCGATGGGCAGGCATTCCACCTCGGCCCCGGCCTGGCGCGCGATGGCGCCGATGGTGATGTCGTTCGAACAGATGATCTGGCCGGGACCGGGGGTGGACCCGGGGGGGACGAGTTCGTCGCCACCGGCCATCACCACCACGCGCGGGCGCCGGGCAACGGCAATCACAGCGATATTCATCGCGGCGATCAGGCCAAGGTCGCGCGGGGTCAGGGGGCGTTTGGGATCGAACGTGTCGCCCTCTTTGAAATCAGCACCTTGCGGGCGGATGTTGTTGTGGCTTTGAGGGTGCGTGATGCGGATAAGATCGCCGTTACGCGCGACATGCTCCTGCATCACCACATGGTCATAGCCGTTCGGAACCGGGGCGCCGGTAAAAATGCGCAGTGCCGTGCCGGGGGCCGGATTGCCCTGCCACGGGCGGCCTGCGGCGGCCTCTCCGATGACCTGAATTTCCCTGTCCAGATCACTGATTTTAATTGCATATCCGTCCATTGCGGCCGCGTTGAACGGCGGCTGGGTCAGGCGCGCGCGCACCGGCCGGGCAAGCACCCGGCCCAACCCGTCATTCAGCGCAATCTCCTCATCCGGCATGGTCCCGGCAAGGGCGAGAACGCGGGAAAGTGCCTCGTCGACGGTGATCATATCGCCTCGTAATCCCCTGATTTTCCGCCGGATTTTCTGATCAGCCGGATGTTTTCAATACGCATCGACTTTTCTGCGGCCTTCAGCATGTCGTAAACCGTCAGGCAGGCAATCGAAACGGCGGTCAGCGCCTCCATCTCGACGCCGGTCTGGCCTGCGGTGCGCACGGTGGCGGTGATGCGGATGCCGGGCAGCGCAGGATCGGCGGCAAGATCAAGCGCGACACGGGTCAGTGCCAGCGGATGGCACAGCGGGATGAGATCGGCGGTCCGCTTGGCGCCCATGATCCCGGCCAGCCGCGCCACGCCCATCACGTCACCCTTGGCCGCGCCGCCCTGCGCCAGCGCCAGCGTTTCGGGCGACATGATGACACAGCCCTCGGCCACGGCCTCGCGCGTGGTGACCTGTTTGCCTGAGACATCGACCATATGTGCCTGACCCTGCTGGTCAAAATGTGTCAGGGTCATGCCGGCCCCAACAGTTCGCGGGTGGCGGCCGCGACATCCGTCTGACGCATCAGGCTTTCCCCGATCAGGAACCGCCGTGCCCCGGCGCGCGCCATCCGGTCAAGGTCGGCGCGCGCGAACAGCCCGCTTTCGCTGACCAGTTCGCGCCCTTCGGGCAACAGCGCGGCAAGCCTTTCGGTGAGGGAAATATCAACCTCGAAGGTCTTGAGATTGCGGTTATTTATCCCGATCAGCGGCGATTTCAGCAAAAGTGCGCGCTCCAGCTCGGGGGCGTCATGGACCTCGATCAGCGCATCCATGCCCCAATGCGTGGCCGCGTCCTCCAACTCGGCCGCAAGCGTGTCATCGACCGAGGCCATGATGATCAGAATCGCATCCGCGCCCCAGCTTCGTGCCTCGGCAACCTGATAGGGATCATAGAGAAAATCCTTGCGCAGGGCCGGCAGGGTGCAGGCGGCGCGGGCCTCGGTCAGGAAATGCGGCGCGCCCTGAAAGGATGGCGTATCGGTCAGCACCGACAGGCAGGCGGCCCCGCCGGCCTCATAGGCGCGGGCGAGGGCGGGCGGGTCGAAATCGGGGCGGATCAGCCCTTTCGAGGGGCTGGCCTTCTTGATCTCGGCGATCAGCGCATAGCCGGACCGGGCCTGCGCGCGCAGCGCGGCGGCAAAGCCGCGTGGCGGTGCCTCGGCCCGCGCGGCGGCCTCGATCTGCGACAGCGGGCGGACGGCCCGGGCGGCGGCGATTTCATCCAGCTTGTAGCGGCGGATCTGTTCGAGAATATCCATGCCCGGACCATAATCACCCGCGCCGCCCAAGGAAAGCCCGCTCAGCCCCGGCCGGCCCAGTCGATCGGGGTTTCGCCACCTGCGGCCAGCCAGTGGTTGATGCGGCTGAACGGACGCGAGCCAAAGAACCCGCGCCGCGCCGACAGCGGTGAGGGATGGGCGGTGGCGATGACCAGATCCTGCGCACGGGGCAGGCCGGCCATGGCCTTTTGCGCGTGATTTCCCCACAGAACAAAGGCCAGCGGCCGCGCCGACTGGGCGCGGGCAACGGCCTGACGGGCCAGGCGGTCCCAGCCCCAGCGGGCATGAGCGCCGGCCTGTCCGGCAGGGACCGAAAGCGCGGTGTTGAGCAAAAGCACGCCCTGTTGTGCCCAGCCGCTCAGGTCGCCATTGGCCGGGGTTGCATCAATATCTTGCGACATTTCCTTGAAAATATTTGATAATGATCTGGGAAGCGGGGTTTCCGGCGTGACCGAGAATGCCAATCCGTCGGCATGTCCGGGCGTCGGGTAAGGGTCCTGCCCGAGGATGACGACGCGGGTTTGCTCCGGCGGGCAAAGCTCGAGCGCGCGAAAGATCGCGGCAGGACCGGGCAGGAAATCGCCGCTCTCCAGCCGCGCGCGGATCGCCGGCCAGTCGTCGCGAAAGAATGCCAGATCGCCCCAGGCGCGCGGCGCGATCACAGCGGCACGGCCTCTCCCAATGCCTTCAGCCGGGCAAGGGCGGCGCCGCTGTCCAGGCTTTCGGCGGCCAGCCGCGCGCCCTCGCGCAGATCCCCGGCACGGCCGGCGACGATCAGCGTGGCGGCGGCATTGAGGATCACCGCATCGCGATAGGCATTGCGCGCGCCATTCAGGATCGCGCGCGCGGCCCCGGCATTATGGGCGGCATCACCGCCGATGATCTGTTCGAACTCGTGACGTGGCAGGCCGGCATCCTCGGGGGTGACGGTGAATGTCTCGATCCTGCCGGCATTCAGCGCGACGACATGGCTTTCGCCCGAAATCGCCAGCTCATCGGTGCCATCGCTGCCATGGACCAGCCATGCGCATTCGGTGCCCAGCTCGCGCAGGGTCTCGGCCATCGGGCGGCACCATGCGGGATCAAAGGTGCCGGTCAGCTGACGGCGCACGCCGGCGGGATTGGTCATCGGGCCAAGCAGGTTAAAGATGGTCCGCGTTCCCAGCTCGGCCCGCGCCGGCCCGACATGGCGCATTGCCGGATGATGGACCGGGGCCATCATGAAACAGATCCCGGCCTTGTGCAGCGCGGCCTCGGATTGTTCGGGGGTGGCCATGACATTGATGCCAAGCGCGGTCAGCGCATCGGCCGAACCCGAACGCGAGGACAGCGCGCGGTTGCCGTGCTTGGCGACCGGCACGCCCGCGCCGGCGACGACAAGGGCGGCGGCGGTCGAGATGTTCAGCGTCTTGCGCCCGTCGCCGCCGGTGCCGACGATATCAACCGCCTCCGGTGGCGCGCTGATGCGGTTCATGCGCGCGCGCATGGCCCCGGTCGCGGCGGCGATTTCGTCCACGGTTTCCCCGCGCACCCGCATCGCCATCAGCAAGCCGCCCATCTGGGCCGGCGTCGCCGCCCCCTCGAACAGGGCCGCGAAGGCCATGGCGGCTTCGTCCCGCGTCAGCGGGCGCTCGGCGGCAAGCCCGATCAGCGGGCGGATATCGGCGCTCATGCAGGCTCCGGCAGGTGACAGCGTTTCAGAAAGGCGGCGATCATGGCATGGCCATGTTCCGAGGCGATGGATTCGGGATGGAACTGCACCCCCTCGATCGGCAGGCTCTCATGAACAACCCCCATGATCGTGCCGTCCCCCGCCCGCGCGGTGATGTGCAGGTCCGCGGGCAGGCTGTCAGGGGCGATGGTCAGCGAATGATAGCGCGTCGCGCGCAGGGGCGAGGGCAGGCCGGCAAAGACGCCTGCGCCATCATGCAAGATGTCATCGACCTTGCCATGCATGATCCGGCCGGCGCGCACGATCCGGCCGCCGAAGGCCTCGCCGATGGCCTGATGGCCCAGACAGACGCCGAACAGCGGGATATCGCCGCGCGCGGCCACGGCGCGGATCAGCCCGACACAGATACCGGCCTGCGCCGGATCGCAGGGACCGGGCGATATGACGATGCCCTTGGGACGCATCGCCAGCGCCTCGTCAATGCTGAGGTGATCGTTGCGCCGCACCTCGACCTCGGCCCCGGCCTCGCCAAGGTAATGAACGAGGTTCCAGGTAAAGCTGTCGTAATTGTCGATAAGCAGGATCATGTCGCTCGGTCGCAAAATGGGGTGAACCCGGCGGGAACAGGCCTTATAGATGTGCGAAACGACGCGCGGGGGCAAGCGGCCCGTCGCGGGAAAATGGGACGGGCATGGCAAGATCGTATGGATTCGGGCGGGGCGCGCTGCATGGTGCGCTGATCGGGGCGGGCGCGCTGGCGGTGCTGTCGCTGGCGCTGCCGGGGCCGCAGACGCGGCCGGCCGTGCCCGAGGCCGGCGAATCCGCCCGCCCGGGGGTGGGCGGGGGTGCAGGCCCGGCAGCGCCAGCGACAGGCGCGGGGCCGGCCGGGGACGCGCCCGCGCCGCCGGTGCCGGATGATGATGGCGGCCTGTCCGCACCGCAGGCAGAGAGCGGGCAGGGGCCTGATGCGGTGATGCAGGAAGCTGGCGGCGTGGCTGGCGGCGGTGCCGGGGTGCTGTCGCCGGCTGCGCGGACAGGGGGCGCAGGGATCGCGCCGGACGCAGTGACGGATTCGCGGCCATCGGGCGGGGATGATACCGGCGTCCCGGTGACGCGGATGTCGCCGCCGCCCGGTTCGGAATTCGCCCGGCGCGAGGATTTGCCGCCCGTCGTTCCCGCACCCTCGGCGGCGCCGGGGCTTGGACAATCTGCGGCGCCGGCCGTCAGCGTGCCCGTCGCCGAGAATGCGCCGCAGGCCGCGACCCTGCCGGGCGCGCGTCCCGATCCGCTGTCTGCCGCCGATACGCTGCAACCCGTCGAGGATCAGCCTGCCGGCCCCGCCACCCCCGCGCCCGACCCGGCCCGGCCCGCCACCGCGCCCGCGCCCGGTGCCGTGGATGCGCCGGCGCGCGATACCGGCCCGATGCCGGCCTCGCGCGCGGCCCCCGCGCCCCCGCCCGAGGATGAGGTGACCATCCTGCCCGGCAGCGAGGGCCGCCC
>JAUNTL010000110.1 GCA_030538705.1 Paracoccus sp. (in: a-proteobacteria) | reverse complement strand
GCATATTCCGCATTCGGACCGCCCGTCCCGTCGCCGCGCCGCGTCACCGTCAGCTCGCCCCCCGACAGGATCAGGCGCGGCGTATCTCCGGGCCGCATCCCGGACTGCACGCGCAGCGCAAGCGCCGCATGCGCGGCTGCGACCTCGCGCGCCTCGCCGTCCAGATCATCGCCGAGGATCTCGACCCCGAAACCGGCGGCACGCGCCTGTGCGGCGGCGGCGGCCAGTGATTGCGCAGGGGCCGCAACGATCCGGTTCTCGACCCGCGACAGGCGCGCATCACCCGGCGCGATGACACCGGTTTCGCGCGCCAGCGCGCGGCCGGCGGATGCCGGCAAGGCGATCCCCCAACGCGCCACGATCGCCAGCGCCTCGTTTCGCGTCGCGCCGTCGCCGACGGTCGGACCCGATCCGATCATCGCGGGATCATCACCCGGCACATCGGAAATCATCAGCGCCAGCACGCGGGCGGGGGCGGCGGCGGCGGCCAGTTGCCCGCCCTTGACCCGGCTCAGATGTTTGCGCAGCACATTCATCTGCCCGATCGGCGCACCCGAGGCCAGCAGCCCGGCATTGACCGCCTGCTTGTCCGCAAGCGTCATATCGCCCGCAGGCGCGCATAACAGCGCCGACGCCCCGCCCGAGATCAGTATCAGAACCAGATCATCGGCCCCCAGCCCGCCCAGCAGATCCAGCATCCGCCGGGTCGCATCGACGCCCGCCTGATCGGGAACGGGATGGGCGGCGCAGGCGATCTCGATGCCCGCGGTCGGGCGGCCATAGCCGTATCGGGTGATGACCAGCCCCTCGCATGGTCCCCATTCGGCCTCGACCGCCTCGGCCATGCGGGCGGATGCCTTGCCCGCGCCGACGACCACCACCCGCGACGCGCCGGCGCGGTCGGGCAGGTTGGCCGCGATGAACCGCATCGGGTCCGCGACGGCGACCGCCTTGTCAAACAGCGCGCGCAGCAACTCGCGTCCGGCCCGATCCTTCGGCACCATGATCAGCCCACCTGCCACAGCCGTTCGGCATGCCATTCGATATGATCGCCCATAAAGCTCTGGACAAAGAAATAGCTGTGGTCATAGCCCGGCTGCATGCGCAGCATCGCCGGCTGGCGCCGCGTGGCGATGGCGGATGCCAGCGCCTCGGGGCGCAACAGGTCGATGAACTGGTCATCGGTGCCCTGATCAATCAGCACCTCGCCGGGAAAGCCGCGATCCAGCATCAGCAGGCTGGCATCATGGTCCTGCCAGCGGGTTTCATCCGCGCCGAGATAGGCCGACAGCTGCTTGCGCCCCCAGTCCGACCGGGTCGGGTTGGCAATCGGCGCAAAGGCCGAAACCGAGCGATAGGTCCCGGGCATCGCCATCGCCATGGTCAGCGCGCCATGCCCGCCCATCGAATGACCGGTGATCCCCTGCGCCTCGGGCAAAAGCGGGAAGTGATCGAATACCAGATCGGGCAGATCGCGGGTGATGTAATCCCACATGCGGAAATGCGGCGCCCATGGCGCCTGGGTCGCATCGACGTAAAATCCCGCGCCCTGCCCCAGATCATAGGCGTCATCATCGGCCACGCCCTCGCCGCGCGGCGAGGTATCGGGAAAGATCAGCGCGATGCCGGCGTCGGATGCATGTTCCTGCGCGCCGGCTTTGGTCATGGCGTTCTCATGGGTGCAGGTCAGGCCGGACAGATACCACAGCACCGGCACCGGCCCGTCATCGGCGGCGGGCGGCAGATAGACGGCGAATGTCATATCCGTGCCGGTGGCATCCGAGGCATGGCGATAGACGCCCTGCGTGCCGCCAAAGCTGCGGTTCTCGCTGAGGGTTTCGAATTTTGCCGAGGTCGCGGTCATATCTGCTCCTGTCATGCTTTTGCCCTGCGGGGCTGTTTGTCAGCGATGTTTCCGCAGCCGTGGGGCCGGATCATTCCGGCCCCGGCTGGCGAAGATGGTCAAGGATATCAAGGACCGGCGCGACCGTCAGCATGCCGGGATTCCCGCAAAGCGTCACATAGTCATGATCGCTGTGGCGGTAATAAATCGTATAGCTGCCCGAATGCGGATCGTCATCCTGTTCATAGCCCGTAAAGCGCGCCGTGATGAGCGCGTCATCGCCGCTAAAGACGATCACATAGGAAAGCACGAATCCGGGGCGGAACGAGCGGACCAGAAAGCTGTTGGCGTCCTGACGGATCTCGTATCCGTAATCATCCGAGGGCATATCCACCCCGGTCAGGGGGCGATAGACGCCGCCCCCGATATCGGATGCCTCAAGTGCCGCGAACCCCGCTTCGTCAAGGCAGCCCGCCGCGGCCGGATGCGCCGCCATGACGGTCAAAAGCGCGGCGGCGAACGCATTGTCCTGCCGCCACGCCACGCGCATCAATACAGCACGACCGAGCGGATCGACTCGCCCGCATGCATCAGATCAAACCCCTTGTTGATGTCATCGAGTGCCAGGGTATGGGTGATCATCGGGTCGATCTCGATCTTGCCGTCCATATACCAGTCGACGATCTTGGGCACATCGGTGCGCCCGCGCGCGCCGCCGAATGCCGTGCCCTTCCAGACCCGCCCGGTGACCAGCTGGAACGGCCGCGTGCTGATTTCGGCACCGGCCGGGGCGACACCGATGATGACCGACTGGCCCCAGCCGCGATGGGTGCATTCCAGCGCGTCGCGCATCACCTTCACATTGCCGGTGCAGTCGAATGAATAATCCGCGCCACCGATCTGATCAAAGGGGGTTTTCGTCAGGTTGACGATTTCCTGCACGACATTTTCGCATTCCTTCGGGTTGATGAAATGCGTCATGCCGAAATACTCGGCCATCTGTTTCTTGTCATTGTTCAGATCGACGCCGATGATCATGTCCGCGCCCGCCAGCCGCAGCCCTTGCAGCACATTCAGCCCGATGCCGCCGAGACCAAAGACCACCGCCTTGGCGCCGATTTCCACCTTGGCCGTGTTGATGACCGCGCCGATGCCGGTCGTCACGCCGCAGCCGATATAGCAGATCTTGTCAAAGGGCGCGTCCTCGCGGACCTTGGCCACCGCGATTTCCGGCAAGACGGTATAGTTCGAGAATGTCGAGCAGCCCATATAATGATGGATCGGCGTGCCATCCAGCATCGTGAACCGGCTGGTGCCATCCGGCATCAGCCCCTGCCCCTGCGTTGCGCGGATCGCGGTGCAGAGGTTGGTCTTGCCCGACAGGCAGGACGCACATTGCCGGCATTCGGGCGTATAAAGCGGTATCACATGATCGCCCGGCCTGACGCTGGTGACGCCCGGCCCGACCTCGACCACCACACCCGCGCCCTCATGGCCCAGAATGGACGGAAAAATTCCTTCGGGATCGGCGCCGGACAGGGTGAATTCATCTGTATGGCAGATGCCGGTGGCCCTGATCTCGACCATGACCTCGCCAGCCTTCGGCCCCTCAAGGTTCACCTCCATGACTTCTAGCGGTTTTCCGGCCTCTACGGCGACGGCGGCGCGGGTTCTCATCGGCATCTCCCTGTTTTACGGGGCGCAGATTGCGAACAACCGGTCCCGAGGTCAAGCAGGTCACGGCCAGGCAGTGGGTTCGGCCATTGCTCCGCCGTTCTCATTCTGGCAGGCTGCGTCAAAGGGTTCAGCGCGGGGGCGATGATGCGGTGGAATTTCCGTTGGGTGGCCGGCCTCGCGGCGGCAGTGATGGCTGTGCATCTCGCCGGCAGCGGTGCGGCGCAGCAGGCGGTGCCGTCGGCACGTATCCCGCTAGAGGCCAATGCCGATCTGCCCGGTGGCGATCTGGGGCCGATTTTCAACATCAGCCAGACCGCCTGTATGCAGGCCTGCCTTGCCAGCGCCGATTGCACCCATGTTACCTATAACGCCAATGCGCGGGCCTGTTTTCCAAAGGCCAATCCCGGCGCGCCGGTCTTTTATGACGGCGCCTTTTCGGGCGCGGTGATGCGCAGCGATCCCGCCCTGCTGGCGGGCCTTGACGACAGGATTGCGCAGGCGCGCGGATGGCTGACCGAGGCCGATCTGCGTCAGGCCCGCGAGATGGCCGATTCTCTGGGCGAGCTTTATCCCGGCGACGGGCGCAGCCCGGACGAAATGCGCGCCGATGTGCGGCATCTGACGGGCTTTGATCCCGAGGCCGCACTTCGCATGCAGGCGGCGGTGACCGCGCAGAGCGACCTTCCGGCGGACTGGCTGGCCCTGGCGCAGCGCATGAATGCCGCAGGACAGGCGCGTTCGGGCGACAGCGGGCAGTATTTCCGTCAGGCCACGGCGGCAATCACCAATGCCTGGCTGCGCGCACCGGGCGCGGCGGGCACCGAATATCTGGTCGAATGGGCCTTGCAGACCACCCTGACCGGGCGCGAGCGCGAGGGGCTGGCCGCCCTGCGCCACGGGCCGCGTGACGACAATTATCTGCGCGGCAATCTTGAGGAATTTGAGCACCGTTACGGCTTTCGCGTCGCCGATTCCCGGCTGGAGGAGAGCGGCTCCGGCCCGCGCTATTGCATCAGCTTTTCCGAAGATGTCGCCCGCGATGCCGATCTGCACCCCTATGTCTCGACCCCCGTCGCGACGATCGGGATTGATGTCGCGGACAGGGATCTGTGCCTGAGCGGGCTGGAACGCGGCACCGAAACCACGGTTGTCCTGCGTGCGGGCCTGCCCTCGCAGGGGGGTGGGACGCTGGGCGCGGATGTGTCGCAGACCGCCTATATCCCCGATCAGAAGCCGGGCGTGCGCTTTGCCGGGCGGGCCTATGTCCTGCCGGCATCGGGCGATCTGGGGCTGACCATCCATTCGGTCAACACCCCCGAGATCGGGCTGAGGCTTTACCGCATGTCGGACCGCAATCTCGTCAGCGCGCTGCGCGACGAGATCTTCGGCAACCCGTTGCAAGGCTGGCGCGAAGAGATCTTTACCGGCCAGTTGGGCCAGCAGGTCTGGCAGGGCACGGCCACGATCGCCCCCCCGGCGGGCGGCGGCAGCCATCCCGTCAATACCGAGGTCGCGACCCGGCTTGACCTGCGCGCCGAGGCCGGCCCGCTGGAGCCGGGGATCTATGCGCTGATGGCCGATGTTCCCGGCTCGGACCCCGATATCGCGCCGCCGGCCTCGCAGTGGTTCATGGTCTCGGATCTCGGGCTGAGCAGCTTTTCGGGCACGGACGGTCTGACGGTCGCGGTGCGCGGCCTGTCGGATGCCGGCGCCCGCGCCGGGATCGAGGTCGCGCTGATCTCGCGCGGGAACGCGGTTCTGGGCACGGTGCTGAGCGATGCGCAGGGGATCGCGCATTTCGATGCCGGCCTGACGCGCGGCCGCGACAGCGCCGAACCCGCGATGATCACCGCGACCCGCCTTGATGGCGACACCATTGCCGATCTCAGCTTTCTGTCGCTCAGCGGGCCGGAGTTCGATCTGTCCGACCGCGGGGTCGAGGGCAACCCGGCCGCGCCGCCGGTCGACGTCTTTGCCACGCTGGATCGCGGCGCCTATCGCGCCGGCGAGACCGCGCATGCAACCATCCTTGCCCGCGACAACCGCGCCGCCGCCATCGACGGCCTGCCGATGAGCGCGCGCATCCTGCGCCCCGACGGGGCCGAACACGCCCGCCTGATGGCGACAGCGGCCGGGGCGGGGGGCTATGTTCTGGACCTGCCGATCCCCGCCACCGCGCCGCGCGGCGCCTGGCGGATCGAATTGCGGGTCGAAAGCGATGGCCCGCCGCTTGCCTCGCTGCGCATGCTGGTCGAGGATTTCCTGCCCGAGCGGCTGGATTTCACGCTTGAGCTGCCCGCGGTGCTGGACGGGGCGGCGCCGGTCAGCGCCCATATCGACGCCCGCTGGCTGTTCGGCGCACCCGCAGCCGAGCTGCCGGTCGAGGGCGAGATCATCGCCACACCGGCGCGCCGCCTGCCCGACTGGCCGGGCTATGTCTTTGGCCGTCACGACGATCTGCAACCGCAAGGCGGCGAGATGATCGCCGGCCACACCGACGAAGCCGGCGGGTTCGATCTGCTGGCAGCCCTGCCCGAGGCCCTGACCAGTGCCAGCCGCCCATGGGACGCAACCCTGCGTCTGCGTGTTCTGGAGGGCGCGGGCCGCCCGGTCGAACGCGTCGCCCGCAGCCTGATCCTGCCGCCGGGCGAGACCCTGGGCCTGCGCCCGGATTTCCCCGACGAAACGGTGAACGAAGGCACCAACGCCGCCTTTTCGGCGGTCATGCTTGGCCCCGACGGCGCGCCGCGTGACGGGGTCATCACCTGGCAGCTCAACCGGATCGAGACGGATTACCAATGGTATTCCCTCGGCGGCTCGTGGCAGTGGGAGGCGATCACAAGACGCCAGAGCGTCACCTCGGGCCGGCAAGAGGCCAATGCCGAGGGGCCGGTCAGCCTGTCGGTCCCGGTCGACTGGGGCCAGTATGAGATGGTCCTGCGCAATGAGGACGGGGCCGAGACCTCGTTTCTGTTCTGGGCCGGCTGGGGCGCGGCCAGTGGCAGCGGCGGCGATACGCCCGACCGGCTGCGTGTGACACTGGACAAGCCCGCCTATCGCGCCGGCGAAAACGCGATTGCCACATTCGAGGCATCGGCGGCCGGCACGGCGCTGATCTCGGTGATGTCGAACCGGCTGGTCTCGCTGCAAGCGGTGGCCGCACAGCAAGGTATGAACAGCGTCACCCTGCCCGTCACCGATGAATGGGGCGCGGGTGTCTATGTCGCGGTCAGCATGATCCGGCCGCTGGATGCGGGGGCCGGCCATGCGCCGGTGCGCGCGCTCGGGCTGGCGCCCGCCGTGGTCGACCCCGGCGCCCGGCTGCTTGAGGCAAGGATCGACGCGCCCGCCCAGCACGATCCGCGCGGCACCGCCGAGGTGACGCTGCATGTCGCGGGTGCGGGTGCCGGCCAACAGGTTCACGCGACGATCTGGGCCGTCGATCAGGGCATTCTCAACCTCACCGGCTACAAGCCGCCCTCGGCCGGGGATCACTATTTCGGACAGCGCCGGCTGGGTGTCGGGCTGCGCGATCTTTATGGTCAGCTGATCCTTGCCTCGGGTGCCGCCGATGGCGCGCTGCGCAGCGGCGGAGATGCCGGCAGTGCCTCGCTGGCCGCGCCGCCACCCACCGAAAAGCTGATGTCGTGGTTCTCTGGCCCGGTGACGCTGGACGCCGGGGGCAAGGCCAGTGTTTCGGTTCCGCTGCCTGATTTCAACGGCGAGGTCCGGCTGATCGCGCTTGTCTGGACCGATACCGCCGTCGGGCAGGCCGATGCGACGATGCTGGTGCGCGACCCGGTGGTGATGACGGTGACCGCGCCGGCCTTTCTGGCGCCCGGGGATCAGGCGCGTGCCGAGATCGTGCTGACCCATGTCAGCGGCCCGCCCGGCGAGGTCGGGCTGGAAATCGCGCCTGTGGCAGAGGGCATCGCGCTTGGCGCGCGCGGGTTGCCGGCCGCAGTCACATTGACCGAAGGGCAGCGCCTGCCGCTGCAACTGGAGCTGAGCGCGCCGCCCGATGCGCAGACCGCAGCGGCCGGCATCGTGCTGGCCGCGACCCTGCCCGACGGGCGCCGCGTCACTAAAGAGCTGGCGATCCCGGTCATGCGGCTGGATCAGCCCGTGACCCGTGCCATGCGCCTGACGCTGGCGCCGGGCGAAAGCGCCGAGCCGGATTTCACCGCCCTTGGCGATTTCGTTCCCGGTTCGGGCCGGATCACCATGGCCAGCGGCGCCTATGCGCTGCTTGACGTGCCGGCGGCGCTCTATCTGCTGCGCAACTTCCCCTATGGCTGCACCGAACAGGTCGTCTCGGCGATGATGCCGCAGCTGTATCTGGGTGCGCTGATATCCGAGGTTCCGGCGCAGGAAATGCCCGGCGGTGCCGTGACGGAAAACATCGCCAAGGCGGTGACACTGATCCTGACGCGCCAGACCGTCGGGGGCGGCTTTGGCCTGTGGGCGCCGGATTATTCCGACGACTGGCTGGATGCCTATGCGACAGATTTCCTGTCGCGCGCCCGCGCCCAGGGTCATGCGGTGCCCGATGCCAGCTTCCGCCGCGCGCTTGTGAACCTGCAAAACCGCCTGAACGCGGCGCCTGACCTGCGCTATGCCGGACCTGACGAGGCCGCCGCGGTCGCCTATGCCGCCTATGTTCTGGCGCGCGAGCGCAGCGCCGTCGTCAGTGATCTGCGCTATTATGCCGATACCGGGGCGGATGCGTTCAGAACGCCGATGGCTGCGGCGCAGCTTGGCGCGGCACTTGCCTATCTGGGTGATCAGCCGCGCGCCGACCGCATGTTCGACCGTGCCGCAGCACTGTTGCGCGCCCCTGATGAACAGCGGCGCTATCGCCGTGATTACGGCACCACGCTGCGCGACCGTGCCGCGACGCTGGCGCTTGCGGCCGAAGCGGGGACACAGCGCATCAACCGCGAGGCCGAGGCGCTGCGCATTGCGACAGGCTTTGACAACAGCTCGTCAAACCGCTGGCGCTCGACACAAGAAGCGCTGTGGCTGGTGCTGGCGGGCCATGCGCTGATGACCGCCGAAGACGCCGGCCAGGGCCTGATGCTGGGTCAGGCCGCGATCACCGCGCCGATCACCGATCTGGGCGATGCCTCGGCGCCGATGCGCCAACCGCTGTCGAATACCGGCGAGCGCCCGATTGATGTGATCCTCTCGGCCACGGCGGTCCCCGAGGGCCAGGTCAGCGCCGGGGGCAATGCCTTTTCGATCACGCGCAGCTATTACACCCCCGAGGGCGAATTGATCGACCCGCAGATGGTGACGCAGGGCCAGCGGCTGAATGTGCTGATCCGGGTCCGCGTGTTCGGGAATGCGACCGGCGGGCGGCTGATCATCACCGATCCGCTGCCGGCAGGGTTCGAGATCGAAAACCCGAACCTGATCGAATCGGGCAATATCGAGGGGGAGGAATCCGGTTTTGGCATCCCCGACACCGAGATGACCGAGTTCCGCGCCGACCGCTTTGCCGCCTCGCTGCAATATTCGGGCGGGACAGAGTTTGAGCTTGCCTATCGGTTGCGCGCCGTGACCGCAGGCAGCTTCCGCCATCCGGCGGCGACCGTTTCGGATTTCTACAGCCCCGATCTGCGCGGCTGGACCGACAGTGGCAGCGTCACAATCACCCCCGCGCGCTGATCGCGGGGGGCGGCGGCGGGGACGGCGGGGACGGCCGCGCGGACCACAGCCGCCGCAACGGGCGGCGGCTGATCGCGGCAGCTATGATCCTCGGGCTGGCGGGGGCGGCGGCGGACTGGTCGCGCGCGGCATTCGGCCGCTGGCTGGACGCGACCGAAATCCCTTCGCTGAACATCGCCACGGGGACCGAGGTTCTGGCCCGCGACGGCAGCCTGCTGCGCGCCTTTCAGGTCGGCAACGGGCTATGGCGGCTGGACCCGCCCGCCGCCGGCACAGACCCGCGCTTCATCGCCATGCTGATCGCATGGGAGGATCGCCGCTTTGCCGATCACGCCGGCGTTGATCCGCGCGCCGTGATCCG